>WFQM01000220.1 GCA_015487095.1 Gammaproteobacteria bacterium | reverse complement strand
CTTACCCAGACTGAAATATTGTTGATGCAGTTCCTGTTCGATTTGATCCAATAGTGAACGATTAAAAATACGCCCTTCTGTCAGACCAATGGTTTTCAGCGCGGTATTAAGATCTTCTGTATCAAGGTCTTCATTACCAAAAACCTCGATTTTGGCAATTGAGGGACGTTCTTCAACATGAATAATCAGCACATCATCTTCACGCGCCAGCTGAATATCTTCAAAAAAACCGGTTTTGTATAAAGCCTGAATAACCGCGCTCGCCCCGGCATCGTCCAGCGACTCTCCCACTTTGATGGGCAGATAATTGAACGTAGTGCCCAAAGAGATGCGCTGCAAACCCATAACCTGAATATCCTGCACCACAAACCGCTCAAACGCCCACACTGACCCACTCAGCATGGCGAACAGAATCGCGCTCACTAAACACGGCCATTTTTTATGTAAAACAATGCTTAATCTACTGCCCAACTTAATGCTCAATTTTCTACCTCAGAACAAATCAATCCGTAAACAAGCGCATAACATCGTTATACAACGCCAGACTCATCAGCATGAATAAAAAGGCAATACCGACATGTTGCAACTTAAGTTGCACCGCATCAGACAGAGGCTTTCCTTTCACCATTTCCACCAGGTAATACATCAGGTGGCCACCATCCAGCAGCGGTATGGGCAGTAAATTAAGCACACCCAGACTGATGCTAACCACTGCCAGAAAATACAAAAAAGCCGTTACACCGGCACTTGCGGTATAACCTGCATAAGTGGCAATGGTAATCGGGCCGCTGAGATTTTTAACGGATACTTCACCCACAATCATTTTTCCGATCATGCGCAGCGTTAATGACGACAACTGCCAGGTCTTTGCTACCGCAACGCCCACTCCCTCAAACAGGGAATATTCTTCACGCGCCATCAGCTCAGGTGGTAACGGCCCGGGCGGTAACGGTGCTGCACCAATACGGCCGATGGTCTCTGTGTCTGTTTGGTGGCTGGCCGTTTTTACCCTGAGCGACTGCACCACACCATTGCGCTCAAATTCAATATCCAATGCCTGATCAGGATGCGCACGCACCACATCCACCAACGCCATCCAGTCGGTCACTGTCTCGTCATCGACACGCAAAATATGGTCGCCCGTTTTAAGCCCTGACAAAGCTGCTGGCCCATCGGGTGACAACTCGCCCAGTGTCGCAGGCAATACAGGACGAACCGGCAAAACGCCCAAATGCCCCAACAGGTTTTTTTGTTTGACTTCACTCGGCACTCCGAGCAATGACAACTGCAACTGCTGTGTGTTGCCATCAGCGTCTTCTACACGCACGGCAATATCATCATCGCCCAGTGCCGCATCCAGCATATTAATACGCACCACTGCCCAGGTCGGCGTTTGTGTGCCATTCACTTCGGTAATGCGGTCCCCCACATGAAAGCCTGCCACCGCAGCAGGGCTATCCGGTTTTACTTCACCAATAATGGGAGCAACCCCTGGCACACCAATCAGGTACATCAGCCAAAAAGCCGCTATGGCAAAAATAAAATTGAAAATCGGCCCCGCCGCCACAATGGCAAAACGACGCCACACTGACTGTCGGTTAAAGGCGCGATGCGCCTCTTCTTCGGGCACCTCATTTTCGCGCTCATCGAGCATTTTTACAAAACCACCCAAGGGGATAGCGGCAATCACAAACTCAGTTTGATCGGGCCCGTAACGCCGCAACCATAACGGTTTGCCAAAGCCAATTGAAAAGCGCAGCACCTTCACACCCAGCTTGCGCGCCGTCCAGAAATGACCAAACTCATGGAAGGCAATCAATATGCCCAGTGTCACAATCAGCGCCAGCGCTGACGTTATAAATGTACTCATTTCAGGTCTCCCGATGCCGCTGTCGATAACACCCATGCCGTCGCCATTTCGCGTGCAGCAGCATCAGCGGCCAATACTGCCCCCAGAGTCTCGCCATTTTCAATCGTGCTTTGCTCCATTGTCCGGGAAATAATATTGGGAATATCCGTGAAACGTATTTTTTTATCCAGAAAACTTTGCACCGCAATCTCATTCGCCGCATTCAAAATGGCAGGCCCGGTCCCCCCTGCTTCACCCGCCGTGTACGCCAACTGCAAGCAGGGAAAACGTGTCATATCCGGCCGTTCAAAATCCAATTGCGCCACTTCAAACAAGTTCAATGCAGCAACACCGGATACCATACGCTCAGGCCAGGCCATGGCATGGGCAATGGGGGTGCGCATGTCTGGATTACCCATCTGCGCCAAAACCGAACCATCGTTATAACTCACCATGGAATGCACAATACTTTGCGGATGAATCACCACCTGGATCTGTTCCGGTTTGGTATTAAATAACCAGCATGCCTCAATCACTTCCAGCCCTTTGTTCATCATCGTGGCCGAATCCACGGAAATCTTTTGACCCATGCTCCAGTTGGGATGTGCGCAGGCCTGCTCCGGGGTAACGGATTCCAGCCGGGCTTTATCCATAGTGCGAAATGGCCCACCCGATGCTGTTAACAATATCTTTTGCACACCCAAAGCCTGCAATTCACGCGGCACTTGCGCACAGGAATATCCACCCGGCAGGCTTTGGAAAATAGCATTGTGTTCGCTGTCGATAGGTAGCAGCTCAGCATCGTTTTCCCGCACGGCATCCATTAATATTTTCCCCGACATCACCAACGCTTCTTTATTTGCCAGCAAAATACGTTTTCCGGCATACGCGGCAGCCAGTGTCGGGCGCAATCCAGCTGCACCTACAATAGCCGCCATCACCTGTCGGGTTTGTTCCAGCGCCGCCACCATCTCCAGGCTATCTACCCCACTTAACACCGTGGTTTCCAGCCCGGCGGCACGCAATCGTTGTTGCAACTGCTCTGCGGCAGTGGCATCAGCCAGCACAGCATACTCCGGCGCAAAGGCTCGACATTGTTCAAACAGTCGATCAACCTGTGTATTTGCGGTTAATGCCACCACGCGATAACGCTCAGGGTGCCGGGCAATCACATCCAGTGTACTGACGCCGATAGAGCCGGTGGCACCTAAAACGGTGACACCAATCGGGCCCGTGGGAATAACGGCCATCACGTGAGACTGGTTCCGGTTAACCCCGTCAACCAAAGTCCCACCACAAAAATGGGCGCGGCTGCGGTGACGCTGTCGATGCGATCCAATACACCACCATGTCCGGGTAACAAGGTGCCACTGTCTTTAATCCCGGCGTGGCGCTTAAACATGCTTTCGGTAAGATCCCCCAGCACGGAAAAAACAACCGTCACCAGCGACAAGACAACGAATACCGGCCACAGGTTCCCGGGCAGCCCCAAAACCTGAGCCGCTGCAATGGCGTAAAGCGTGCTGATGGCCATCGCACTACCCACACCTTCCCAGGTCTTCCCCGGGCTCACCGCCGGTGCCAATTTACGCTTGCCCCATGCCCGACCACCAAAATAGGCACCGGAATCCGCCACCCAGATAAGACTTAACAGATACATCACCAACAACGGCCCCTGCTCACCACTGGCGTGCAACCCCACCACCGCCAGCCAGGTAGGCAACAATACCAACAAACCAATCAGCACCAGTACCGCCTGTGATGACCAACGCTGCACCGTACGCGGGTAACTCAATACCCACACTGTTGCCAACAACCACCAAAACAGACTCAGTATGGGTAAAGCCAGCCAGTCGGTATTAGCACCCGCCAGAAAAGAGTCTTGTTGGAAAAACCAGATGCAGGCCAGACCCAGCGTCACCACCGCAACATAAAGAACACGTTGCCAAATCACTTTCAATTGCATAAAGCCCGTCCATTCCCAGGCACCCTGTACAATAAACAGGGCAAGCACCAAGGAAAGATAAGATGTCGGCAGACCCAGAATACCCCACACCACCAGGGGTACCAGAATGGCGGCCGTAATCAGGCGCTGTTTCAGCATTCCGGTTCGCAGACCTTGCTATTCTGTTCAACCTGTTGGCCGGTACGACCAAAACGGCGCTGTCGGGTGGCAAATGAAGCAATGGCATCGTTCAACGCATCAATATTAAAATCCGGCCATAAAATATCACTGAAATAAAATTCGGTATAAGCCAACTGCCATAACAGAAAATTGCTGATGCGGCTTTCACCACCGGTGCGAATAAACAAATCCGGCTCTGGCAAATCCGCCAGACACATACCGTCAGCCATGCGTTCCGGCGTAATGTCATCCACGCTCAATTGCCCGGCTTGCACTTGAGTGGCAAGCGATTTTGCCGCCTGGGTAATATCCCAACGCCCCCCATAGTTAGCCGCTACGACGACCGTCAGGCCGGAGTTATTCTGTGTGAGTACCTGTGCTTCTGCAATGCGTTTTTGCAGCGCTTTGTTGAATCCCTTGATGTCACCAACCACCCGCAATCGCACATTATTTTTGTGCAGACGCTTCACCTCTCGCCCTAGTGCCGTCATGAACAACTCCATGAGCAGACCCACTTCCTGTTTTGGGCGACGCCAGTTCTCACTGCTAAAGGCAAACAGCGTCAATACTTCAACGCCTCCTTTTGCGCAGCCCTCCACCACACCACGCACCGCTTCCACACCGGCACGATGTCCCATAATACGAGGCTGATTCCGTTTTTCCGCCCAGCGTCCATTGCCGTCCATGATAATGGCAACATGTCGGGGGATGTTTTGCTTTCCGGCAGAAAGTGCAGAAGAAGATGCGTCAGAGGGGATATCGTTTACCATCACAAACCTACATCACTAATACGCCGCCATTGGGCGGCAAGTGGTACAAAGAGAGGATAGCGTGATGACACGAGAAGCTCACTCATTGAATAAAGGCCAGTAAAATAAAGAAAATGGAAAATTACAATTCCATCAAATCTTTTTCTTTTGCCTCCAGTAATACATCCACCTCAGTGATTCGTTTGTCTGTCAGTTTTTGAATAGCCGCTTCAGCCTGACGCTCTTCGTCTTCGGTAATCTCTTTTTCTTTCAGTAATTCTTTGAAATCACTGTTGGCATCACGACGGATATTACGAATCGCCACCTTGGCATGTTCACCTTCGGCACGCACCACTTTGGTCATGTCACGACGGCGTTCCTCGGTCAATGCGGGTAGAGGCACACGAATCACCGTGCCCGAGGTGGCCGGATTCAGGCCCAGATCAGAGGTTATAATGGCCTTTTCCACGGCCTGCACCATGTTTTTTTCCCAGGGAGTCACTGTCAACATACGCGCATCAGCAACACTCACTGTTGCCACTTGATTCAGCGCTGTTTCCGTACCGTAATAATCTACTGTAATGTGATCCAGCAAACTGGTATGCGCGCGCCCGGTGCGCAATTTTCTCAGTGCATTTTTCAGGGCTTCAATGCTTTTTCCCATACGGGTGTCTGCATCCTGCTGAATTTCGTCAATCATTTGCTTTCCCTGGTTAATCTGTATTTTTTGCGTTTTATTTAACCAACGTATCTACTTGAGCAAGGTACCTACTTAACCAAAGTACCTTCATTTGAACCGCGCATAATACCCATCAGCGCGCCCGGTTTGTTCATATTAAAAACACGCACCGGCATGGATTGATCACGACACAAGGCAATCGCCGTAGCATCCATTACCGCCAGCCCTTTAGCCAGCACTTCGTCATAACCCAGAGCGCTGTACAAGGTGGCATCTTTGTCCTTCATAGGATCTGCGGAATACACGCCATCCACCTTAGTGGCTTTCAATACCACATCGGCACCGATTTCAATGCCCCGCAGGCTGGCGGCAGAATCCGTGGTAAAAAACGGGCTACCGGTTCCGGCGGCAAAAATCACCACCCGGCCCTTTTCCAGATGTCGCACAGCGCGACGCTGGATGTAAGGCTCACACACCGTATCAATAGGCAGCGCCGACATCACCCGCACCTGCATACCATGTCGTTCCAGTGCGTCCTGCATAGAGAGTGCGTTAATCACCGTGGCCAGCATGCCCATGTAATCACCAGTGGTCCGATTCAGGCCATTGGCGGCGAGGCTGACGCCACGAAAAATATTCCCGCCGCCAATCACCAGTGCCACTTCAATGCCTGCGTCCACCAACTCCTGGATCTCAACAGAGGTTCGGTCGATAACGGCGGGATCAATACCAAACTCGGCATCACCCATTAAAGCCTCGCCACTTAATTTAAGCAGGATGCGTTTGTAAACCGTTGTCGCCTTTTCGTCTGTCATTCGCTGATCTGTACCTTTTAATAATGTAATGTGTTGATGGAGCAACGCTCCTTGCTCTTTCTCAATAAATAACACGAATAACTTCGCGCCGGATATTAACCACCCTGGGCCTGGGCCATCACTTCTTCCGCAAAGTTTTCGACTTTCTTTTCGATGCCTTCGCCCACTTCCATACGGTCAAAACCCACCACGGTCGCACCAGCAGCTTTCAACAATTGCTCCACAGTTTGGTCCGGGTCTTTCACAAAAGGTTGTCCTGTCAGCGTGATTTCCTTGAGGAATTTTTTGATGCGTCCACCGACCATTTTTTCGACGATTTCCGGTGGCTTGCCACTTTCAGCGGCCTGCGCAGCAAAAATAGCTTTCTCTTTTTCGATTAATTCGGGATCAACGTCAGCTTCAGACACGCAGGCAGGATTGCTCGCCGCCACATGCATGGCGATATCTTTGGCCAAGGCTTCATTACCCCCCTGTAATTCCACCAGGACACCAATACGGCCACCGTGTAAATAACAACCCAGCACACCGTCTGTGGTTTTACACACAAACCGACGCACATTCATGTTTTCACCCACCTTGGCAATCAGGTTTTTGGTCGCATTCGCGACCGTTTCGCCATCATCCATACTCAATGCCAACAAAGCATCGATGTCCGTCGGTTTCTGATCCAGAGTAACCTGCGCCACAGCCGCCGAAAAATTCAGGAAGTCATCACCCTTGGTGACAAAATCAGTTTCGCAGTTCACTTCCACCATTGCGGCGCTTTTTCCATCAGCGCTGGCCCTGAACACCACCAGGCCTTCAGCCGCAACACGCCCCGCTTTTTTGTCAGCCTTGGCAGCACCACTTTTACGCATCAGCTCGATGGCGGCATCAATATCGCCGTCCACTTCCACTAATGCCTTTTTGCATTCCATCATACCGGAGCCGGTACGCTCACGCAGTTCTTTTACTAACGCAGCAGTAATTGCCATTGTCGTCGTTCCTCGAATGTCGTTGGTTCTGATCGCACATGAAGGCTGCGTATACACCACATACCCTCACATACCAAAAAATCACTGGCGAGGTACCCCCGGCCAGCAATCTTTTCGTTGTATTTTTTCCGTCCTTTCCCGGTTACTGCAACATGCAGAAAACAAAAAAGGATTTCGCAGTAGAAATTATTCCGCTGCTGCTGCCGCTGCGGGTACCGCAGTTTCAGGCGCGACGACTTCGGGAGCCGCTGCTTCAGCTTCAGCTGCCTCAGCCGCCGTCACTTCCACAAAGCCATCGTCGCCCCGAGGCTGTAAGGCAGCAGATCGACTTTCCACGATAGCATCGGCCACACCGCGCACATACAACTGGATGGCACGCATGGCATCATCGTTACCCGGAATCACGTAATCAACGCCATCCGGATTGGTGTTGGTATCCACAATGCCCACTACCGGAATGCCCAGCTTGCGTGCTTCGGATACCGCAATTTTTTCATGGCCAACATCAATAATCAGCACGGCATCCGGTAAACCGTTCATGTCTTTAATACCGCCCAGGCTACGCTCCAGCTTTTCCTGCTCGCGGGTCAGCATCAAGGCTTCTTTTTTGCTGAGCTTGGCGAAGCGGCCGTCAGCAGCCATAGCTTCCAACTCTTTCAAGCGCTTGATGGAACGTTTGACGGTATTGAAGTTGGTCAGCATACCGCCCAACCAGCGATGGTTCACATAAGGCATGCCTGCACGATCCGCATGTTCTTTGACGCTGTCGCGAGCGGCGCGTTTGGTGCCGACAAACAGTACCTTGCCTTTTCCGGCAGCCAATTTGCTCAGAAAATTGGTCGCATCTTTATACAGAGGCAGGGTTTTTTCCAGATTAACGATATGAATTTTGTTGCGTTCGCCGAAGATGTACGGAGCCATCTTGGGGTTCCAGAAACGGGTTTGGTGACCGAAATGAACTCCGGCCTCCAGCATTTGACGCATGGTCACTTGAGACATGTGCTACTCCTGATTGTATGGGTTAAACCTCCACGCATCCCATGTACCAACCCTTGCCGGAAAAACCCCGGTCCGGGCACCCTGGTACACGTGTCGATACGTGTGCGGATTCAGGGGAAACGGACAGGACAACAAAGCCACTTTATCCGCGATTTCCCCAGTGATTGCCTTAATGGCGCGGGCTTTATACCATATGCGGCCTTTTTCAACAATCAGATAACTGATTTTGGCCTCAAAAGAGACCATTATTTGCACCTGATCCACGGCTGACATACAGCAGGAAACTATTATGGGCATTACCCTGAAGACCCCTGAAGATATCGAAAAAATGCGCACCGCCGGTCAACTGGCCGCGGAACAACTACGTATGATCGCCCCGCACATCCAGCCCGGCATCACCACCAACGAACTGAACCAGATTTGCCACGACTACACCATCAACGAGCAGCAGGCCATCCCCGCCCCGCTCAATTACCATGGTTTCCCCAAATCCATCTGCACCTCAGTGAATAATCAGATCTGCCATGGCATTCCCAGTGCCAAAAAGCTTAAAAATGGTGACATCGTCAATATTGACGTTACCATCATCAAAGACGGCTACCACGGCGATACCAGTAAGATGTTTTTCGTCGGCAAGCCTTCTATTCTCGCCGAGCGTCTGTGCCGTATCAGCCACGAATGCATGAGACTGGGTGTGGAAATGGTCAAACCCGGCATCCACCTCGGTGACATCGGCCACAGTATCCAGAAACACGCCGAAGCCAACCATTTTTCCGTAGTACGGGAATATTGCGGCCACGGTATCGGCAAAGTCTTCCATGAAGAACCGCAAGTGCTGCACTACGGTGACGCAGGCACTGGCGTTATCCTGGAGCCGGGCATGACATTCACTATCGAACCCATGATTAACGCGGGCAAGCGCCATGTAAGGCTGATGCCGGATAAATGGACCGTGGTCACCAAAGACCGCAGCCTCTCCGCCCAGTGGGAGCATACCCTGCTGGTAACGGAAGACGGTTACGAAGTGCTGACTCAATTGCCGGGTGATGAAATTTAACCTGAATCGATCACAGGTAGTGTTGAGGCATGCTGTCTTTTGAAAGATGCATGCTCTTTAACAGCCTCTGACACTGACAAGAATAAAAAAATGGTCATGGAGGAATTTACCCGGCGTTACCAATCACATAGGTATTCTTATCTACTTGATATTCCAACGTGTCTTCAACAGACTTGCCGGTGAACATTCCTTCAAAAAGCCCCCTGAGCACAGTATTGTCTTTGACAGAGTCCCCTTTAAAATAGGTATGCTCTCTATCAACATTATCAGCCCCGGTAACATCAATATAATAGGCATTAGACGAATTTAATTTTCTTGTGTAATGCCCCAGACGCGCCAACTGTTCATCACCGGGTTTGATACGTGATGCAGCAAGTGCGCTATCACTTTCATTGATAACAACGTAACAACGATTCCTGACATCCAGCTTGCTGACCCAGTCTTTGTGGTTTTTGTTATTGGTATCTGCGGCGACCAGACAAACATTATCAAAGACCAAACCCCGGGTAAGGCTGTCTGTTGTCATCAACGTGTGTTTTAGCACATAGTTGCCCATACTGTGGCAGAGCAAAGACAGTTTTGTTTGACAGCTTTTTTCCTGTAATTCAGTATAATATTCTTTGGCTGCCGCGCTATTGTCAGGATATTTCTTTTCGGCTCTTTGCCAAATATTGTCACGCCGTGCCTTGGTCAACAGCGAATGATAATACTGTATTTTTCCAACCACACGGTTGAAGGCGCTCGCGGATTGCCGCCCATCTGCCTTGTCACTTGAATACGAGGTAGCGCCTGATATCGCACCGCCCCCGTTTGCCGGCCATGTAAAAGGAATAACAATAACATCGTATAACTGTTCAATATCCTGGGCGGCCTTTACAACATCTTTTACGTCATTATTGTAACCATGCACAAAGAAAAGAATGCTTTTCTCTTTTTCCATCGCCATTTCAAATATTTCACAGGCAACTTTGAGGCTCCCATGCCATTCATCATTAACATCAATATCAATTTTGTATTTTTTTTTGAGTTCTTTAATTTCTTGTGGAGAAAGGTTGTCTGTAACCGGCTTTGAAACCCATGACTTACCCCTTTTTTGTACTTCGACAAGCGTGATTTCCTGTGCGCCCTTGGTATTGGGTTTTTTACCAAAGATATCCAGCCCCTTTTTCTTTGTATTTATTTCACGATTTGTAATGAGATACATAATTCCCCCCTAGTATTTTCTGTCAGATTATGGATATTTTCATCTGCAAATTTTCAGGCTGCTTTATTTACAGCTTTACTAAGTTTTTGTACGCATTTGCCATATCAGATTATTTTTTGTAAAACCGATTACTCCTGAATTCAAACTAGCATTACCCACTCAAACAACCAACCCTTTAGTTGGCTTTCGGTAATTTTCAACATAATACGGAAAACAAAATACGTCATCTGATACTCGAAATAGCAACTGCTCAGCTTGGTTTTTCAAATATACCGTGACCGCTCAGATTATCTTTTGATTCGTGCGGGAGTTTTTAAAAACTAGAAAAAGTGCGAAGATTACCAGCGTAAAAAAACACTTTTAGCACAGCCATCAAAAAAACCAAAAGCAAGCTGAAACTGGGTCGATTATTGAATAAAGTGCTAAAAATCACTGGATATTTAACGCAGAGAACACAGCATTTTTAGTCTTTTCTCTGCGCCCTTTGCGTCTCTGTGAGCTCTGCGTTCATAACGCGCCATTTGTCAGCACCACTAAATTCAGCACCACTAAATATAGCTGGAACGCTTGTCCGGGGAAGTTAAGCCTCTGGATTCCGGCTAAAAACGCTCCTTAATAGAATGATACCCTGCCACTTTCAGTTACAAATCCACCAGCATATCCACTGATCCCTGCCCCCGTCTCACTACTACGGGCACATCATCGGTGAATTCCACGACGGTAGTGGGTTCAAAGCCACAGTAGCCACCATCGATCACCAAATCCAGGCTATGCTCCAACGTGTCACGAATATCGTAAGGATCAGTAAGCGGCATATCATCACCGGGCAAAATCAGCGTGGAACTCATCAGGGGTTCGCTGAGGGTTTCCAACAATGCCTGAGCAATACGATTATCCGGCACGCGCAGACCAATGGTTTTACGCTTAGGGTTTTGCAGACGGCGCGGCACTTCTTTGGTGGCCTTAAGAATAAAAGTGTATGGCCCCGGCGTGTGATTTTTAATAAGCCGATAAACGCTGTTTTCCACCTTGGCATAAAGCGCAATCTCAGAAAGATCCCGACACACCAGGGTAAAATTATGCTTGGTATCCACTTGTCTAATACTGCGGATGCGTTCCATGGCGGCTTTGTCGCCAGGATGGCAACCGAGGGCATAACCCGAGTCGGTAGGATAAACGATAACCCCACCACCATTAATAATCTCAACCGCTTTGTCGATCAACCGCTGTTGGGGGTTATCGGGATGAATTTGAAAAAACTGGCTCATGTGTTTTCCTCCCAGTCCATCGACCACTCTTTCCAGATCGGTACACAGCCATCCGGTAATGGCATGGGCCGACCCAACTCCTGCCAGGATTGTTCAGGGCCATGGTAGTCCGAACCACAAGAAGCCAGCAGTTCGTAGCGTTTGGCATATTGTGCCATGCCCGCAGCATCACTCGCCGAGTGACTGCCGGAAACCACTTCAATGCCGACACCACCACAATCTTTAAAGCTTTCTATGAACTGTCGCAAACGGGTGGCGCTGACGCGATAACGCGCCGGGTGAGCGATCACCGCCTGTCCACCAGCATCACGAATCCAGCCCACGGCTTCTTCCAGCGTCGCCCATTCACCGGGGACGTAACCAGGCCGGTTATGCACCAGAAATTTCTTGAATACCTTGCGCATATCCTTGGCGTATCCAGCCTCCACCAGAAAACGGGCAAAATGCGTACGACTGAGAATGGGCCCCGTGGCAAAAGCCTGTGCGCCCGCCAGCGCGCCTTCGATGCCGTGTTTTTCCAAGCGCCGAGCGATCTCTTCACCGCGTCCGGCGCGGGTGGCCCGCAGTTTAGCCAGCCCGGTTTGCAAGCCGATATGCTCGGGATCAACATTCAACCCCACGATATGAAAAGTCACGCCACTCCAGGTCACTGAAATTTCGACGCCTGATACCAAATGCAGCCCTACTTCTGCCGCAGTGACAGCCGCTTCGGCCAGCCCGTCGGTGACATCATGATCGGTGAGCGCCAGTATATCCACGCCTTGCGCATGAGCGCGGCGTACCAATGCCTCCGGGCTGAGAGTGCCATCGGACAGCGTGCTATGGCTGTGTAAATCGAAATGAAGAGCGTCGGATGTAGACATAAGCCCGCTATTCTAACAGAGCCCTACTCCTGAGGTGTGACAAAGCACCGTAACATTGTGTTAAATTAACGCCCCTTGTCCACCACCATTAACCATCGGTAAGCGCGCCACATGAAATTCCTTTTTGATTTTTTCCCTATTTTGCTATTTTTCATCGCTTACAAACTGGAAGGTATTTTCGTCGCTACGGCTGTGGCTATCGCCGCAAGTTTTTTGCAGGTCGGTCTTTACTGGCTAAAACACCGACGTTTTGAGACCAGCCACCTGGTGACCCTGGTATTAATCGCGGTCTTCGGTGGGCTCACCCTGTTCTTGCAGGACGAAGCCTTTATCAAATGGAAGCCAACCGTCATCAACTGGCTGTTTGCTGCTGTTTTCATCGGCAGCCAGTATATTGGTAACAAAACCATCGTTCAGCGCATGATGGGCACCAGCCTCACATTGCCGGATTTTGTCTGGGTACGTTTGAATGCATCCTGGGCCATTTTTTTTGTCGCCCTGGGTTTTGCCAACTGGTACGTTATGGCCAATTTTGACACTGACACCTGGGTCAATTTCAAAATGTTTGGCATGATGGGGCTCACCCTCGTCTTTCTTGTTGCACAAGGGTTTTATCTCACAAAATATTTACAGGATGAGCTGCCTGAAAAAGCGCCCCGGACGGAAGAGGATTAAACCACTATGCTTTATGCCATCATCAGTGAAGATCAGAAAGACAGCCTTGAACGCCGTTTGCAGGCGCGGTCGGCACACCTGGAAAGACTCACCGCATTACAAAGTGAAGGTCGATTGCTGCTTGCCGGACCTCACCCCGCCATCGACAGTGAAGACCCTGGCCCGGCCGGTTTCAGCGGCAGTCTGGTGGTTGCAGAATTCCCGTCACTGGACGATGCACAGCAATGGGCCAACGCCGACCCTTACGTGACCGCCGATGTATACGATAAAGTCACCGTAAAACCCTTTAAAAAAGTCTTTCCCCAATCATTGTAAAAAATTACCTTTTTTATATTATAAACCCCATGAGAAAAACAGCATGAGCGAACGTATTGATATGATCCGCGAAAAACTGACTGCGGCCTTTTCCCCCGAGCAACTGGACATTATCGACGAAAGCCACCTGCATGCCGGCCACCCTGGCGCACGCAGTGGCGGCGGGCACTTTGTGGCCACCATCGTGTCTACCGCTTTTGCCGGAAAAAACATGCTGGCACGACATCGCATGGTTTATGATGCGCTGGGCGATGCCATGAATACTGACATCCATGCCTTGAGCATCAAGGCACTGACACCTGAAGAATTGAACAATTAAAGAAAGGACATAACGTGAAATCGACTCCCCGCACATTGGCCGTCATTTTTTTTGCCGCCACCACTGTTTTTGCAGGCACTGCCAGCATCACACTGGCCGCCGATAAAGACATCGTTGCTATTGTTAACGGTGCCAATATTACTGAATGGACACTCAAGCGTTATGCCGGTCAACGTGGTTTGCCACCCACAATGCCCAAAGGTCAGCAACGTGCCGCGTTAATTGAAGAGCTGATCAATCGTGAACTGATTTATCAGGATGCCGTCAGCATCGGCATCGACCAGACGCCTGCCATCATCAACGAAGTCGCACATCAGCGAGTCAACCTTATCGCCAGCAGCATGTTGAATCGTTCATCAGATAGATTTGCGGTAAGCGATGAAGAACTGAAAAAAGAATACGAAAACCGCAAAGGTGAATTGGGTGGCAAAGAACTCAAAGCCCGCCATATCCTGTTAGAAAATGAAGATGACGCCAAGACGGTGATCGCCGAACTGGACAAAGGTGCAGATTTTGCCACTCTGGCCAGCAAAAAATCCACCGGCCCCAGTGCCGGAGATGGTGGCGACCTCGGCTGGTTTTCAACCGAGCAAATGGTCAAACCCTTTTCAGATGCCGCCAACAAACTTGAAAAAGGCAGCTACAGCAAAACACCGGTAAAAACCCAGTTTGGCTGGCATGTCATCCTGCTGGAAGATACGCGACTGGTAAATCCACCCTCATTTGATGAAGTCAGAGAGCAAATCCGTGTGGGCCTGCAAAACGAGCTGATCGAAACCTACATCGGCAGCCTGCGTGAGACGGCAAAAATCGAACAGAAAAAATAGTCATTCAACGAGCCGGACGTCTGTTCAAGCGACGTCCGGTTTGGACGCAAAGTGACACATGGACACGGCAAGTGCTCGCACTCGCTCGGCACATGCACCTGATCCATACTGGCAATATGACACTTTTCAGCAATGACTATAGGAATTACCCTCAACGTCACTATTCGTTCTACGAATCAATATCGCACCTGAAATGTTTGATGTAGCGCATTGCACAAACACAACCGCTTGCTGTATTCAGGTAACAATTTTGAAACAGGTTTCAGCTGGTTGAAACTAAAAAAGGGGATGTTTGATGTCCGGGAAAAGCAACAGCGTTGTGCCACGCAGTGGTGTTATTTGTCCGGTACTGAAACACGTCTTGTTATTGGTCAGTCTGCTTGGCATTCTCAGCGGCTGCTTTGACAAAAGCGGAGATTCAAGTCCGAAGGGCGCTACCCTCAGCGGCACCGTGAGCAGCGCCGCAGGTTCCGTGGCTGACAGTGACATTAACGATCCCAACGCCCCCTACACGGCCAACAACACCCCCGATCAAGCCCAATCGATTCCCAACCCGGTGATGCTGGGAGGTTACGTGAATGTAGCTGGAACGGGTTATACCGGTCGTTCGCGTTCATCTGGTGATCGTATGGACTTCTTCAGCATCAGCCTGGCCGCAAACCAGAGCATCACTCTCAACATCGCCGATCACACCACAGGCGACCTGGACCTGTACTTATACAAGGACGATGGCAGCATTGATCTGGACAACCCTGACAATATGTCGAGAGGTACCGGCAAGACAGAAACCCTCACCGTTGCCGAAGCCGGAAATTATATCATCGAGGTCTATGCTTTCAATGATCCCGATAACCCCAATGACGGTTACTCGAATTACGCCCTGGTGGTAGGTCAGAGTGCGCAAAACACAGCAGCACACACAACCGGCAGACTGGTATTAACAGACCCTTTTGTGCCGGGTGAAATCATCGTGCGCTTCAGGGGTGATAACCTAAACTCAAAGTCTAACCAGACTCCCACAACCCGGGCAGCCAGCCTTGGCTTGCGGGCCAAAGCCGGTGCCAACAACCGTGCCATGTTGCTGGGACTGGGAGATCTGCAAGCACGTCAAGCAAGCTTTCGTACTCTGGGCATCACTGCAAAACAAAAGGATGCTGACCCACTGAGACAATTCCGCTCGACAGACCCGGAAAAACAGTTGAAAATGGACACTCTTCAGGTCATCAAAGCGTTGCGCAAACGCAACGATGTACTATACGCCGGACCTAACTACATCTATCAAGCCCAGCTGGAGCCAACCGACCCCTACTATAAATTCCAATGGCATTATCCGCTTATCAACCTGCCCGGAGCCTGGGATGTCAGCACTGGCGCTGCCAATGTCATCGTGGCTGTCATTGATAGCGGTGTGCTGCTCAATCACCCCGACCTGTTGGGACAGTTTTCCACCGATGGCGGGTACGACTTCATCCGGGATAACGCTATTTCTCAGGACGGAGAACCCGGCATCGATAACAACCCGGATGATCCCGGCGACAAGGCGGCTCCCGGTGGCAGAAGCTCTTTCCATGGCACCCATGTGGCCGGCACTATCGCGGCAGCAACCAGCTTTGGCGGCGGCGGGATTGGTGTAGCCGGTGTAGCACCCGGTGTGAAAATCATGCCCTTGCGTGTTCTCGGTGTTGGCGGCGGCACGGGCTACGATATCTTCCAGGCAATACGTTACGCTGCGGGTTTAAGCAATGACTCTGGCACGGTGCCTGCGCAAAAGGCCGATGTCATTAATCTCAGTCTTGGTGGTGGCCCTTTTATCCAGGAGATGCAAGACCTCATTACCCAGATCCGCAATGACGGCATGGTCATCGTAGCCGCCGCCGGTAACAGCCGTACCAGCACACCCGCCTACCCCGCCAGCTACGACGGCGTGATATCTGTCAGCGCAGTCGATATCAATAAACAACTGGCTGGATATTCCAACTTTGGCTCCGCCATTGATGTTACCGCACCAGGCGGAAATGCCGCTCGGGATATTAACGGTGACGGTCGCCCTGACGGCGTCCTCAGTACCATTGGCGATGATTCCGGTAACGGCATCAAGCTTGATGTCTACAGCGAATACCAGGGAACCTCAATGGCGGCCCCCCATATGGCCGGTGTCGTGGCATTGATGAAATCGGTTTATAGTAACCTGACACCTGCCACTGTAGACAGTTTGTTGAGTAGCGGCAAAATTGTTCAGGATCTAGGCACCCCTGGCTGGGATAACCAGTTCGGCCATGGCCTGATTGATGCCCGCAAGGCCGTGGACGAAGCCGCCCTCCTGGAGAGTCCTGGCAGCAATCCAGACACCCCGTTCCTCAACGTATCTCCCAGCTCGCTGAACTTCGGGAACAATGAAACCAGCCTCTCTCTGTCAATGGTCAATGGTGACTCTGGTGAACTCACCGTTACCTCAGTAAACGACGATGCCACCTGGCTGACAGTGACCGCCAATGCCGTGGATGCCACCACCCAACTCGGTAGCTACCAGATTACGGTGGACAGAACAGGGTTGGCAACAGGCACCTATACCGCCAACATCACCATCGTTTCATCTGCCAACACCGTTACGGTACCCGTCATCCAGCAAGTCGGGGGCGCTGGCATCAGTACCGATGCCGGTTATCAGTATGTTTTGCTGCTCAATGCCGACAACGGCAGTTCAGTCCAGCAATGGGCAGGCCGCGCTCAAAACGGAAATTACAATTTCCAGTTCAACAACGTTGACTTCTCCGCCGGGCAAAACTATCTCATCATTACCGGCACTGACCAGAATAACGACAACATCATTTGTGATGCGGGCGAAGCCTGCGGTGCTTATATCACCCAGATTCAACCTAAAACCATTGCTGCTGATGACACGCACAGCGGCCTGGATTTCACCACAGGCTTCAACGTGGGATTACAAAACCAAAGTCTATCGACAACAGCAGGCCCGCTCCGCGGCATCGCCATCCGTCGCTTACCCGACAAACAAACACCGTAACCATGTCCAACAATATACGATTTACTGCCACCATCGCGTGCGCCTTGCTGTTGCTACCATTAGTAGCCGCTTGCCAACCAAAAACGCACCATCTTCAGCAGCAAGACAAACTACCTGCTGTTGAAGCACTATACGCAAGCCAGCAATGCGGCCGCAGCCAGAGTACGCCCTCCCTCACCTGGATTGATAATGCCCAACAACTGGAAACCAGCATTAAACAAATTCAAGGCACAATACTCGGTAGCAAGCCCCTGACATTACCGGAACTGGATTTTCAACACGACATAGCCCTGCTAGTCGAAATGGGGCAACGTCCTACGCTAGGCTACCAAATCGCACTAAACAGGACCGATAACCTGCACATCACACAGGGACAGGCCCATCTGACACTGGACTGGATACAACCCCCGGCCGATGCCATGGTTGCACAAATGATCAGCAGTCCTTGCCTGCTGCTCAAACTTAAGCGAGGGGACTATACCTCTGTGCAGATTCGAGACAGGCAAGGAACGATTAAAGCAGGCAGCTGAAGGCGCTTCCCCCGCATACTCATACTTGCTTAAACCTAACACATCAGTTGAGCCGTTGCGAGAGCGGCTAAGGTGCTCAAGATCAATAACTTTTTCGGTTATTTTGAATGAAAGCGTATCACCCATACAGTGAGTCGGTTCCGTTGGGGTTCGCAAGCTCATCACCAACCTGCGGCACACCAGTTTTATTAACTTAATGACACTGCTGGCGACACCTTATCTGAGAATAATACATAACAATCTTATTACCCCCTTTGTCACCCTCTACCTCGCCACTTTATATCGTATTTTATCTTTCTCAAATAATTAACAAACTCATTTGTTGGCTCCTCACATTCCCCCATAAAACAAACTTGAATATAATTTTTATAAAGAAGGTATTCACTACGATAACTGATAAGAAAACCTGCACTCTGCATCTTTCGTCCAAACTCCATGGATGAAATATCTTCTGGCAAAATTATCGTTGTTATATGAGGAGCACGACATGACATGTCAGCAAGAACAGTAAAACCCAAATTATCTATTTTTTCACGAAAATGTTCAGACCATCGTTTAACATTTACAAATCTTCGACTCCAATCACTATTTTCTATAGCTGCTGACAATGCATAAATTGCGTTGGAAGAAATAGTATGCGGCACACCATTCTTCTGATCGTAATGAGAAAGATCAAAATATCGTGGAAATTGTCTGCCATCGGAAATTGCATATTCACCAGAAAAAACCAATGCCAACCCTGGTAATGACCCAATACCTTTACCACTGGAAGCAGAGGCAAGATATATCCCGCCAAGATCAACATGACAAGATCCAACAGCACTTATACTGTCCAGACATAATTTAATATTATGTTGTCTGCATAAGTCATAAAGTGAAGACACATCATTTAACACTCCCGTTGATGTTTCACAATGCACTGCCCACAACCAACTATAACCAGAGCTTTTCTGAATAACTCCAGACAACTCTTTTATATCAAAAGTTTGTCCATCAGCTATACTATACGTTTCATAATTCAATTTAGCCCGGGCGGCATGATCCTCAAGACGCTTGCCAAACTCACCATTAATTAACACTAACCCTTTGCCCGCCAGCAAAGACAGTTGTGCAGAAATAATATCATTCGCCAGTGTTCCTGACCCCATGAGGATATAAACCTTTTCTGAGTTGACGCGCTCACACAGGGTTTTCCTCAAACTGTCAAAATTTCTCATGAATTGACGCCCACGATGAGAATCAGACTTGGCTGAATACGCTTCCACCACCCCTTTAACGACAGATACAGGGCCGGGCAAATAATTAAGAACAACCTTTTTTTCAATCATTGTATTTTTATTTTTGAAAATAGACGAGTTCTCTTTAAAATCCATCGCACGATCAAATGTAATATACATTGGTTGATAGAGTGCATTTGATTTTCCGACCAAAGGACCAAATGACTTTAAGCCAATATGGTGATATAACTTTATTTGTCGGGTAGTCCCGGAAATAATGCCCAAATCATAACCACGCTCCAAGGCAAGCTCAAAGAGTTTTTTTAGTATGCCTGTAAAAATTACTGTATTACGATATTCATTCGCAACCGCCAAAAGACGTATTTCAAATATTGATTTAAAACCGGGAAGATAAGACTCTATATTTTTTAGTTTATAATCCAGAGAAAAGGGACGTTTATCACGAATTGCTATCATCCCCAATAACTTACAACCCTGTATACATATTACATATGTATTCTGATTATGGAATTTATCAATCAGCTTGTGATTTTTATTACTTTTATGCTGAGGAATTTCCTCAACAAAGGTTTGATAATTTAACGTGTGTATCGCCTCGAACTCCCAGGGTTCTGATGCAATTTTAAAAACCAGTGTTTCCATACCTTTGTCTTTCATCATGAATAACCCGTTGACAATGAAATTTAAAAATATCGCGCTCACAAAAAGTTAGATATAAGGTGATATTTTGGGGTTTCCCAAGGACAATAAAACAGGGTAGCCGTATCACGAAAATGATCATTTTGATAAATTTGTTAAATAAAGAATAGCGGGATAGACTCAGAAATAAATCACATTCAACCTACTTCAAAATAACGAGGAGCCATCCCCCCAGCGCCACTGAACACGCTATAACCCAAAGCATATCACCGCCCACCGCAATAAAACAGATTTAAGTTAATGGATACACCTCTGACTTAATTTAAACAGCTTGATACGCTACACTTAGCCAGCATGAAGATATTTTGATGAATTTTGTATCAGAAACAAACATATGAGCAGAAAAAACAAACAACGCAGCTATAAGCCCGGTTTTTTGGCTATCATCGGTATAATAGCACTATTAATATTTATTGTTGTTCCATTAATCACACTGACATACATCAGCGATTCATATGCGCTTGTCAAAGAAACAGAAAATGTTGATGCCGACAGTGCGGTCAAAATAAAGAAAATCGCCAGACAACTCTATGGTGATTTAATCAACCCCTCATCCTCGCAGCAATCCGAGATCACAATTTCACAAAATGAAATCAATGGCATCATCGCATTGGCTATGCGTGGTTTCAAGGGATTCAAAGGACGGGCAAATGTAACACCAATTGGCATTAAAGGGGCTTTCACATTCCATGTACCCAAAAACCCATTTGGTGATTATATAAACCTGTCAATAACCATCGACCCGTCACCAAATGCTCTGATTATCAATAATGTATCTATCGGGAGTCTCGAAATCCCTGGAACGCTGGCATTATCCGCCGCTGAAACGTTATTGAATATACTGTCAGATAAAGAGGCTATCGGTACTTCATTAATAAATGCCGTAGAATCAATCCAGGTTAAAAACTCAAAATTACACCTTGTGTATCGCCCCGTTATCGGGTTAAGGCAAGCTATAAATAAAACCAAAGGAACCGTTAAAAATATTCGTGATGATCTGGCATTGCTGGGCGACCCTAACGTCGTCAAACTCCATTATCAAATGCTGTGTGAATTTCATGAAAAAATCAGCGGTATTGGTGATGTCCCACTGGGTTATTATCTAAGCAGCGCATTTTCTTTTGCTGAAAAACGCAGTCTTGCAGGCGAAAAACCCGAAGAAGAAAACCAAGCGGCATTACTGGCGCTCGCTATATTTCTAGGGTCCGCTAATTTTGATTCTGTTGTTGGTGCGATTGATAAAAAAACCTTTCAGCGCTGCCCTTCCGCCGAGAAGCATATCGTACTGGCAGGGCGTAATGATTTACGCCTGCATTTCATTTTTTCTGCAGCATTAAAAATCATTTCGGATAGTGGATTAAGTTTTGCCATTGGTGAATTCAAAGAGCTGCTCGATTCACAGCAAGGCGGGTCTGGCTTCAGTTTTGTTGACATTGCTGCTGACCGGGCTGGCATTCGCTTTGCAGAACTGGCGTTGGATAATTCCACCGCATCGCACATACAGCGCATGGCACCAGAACTTACAGAAGAAAATATATTTTTTCCCTCCATCACCGCACTACCGGAAGGAATTTCACAGCAGGCTTTCGATGCACGCGGAGGAATCGAAAGCAACTATTACAAAGAATACCTGGCAACGATCACGGCCCGCATCAACAACCTTCCGCTATACAAGAAAATTATTATGGGGCCATGATTTGACTAATTTTCAAAATGAACATAAAGGAAGCCCCATCAAAAAATCCCCAATGCTCACTAATACCGCCCGCCCGATTTATGGATGTAATTGGATAATTCCTGTGTTTCCACATTCATGCGCATCAAATTCATATGCGTTAAACGAAACAAGCCACGCATAACTTTGTAAACGATACGAGGGTGTGACTCCAGCAAACATTCAAAATCAGCGGGGGCCAGGGTATAAACCGTCGTATTGCCTTCCGCCGTCAAGGTTGCTCGACGAGGTGCCAAGTCTACAAAAGCGCGAGTACCTGCGCACTCCCCCACTTTCATGGTGTAAACGGGAACATTCTTTCCATCAATTTCACTGCTGACAATCAATTTTCCTTTTGTCAGAATAAACAACCTATTGTCATCCTCGTCCTCTTTCACTAACACTTCACCATCTGTCAGTGAGCGTACTTTCATGATGTTTGTCAGTACTTGGCATTCATCCTTTTCCAGCTCCTGCCCCAGCGAAGAATCGACGATTGCTTCGCATTCCAGTTGTTGATCCTTGTCTTTTTGGCTCATGTTGTTATTCCCCCGTTTGTTGTTCACTCACTCTGACAAAACTGCATACCCGATAAAAATACACGGCCATTGTTGATCTGTCACTTTATAACGATCCTTTAATGTCAATTAAGGGCTGAATCACTTTGTAAGCGTTTTTTTACTGGAGGCACCCTCATTCCGTCCAGTGCATTGAGAACTTATATTGTCGTGGTGCCGACAAGTGACGAGTTATCAACAACGCAGAGGGCGCAGAGAAAAACACTAAAAACTCTGTGCCCTCTGCGTCTCTGCGACCTCTGTGTTAAATACCCGGTAATGCTTAAAAAAGTATTTTCAGCGCTTAATTCACGTTTTATTGATCACACACTATTTTTTCAGCAATTCCAGCAGTCCTTCTTCATCCAGAATTTCAATGCCCAGCGCTTCTGCCTTTTCCCGTTTTGAGCCTGCGGCTTCTCCGGCAATCAGCAGGTCGGTTTTCTTCGAGACACTGCCTGCCACCTTGGCACCCAGTGCCTGTAATTTTTCTTTGGCTTCACTGCGCCCCAACTTGCTCAGCGTACCGGTCAGCACGACGGTTTTTCCCGCCAGCGGCAGGCTTTCCGTCTCTACAGCTTCAATAATAGGCCAATGCACACCTTGCGCCAGCAGTTGCTCAATCACTTCCCGGTTATGCGCCTGTTTGAAAAAAGTCACCACATGCACGGCAACAATGGGGCCAACATCCGGCACAGTCTGCAAATCTTCTTCGTCGGCCAGCATAATTGCATCCAACGTTCTGTAGTGATTCGCAAGGTTTTGCGCAGTGGTTTCACCCACTTCCCGAATCCCCAGAGCAAACAGAAACCTCGCGAGAGTTGTGGACTTGCTCTTTTCCAGCGCCGCCAGCAGGTTTTCGGCAGATTTTTTTGCCATACGTTCCAGCCCGGCGACGGTTTCCGCTTTCAGTTGAAACAAATCTGCGGGATTCTGCACCAGTCCGGCATCAACCAATTGCTCTACCAGTTTGTCACCCAGGCCTTCGATATCCATGGCGCGGCGCGAGGCAAAGTGCTTGATGGCTTCTTTGCGTTGTGCCGGGCAAAACAGGCCGCCAGAACAACGTAAAATCGCTTCGCCTTCTTCACGTTCCACATCTGAGCCACATTCTGGACACTGGTCTGGCATTTTGAAGGATTGTGTATTTTGGGGGCGTCGGGATAACACCACGCTGGCCACTTTGGGAATAACATCACCGGCACGATAAATCACCACAGTATCGCCAATACGCAAATCCATGCGGTCAATTTCATCCTGATTGTGCAAGGTCGCATTGGTGACAGTAACGCCCCCCACTTCCACCGG
>WFQM01000219.1 GCA_015487095.1 Gammaproteobacteria bacterium | reverse complement strand
TGAACTCACCGTATGGGTGATACGCTTTCATTCAAAATAACCGAAAAAGTCATTGATCTTGAGCACCTTAGCCGCTCTCGCGACGGCTCAACTGATTAATTTAGGTTAAATCCTGTTCTGCTAGCAACGTCACCTGTGAAGGATAATCAAACGCCGCTTGTTGCAATTGCGTATGTCCCGCCGCCAATGCCTGTTTTGCCCGTGCCAATAACATTTTATCGCCACTGCGGTGTGCCACGAGTAATGAAATTTTTAACAGAGTGCTCGACGGTGAAGGCAGCGGACTCTCATTCAGCATTGCCACCCCAAAACCACTGGGCAACAGCGTTTGATCCGACAACAGCCAGCCCGTGTCACTATAAAAACGTCTCCAGGCGTCATTCACCCAGCGCACGACTAAGCGGAAATCGTCATCATTGTTGGTAAGCTCCGCCCAGGCCAGCAAACCCTGCGCCGCGAAGGCATAATCCTCCAGCCCGGCTTGACCCAGCTCACCACGCTTCCCTTTGGCGCGTAACAATCGCTGACCATCCCACAGGGTATTCAGTAAATAATCGCGCACACCTTTTGCCGCATCCCGATATTTTTTGCCCCCCGGCAGTTTTGCGGCCTCCACCAGCGTCGTCAGTGCCAAACCATTCCAGGCTGCCAGCAGTTTATCGTCTACCGGCAAATTCCGGTGGGCACGTACTTCCAATAATTTCTCACGCGCCGACGAATATTGTTTTTGCGCCAGACCGTTGTCGATTTGTAATTGGCTGGCAGCCTCATCCAGTGACATTTGCACACGCGGCAGATACCCCGCAGAAAAATCAGCATGCCCCTCCAGTCCCCAAAGTATTTTCATCAACCGGTATTCTTCATGTGTCAAAATATCCAGCAACATTTCACTTTCCCACAGGTAATAACCGCCTTCCACATTGTCCGCATCCACAGCGGAAAAACTGGCGACCAGTGCGCCTTGTGATCCGCGCATGTTATCCAACATAAAATCGAGAGTGTCCCGGGCAATGTCGGCATAATCTGTCCGTTTGAATATTGTTGCAGCACGCAAATACAGCCCGGCCAGTAACGCATTGTCGTACAGCATTTTTTCAAAGTGCGGCGTCTGCCAGTCAGGGTCAATGGTGTAACGAAAAAAACCACCGCCCAGGTGATCACGTATTCCCTGCGTGGCCATACGATCAAGCGTGAGTGTTAAAAAGTCTTTCAACAATGGCGTGGCGTTATGCGCATAAGCACTGAGCAAAGCATCCAGCTGCGGGACCATGGGGAACTTGCTTTGTTCACCGAAGCCACCGTCCATTTCATCGCTTAATTGCAAAGCCTGTTGCACTAGCAGGGTTTCATAACGCTGGCCATCACCAGCCTTGAGCGCCGGGTCAGGCCGGGCGGCCTCACCTTTCATTGTTGCAGCGGCTTTGGCAGCGGTTTGCGCAAGATACAGCGGTGCCTGTTGCCACTGTTGTTGCAGATCAGAGAGCAGGGTAAAAAACCGGTCTTTTGGTGCGTAAGTCAGGCCGACCAGCGGATGGCCTTCCGGGGTGAGAAACACATTCAATGGCCAACCGGCGACACCACGGGTACGTTGTACAAAATCAATAAGATAAGCATCCAGCGCCGGGTTGAGTTCACGATCCACCTTCACGGAAATGAAATGCTCATTGAGCAATTTGGCAACCTGCGGGTCACGATACGTCTCGCGTTGCATCACATGGCACCAGTGGCAGGCAAAATAACCGATGGACACAAACAGTAACTTGTTCTCTTTTTTTGCCCGCGCCAGCACCTCCGCCGACCATGTATGCCACGCCACGGGATCATCACCGTGCATAGCCAGATAGGGCGAATCATGATTGACCAGCGCGTTAGCCAGCGCTGGCCCGGTAAAGGCAAGCAGCGACAGCGTGACCATCAGTGCCCATATCGTCAATTTACGTGCATAAGTCATTCGCGGTTATCCCGACAATGTTAATTCGTCGCAATTAACTGTTTTAGCGCCTTTTCCCCTTGAGAGCATAGCCGTCAAAGCTAAACTAGTAGGGTGGAACAAGCGCAGCGGTTCCACCAAGCAGGTAAAAGACACACTCAAGGCGCGATCAACTATCGGCGTCCACCTTAACCCGCCCCTTGCCGATGAGCCGTTGTTGTATGAAGGCTTCTTTCTCCTGCTTGAGGCAATCGGTTTTTGTCAGCGCTCGTGAGTACAGAGGCTATTTGTTGTCCCCTGGTAGCCTGCTGGTGGAACCGCTGCGCTTGTTCCACCCTACGGTTTTAGTTAAATAGAGCGGAACAAAAAATTGATAACACTCCAATTCAGAACGCAAAACACCCCAGTTGTTACCTATAATTCCCACAAAAACTGAACATTTCAACTCATCCGAAATCAAACACAGCCAATAACCCCCGCAGAATGCACGTATTTCTCCGCTGTCTGGAGTGCTAAAATCACATCAGTGCCCCTCGCAGGGCCAAACGACAAACCACCGGAGTACATTATGAGCGCATTACCCGAATACAACACCAGCATTACTGACGAAATCACCGTTATGCCCGCCGCCCACGAAAAACTCGTGGAATTGCTGAAAAGCGAAGAAGACATCAACGGCGTGCGTATCTTCGTTTCCGGCGGCGGCTGCGGTGGCATGACTTACGGCATGACCTTTTCCGAAGCACCCGGCGCGCACGATGCCATTCTCGAACAGGACGGCCTCACTCTGTACGTGGACGCCGTAGCCCTGAGCTTCCTCAACGGCGTGGAAATCGATTTTGTGCAGCAAGGCATGGGAGCCAGCTTTGTGTTCAAAAACGCCTTTGCCGCCACTGGTGGTTCCGGTGCCTGTGGAGGTTGTGGTGGTGCAGCGAGCAGTGGTTGCGGCTAATACAGGCGGCAAAAAATACGCAACCCCCCAACATAACCGTTTTCCCGGCCTTTGCCGGGAAAACCACCCCGGCCAGATGCCTCATCAAGTGCCCACCTCCCATTTAAAAAACAAACACCCCCGCCTGCTACTGGTCACCCCCCACAGCAGCTACCGCATCGCCTCCTACCTGAACGCTGCCCAATCTCTGGGTGTTGATGTACTCATCGCCTCCACCAGCGAACACTCACTGGTGAGCGCCGTGGCCGAAGGCCTGCGCATCGACCTCACACAACCCGAACACGCCCTCGACACCCTGCTCGCCGCCGCCAATGAGCGACCTTTTACTGGCGTCATCGCCACCGACGATAGCGCCGTCGAACTCGCCGCCCGCATTGCAGAAAAACTCGGCCTGCCGCACAACCCGCCAGACGCCGTGCAAGTCACCCACCGTAAAGACCTGGCCCGCGCCCGGCTGGCACAACATGGTGTACCCGTACCCGGCTTCACCCGCATCGACCTGCACGCCGACCTTGCCGCGCAAGCCGCAACACTAAACTATCCCTGCGTCATCAAACCCCTCAACCTCTCCGGCAGTTGTGGTGTCATCCGTGCCAACAACATCGAACAGGCGATTGCGGCCGTACAACGCATCGCCGCCATCATCGAAAAACGATGTGATGAACACGAACGCCGCTACCTGTTGGCAGAAGACTACCTGCCCGGCATTGAAGTCGCGCTGGAAGGCATGCTGCATAACGGCAAACTGCAAGTGCTGGCATTGTTCGATAAACCCGACCCACTGGAAGGCCCGTACTTTGAAGAAAGCTACTACATCACCCCGTCACGTTTAACGGAAACACAACAAACACTTATCGCACAACGAGTGCGCGAAGCCTGCGCCGCCTACGGACTGACCCACGGTCCGGTGCATGCCGAACTGCGGCTGAACACCCATCCACACAACGACCAACCGCAAGCGTGGATACTCGAAGTCGCCGCCCGCACCATCGGTGGCCAATGCGCACAACTTTTAAAACAGGGCAGCGGCCACGGACTGGAAGAACTGGTCATCGCACAAGCCATGGGCAAACCCCTGCCCACACAAAACACCGGCGATGCCGCTGGCGTATTAATGATTCCCATACCCAAAGCAGGCATCCTGCGTCGCGTCGAAGGCCTGACCGCCGCCCGTAAAACCCCCCACATTCTCGATGTGGAAATTTATGTGCGCGAAGGTTACGAACTGGTGCCGCTGCCGGAAGGAGCGGCATACCTCGGCTTCATTTTTGCCCGGGCGGCCAAACCGGAACAGGTAGAAACCGCTTTGCGGGAAGCACATGCACGGCTGGATTTTGTGACAGCACCGGTTTGGAAGTTGAGCTAATTGTGGGAGCTACTCCCGATATTGCCTCGTCTGCGCTCAATCTTCAGTAGAAAAACTGCTTTTGTACGTAACCTGAAGGTGTTCAG
>WFQM01000218.1 GCA_015487095.1 Gammaproteobacteria bacterium | reverse complement strand
GCGTTCGTCCCGTTTCACGCCTCTGCTGCACATTGCCTGGCAGCAACCCACCTATAACAGACAGCAGGCACAGCCGATCTTTTTCATAGAAGGCATGGACAAGCCGCTGTCTGTTGAAACGGACGAGAAAGCCACACCGGGAGCTGATGATAAAGTCGGCCCGCCCAATCCCCTCTTCGTTGGTACCGTAACCCTGAGTGTCGAACGTTATCTACATCTGGCAGCAGACCTGTTTTATCGACAACCCGTCACCCAACAGTTGGCCATGCCCATTTCTGATCTGGATCTTTGGTATGACCGTCCTTACCCCACGCTGAAAGAGCCTCAGGGTCCAGCGTATCGACTGAAATCCTGGCAGGCCATGCGCGGCTTCCAGCTCAAGGAATCACGCCGCATGCGTTCCAAAAAGATTCATTATCTGGATCACCCATTCATGGGGTTGGTGGTACTGATTACGCCTGTGGAATTGCCGGAAGATGCAGAGGAAATTCAGCAGACCAGCCCGCAGAATATTTTATCAATGCCGGGGAGGCAGTAAGCCCCTGGAGTTCAGGGGTGTAAACCTCCGGGTAACGTTCCAGTACAGCGCGGAAGTTATGTTGTCGCGACACTGGCAAGTGGCGTGTTATGAACGCAGAGGTCGCAGAGACGCGAAGAACGCAGAGAAAAACACTAAAAGCTTTGTGACCTCTGCATTAAATACCCGGTAATTTTTTAAAACCAGGTATTTTTAGCGCTTAATTCACATTTAATTGAGCGACATTAAATGTGATTCCAACAAATCACCAACTTGCTGCATACCGCCTTTCAGGTTTTTTTCAATGTCTGCCATGGTAATGGTGCCACCACTTTTCCCTGCTGCCCAATTGGCCACCACCGCGCAACAGGCATAACACAGCTCCAACTCACGGGCGAGGGCTGCCTCCGGCATTCCTGTCATGCCCACCAGATGACAGCCATCACGCTCCAGGCGTTCAATTTCTGCGGAGGTTTCCAGCCGGGGGCCTTGCGTGGCGGCATAGGTGCCACCATCCACCACGGTGATATTGCCCGCAAAAGCAGCCTTGAGCAGCTGCTGGCGCAGTTCCTCACAATAAGGCTCTGTGAAATCAATATGAGTCACCGACTCATTTCTACCGCCAGAGCCCCGTTCAAAAAAAGTGCTGGACCGACCCCAGGTGTAATCAATAATTTGATCCGGGATAATCAGACGCCCCGGTCCCATGTCCGCGCGAATACCCCCCACTGCCGCCACCGCCAGCACCCTGTCAGCGCCCGCTTCACGTAATGCCCAAAGATTGGCACGGTAATTCACCTGATGAGGGGGGAAATTGTGGTTGTAACCATGCCTCGGCAGAAACAAGACTTCCTGCCCAAACAAACTGCCACGGGTAATCGGCCCGGAAGGCTCACCAAACGGTGTATTGATAAGTTCACGCTTATCAACGTGCAGGATGCCCAGCGCATCAAGTCCGGTACCCCCAATAATAGCGAGAGTGCTCATTGTTTTATCACATTCCTTTCACAGCAAAAATTCCCGCCGCATTCCGCAGGTAACCTTTATAATCCATGCCATAACCAAACAGGTACCGGTCTTCCACTTCCAGGCCAACATAATCAGCCTTGATGCCGTGTTTCCGGTCATGACGTTTTTCGACCAGCGCCACTGTTTCCACACTGCGTGCTCCGGCCTGCTGACAATGCGCAACAATAGCAGCCAATGTATAGCCTTCGTCAAGGATGTCATCAATCACTAACACATGACGGTCTTTGAGTGAGCTTCTCGGTTTGGCTAACCATTTCAGCTCGCCACCTTGTGTTTTTCCCCGATAACGGGTGGCATGCAAATAATCCTGCTCTAACGGAAAATCGAGCCTCAGTAACAGCTCACTCGTGACAATCAGGCCGCCATTCATCACACACAGCACCAGTGGATTATTATCACGATGTCTGGCGGAAATTTTTTCTGCCATATTATTCAGCACTACTGCAACCTGCTCTGCGTTAAACAGACAATCGGCTTCAGCACGTACTTGCAGGATGTGTTTTTGTGTAACCGTCATCGTATCTTTTTTAAGGTGAATTAAGCGCTAAAAATATTTAATAGAATAAAACTATTGGTTTACATTTTGTGGAACAGGCTGTTCCTCGACCACGAATCACAGCGTTATAAAATCCAACGCAAAGACGCAGAGGCGCAAAGAACGCAGAGATCCACAGTATTTGAGATTTTTTATCTCTATTTGCTCGTTATCCTCATAACCCTTTGCGCTCTCTGCGTCTCCGCACCTTTGCGTTGGATTTTCATTATTCAGGTCCAGCCAGCCTGTTTTTATTACCGAGGTATCATTTTAACAGTTTAGGTAGCGCCCTTCTGCAACGGTACATTAGCAACAAGATCAATAATCGTTGGTATAAATACTGAATCGCGGCAATGTCATTGACAGATTTTCCATCCCATTACGCTATTTCCAGTTTGATATCCATAGCTTTTTGAGCCACTCATACTCCCTGGACTAATCGATGCTGGTACGAAACTGTACTATTCGATAAGTTTCGTGAAAACCAATTGCCGTAAAGAATTTTTGTGCCTCAATGTTAGCCAGCTCTGTATCCATGGCCAATTCTGTGAAGCCTTTATTTTTGCACCAGTTTTTTACTGTTTTTCATTGTTTTTCTTCCCAGCCCCATCCCACGGTATTCTTTTTTCAGGTACAAACCCTCAAGGTATGCCACAGGACTGCTAAGACATCCATCAACAATATTGCGTGACGATAATTCCACAAAACCTGTTATTTGATTATTTCCGTCTTCCAGGAAGTAACAAAACCAGTCATCACTCACAAATATCTGCTGCATTTCCCGTTCATGAAACTCATCTTCGAGAGAGCTGTACACGTCTTCCCGCATTTCTTTCCACTGCGCAAATTGATTTCTTTTTATTGGCAGCAGGTTCACTGGCCTATAGACTGGCTTGGATATGACATTTCCAGCACCACACACCCAACATCTGTTTTAAAGGGGCCGTGTAATTCTCCGGGTGGACGGCTTGCGTAATCGCCAACCTCCAGCCATCGGTCAAATGCTTCATCATAAAGCCTGCCTTTTATAATCATGATTTCTTCCGGGTATTCGTG
>WFQM01000217.1 GCA_015487095.1 Gammaproteobacteria bacterium | reverse complement strand
TGGCGGATCGAATATCGGCAACGACACTGCCCATGTCACGCCCCTGTACATTGGCCTGGATCACTACGCGCCGTTGCACATCGTCTCGCCGCACTTGAGGCGGCCCGGATTCAATGCTGATTTGCGCGACATCACCCAGACGAACCCATTGCCCGGTGGGCGATTGCAGGCGTAAATTACCAATCGCTGTTGAGTCGGTACGATAGATTTCGGCCAGACGGACATAGATATCATAACGTTCATTACCGTTGATAATCTGCCCGGCTGCACGCCCACCCAAACCATCGCGCACAACGGCCATCACATCACCCACTGCCAGACCATAACGCGACAGTTGATCTCTATCCGGGCGTACCACCAGTTGTGCTTCTCCGGAAATTTGCTCCATGGCGACATCCCTCGCGCCATCAATGCCTTGTATCACTTTTTCGATAGCCTGTCCTTTTTCTGCGAGGACGGCCAGATCCGGCCCGAAAAGTTTAATGGCAAGTTGCGCTTTAACGCCTGATAACAATTCATCAACCCGCGTGGCAATGGGCTGAGAAAAGTTCAGCAACAAGCCGGGGTGCTGTTCCAGTTTTTGTTCCATCAAACCTTGCAGGTCTTGCCGGTTAGTTGCACTGGTCCATTCGTTGACGGGTTTCAGGCCAATGTAGATTTCGATGTTATTGACAGGCTCCGGATCACCGCCAATTTCTGGTCGCCCTACCCGGCTCAGCGCATAAATCACTTCAGGAAATTCCAGTAACATGGCTTCCAGTTTGGGCGATACGGTAAGCGCTGTTTCCAGGCTGGCCGTGGGAGCCAGAGTGACTCGCAGATTGATGGTGCCTTCTTCCAGCTCGGGAACAAACTCTGTACCCAGCAGAGGTACCACTGCCAGTGCGCCAATCAACAATACAACCGCAAAGCCAACAACGATTTTGGTTTTTCGCAAAGCCCAGCGCAAGCCATGCCGATAAAGTGTATCGAGTGGTTTCAAAAAAGGGCTTTCTTTTTCACGTATCCCGTGTCGAAACAGGTAGGTCGCCAATGCAGGCACAATAATAAGTGCGACGAACACGGCGGAGACAATGGCTAACATAATGCTGATGGCCATGGGCTGAAACAGTTTTGCTTCTACCCCTTCAAAACTGAACAAGGGTAAAAACACGACGAGGATAATCGAGGTCGCAAAAAATATGGGACGCACGACTTCCTTACCGGCAATTTGCAGTCGTAAAGCGATACCGGTTTGATCATGCACAACATCATGCGGATCAACATCATCCCTGCTGAGCAGTACCCTGCGTTCTTTGTCATGTTCAGCATCGGGATGAGAAAGATGCTTGAACATGTTGTCCACCATCACCACCGAGCCATCCACCAACATGCCAATGGCAACGGCTATTCCTCCCAATGACATAAGGTTTGCGGACAAGCCGAACCAGGCCATGATCATCAGTGCGATACCGATGGAAATCGGGATGGAGATCAAGACCAGAAACGTCGCGCTCAGGTTCATTAAAAACAGCGCCAGCACCACAACGATAAAAACAAATGCCAGCAACAAGGCATTGACCACCGTTTTGACCGCTTGCGTAATTAAATCAGACTGATCATAAAACGCTTCAAAGCGGACACCTTCCGGCAAGGCTTGTTGTATCAGTGCGATGCGACTGTTGATACCATCGATGGTGCTCTTGGTGTTCGAGCCCATACGTTTTAAAACAATGCCTGCGACTACTTCGCCTAACGCTTCCGGTTTCCCCTGGGCATCACGGCGCGTCATGGTCACGGCACCCTGGCGTATTTCGCTGCCCAGCTCCACGGTGGCAACCTGCGCCACCGTCACAACGGTACCATCCACGGTTTTCAATGGAATCTGGCGTAACTCTTCCAGACCTTTTTCATCATGACTCAACCAGCCTATGCCACGAATAACCAATTGCTCCTGACCACGGTCCATATACCAGCCACCCGCATTGGAGTTATTGTTTTCCAGGGCATCAATGACATCCTGCTGACGTAAACCGTAGGCGAGTAATCGGGAAGGGTTCAAGTTCACCTGATACTGTCTGACATCACCCCCGAAGGATAAAACATCAGTCACGCCATCTACTGGCATCAGCAATAATTTGACCACCCAGTCATTCAGGCTGCGCAATGCCATGGCATCAAGACCGGACTCTGCATCGGCTACCATCAGATATTGATAGACCTGTCCCAGCCCGGAGGTATTCGGTCCAATCTCGGGTGTACCGACACCTTCGGGAATAAGTTCTTTGGCCGATTGTAGTCGTTCAAAAACCAGCTGCCGGGCAAAATAAATATCTTTCCCTTCCTTGAAGACCACGGTGATACCCGATAAACCCGTTTTTGATATGGAACGCACCTGCTCCACATCCGGCAACGCATACATTACCGCCTCAATGGGAAAGGTAATTAATTGCTCAACTTCTTCTGCGCCCAGTCCGGGTGCTTCGGTGTTAATGGATACCTGCACATTGGTCACATCCGGAAACGCATCCAGGTTTAGTTTCGGTATAATAAGTGTCGCCGACGCCATTAGCGCCAGCAGGCCAATCACAACCAGTAAACGGTTGGCAACTGACCAGTCGATTAAACGATTTAACATGATGTTTATTCTCCTTGAGTCAGCAAATTAATGGTTATGCGGATCAAATCCGCCCTTGGCCATTTCGGACTGCACGAAGAATGCACCTTTGCTCACGATGGTGGTGCCTTCAGCAACACCTTCAATTAACATCTGGTCACCCAGGGTACTTAACACCGTTACTTCTTTTGGTTCAAAACGTCCCGGTGCGGATTCCACAAACACTTGCCAATCACCATCAGGGCCGCGTAATACCGCTTCTACCGGCACAGCAATACCTTGCTGTTTTTTATTGCCTTCAATAAAAACGTTAACAAACTGACCGGGGTGAACGGCTTCATTGCGGTTGGCAATTTCGACATGCACTGCCAGCGTACGTGTTGTTTCGTCAAGCGTATGGTTAGCCTGTGCAACCTTGCCTGCAATCCAGCGTTTGCCCACCTGAATGCGAGCAGCCGCTCCTAACACTGTGCGCGCGGCATCTTCGGGAGTGAGTCGAGCTTCGATCCAAAGCACTGACTCATCACTGATGGTCATTAACACATACCCCGGATCAATCAATTCACCCACGACAAAATCATCACTGATTACCGTACCCTCCTGTAACGAAACCAGATGAAATTCACCCGTCGCGCGAGTGGCATCCCCGGTTTTCAGTAAAGACTGAATTTGTTTTTTCGCCATGCCGTAAGCACTGACTCTGGCATACGCGAGCTGGTAGGCAATTTGTGCCGCTACAAAGCGTTTTTCCGAGACCACTTTTCGTCCCAGTTTTGTCACGCGACGCAGTTCTACATTGGCTTCCATCAGCGCACCTTGCGCCTCGGCCATTTCCACACTGGAAAGCGTCACCAATCGCTGGCCTTTTTTAACATGATCACCCAACCGTACATGGCGTTTTGTCACCTGTGAGGGCGTGCGTGGCGTCACTTTGGTAGTGCGGTAGGCATTGAGCATTGCCTCCCCAGGCGCGGTGATTGCATCACCCAGTGACTGGTGCTTTACGACCATGGTCTCAACACCCGCTAATCGGCGTTGGACATCATTCAATTCAGCGTCGCTTGCAGCTTCGCCATGACCGTGACCATCGTCACCTTCTTCGTCATGACCATTCTCATCGTGACCGCCCTCGTCATGACCACCTTCATCATGACCACCATGGTCATGCCCTTTTTCTTCGTGGCCATCGTCTTCATGTCCATGGCCTTCTTTTTTATGCTGATGACCTTCATCACCGTGACTTCCGTGGCCATCTTCCATTTCAATGCCGGAAAAATCGTCAAGATCGTCATGGTCTCCTTCAGCCAAAACAACGCTGGATATCGCCAGACTGGATAACAACAACAAACAATAAACTGCATAATCCACAAATAATGTGCGCTTCATTTTGATTCTCCGGAATTCGTTTCGATATCGCGCTGTGCCAGACCCAACCAGTGTTCAACCTGATTGGAGGCCGCCAGCCAGGCAAAATGCGCCTGCCGGGCCTCACCCAGCAAACGGGTTGCCGCCTCTTGCGTATCGATATTTTGTTTGGCCTGAATGAGATAATCCGTGACACTTAATTCACCCACCTGCCACAGTTGATCCAGCAAACTCATTTGCTCGCGCTGCGCGTGTTGACCCGCCGCCAGCCAGACACTCCAGGCACGACTGGTATTTTGATAACGCGCAAGCGCACCGGCAAAATAAGCTCTGGCACGTCGCCAGGCATCACGATAGACCTGCTCTTCAGCGACAGCTTCATGAGAGGCGGCACGCGCCTCTGCCTTGAAGCTGTTGCGCACAAAAAGCGGGATTTCCAGACTCAGCCCCAACAACGTTTCACTGTCTTCCCGACCGGCCCGAATACCTAATGTAGGATCAATGCGCCCTGCTTTCTGTGCCAGACTGACCCGCGCCCTGGCCGCGTCCATACGACTACGCAACATGACCAGCTTTGGCAGGGTTTCAAATGTCGTGCTTTCTGTTTGTTGTGCAGAAGGTAACGCGAGTGCACTGGGCAATGATGGCCACTGTGACGGTGATTGCATCAAACCACTGACCGCCTGCAAGGCCGCCTCGGCTTCACTCAATGTGCTTTCCGCCTCCGCCAGCGTCATCAATGCCTCGCTGTACGCCACCTGAGCCAATATCACATCCAGTGCCTGCATATCGCCTGCCGCCTGACGTTGTGTTGCTGTATCCACCAGCGTCTGCATCAATTGCATGCGATGCTTCGCCAGTTTCTGCATTTCACGGGCAGTGGAAAAATCCACTAACGCATTGAGTGCCTCCAGTGCTGTACTGCGCCGTACTTCCTGAAAAGCAGCCTGAATAGTCTGCTGCTCCTGTTTGGCAATATTGACCAATGCACCCTGCTTGTCACTCCAATCCAGTGTCTGGGTCAAACCAATGGTGCTGGTATTGATATTGGTACGCTCGGCATCCAGTCCCAGAGATGGATTGTGCAACGGCCTGTCTGCCCCGTCGCGACGAGCCTGCGCAGCTTCTATTGCTGCCTGAGCCCCTTGCACAGCGGGGCTTTCTGCCCAGACCTGTTTGATAAATGCTGGCAGTGCCGGATCGATTTTATCCGCCCCTGTGGTGGTGCTAGTGGTACGACTGACACCGGGAGAAATACCGACATCCGCTACTGTTGCCATGGGCAATAGCCAACAAATGCAAACACCCATATAAAAAATACGTGTAAACAACATAAGAATAATCCTTCAAAAATCTTTTACAAAAAAAGCACGTATCGCCGCAACAAGCACAGCCACGCACGAAAAAAAGACAAAAGGATTAAACGATAGGAGGTCGGAGTAGCGGAGAGATATACAGGGAAGATAAAGAAACCACCGCAACCGCACGGTAGCTGTGGTCGATATTCAGTGCTGTCAACGAGGCATCATAAAAAATGCCCACCAGATGTGCCGCGCCATGGCCACAATGGTCATCCGGATACGACCCGTTTTGGGGGAAATTGTCGGAAAGGTCACCGGAATGATCATGACCCAGACCGGTGGCCATATCCATGGCAACGACCACCCCATAGTTTGACAGCGATGCGGGGTGTTTATCCCAGGCAAAGGTCGAACTGGAGCACAGGCTCGTCAGTAATAATATGGCGATCAGGAATTTTCTCATCAGTGTCGATTCTGCGGTAAGCATACTCTGTAGTCAACTGCCTGTATCGGCAGTTTCCACGTTTTTCTTCAAGAAGATAACCTTTCGGTTTCGCCCGATTTGCACATGCTTTGTGGACAGACAACAAAGAGAGAGAATCCTCCAGGGTATGTCCAGATGGTTCGACCACTTAGCACACCTAGTATAGTACACCGTCAAGGCTATTGACGGTGTACTAGGCTTTACTATTTGTTGCAGGTGAGTACAGGGATGAAGAAACCTGACTCTCGCAGTCCTTAGTTAGAATCCCTAGCGAATTTCACCTTGGTAGAATATAAAAGTTATCATCATCACCGTCATCATCATCTTTATTCTCTTCCCAATCAAAATCCTCCACAAGCTTAAACAATGCATTACCAATCAATGCCTGCCCTATGGAGCCAGGATGTTTTTCATCAAAAAATAAAAATGCGTCGGCATTTTGGCCAAAGTTACAATCAGGATGAAAATCAAGCGTAGAGAAGAAAAAGCAAGGTTCACGAACATAACGGAAACCAAATAATTTTGCTCTGGAGATAACCCTATTCAGAAACTCGAAACTATCAAATTCAGCTATTTTTATATCACGATCATTTTCAATATCATCCACACTTTTTCCAAGAAGATCGTTAAAGCGTCGGGTGTTTTGTGTGGTTTGATTACCCGGTACCGGTTTATGAGATATTTGCAGATCCATCAGAAACATTTCAGGAAGGTTACCCATATCAATTGAGTTTATCACCAAAATATTTTTCGCTCCGGAAGAAATCAATCTATCGATGTTTTGTTCAATACTGTCAACTGCATTTTGCAGCACTGTTTCCACTGACTGACCATCCGGCACATCACGCGCACTGCGTACATCATTGCCACCGATAAACACAACATACAACGCATCTTTAGGAATAGAAAACCTACGCGCTGCCAAAAAAGCATTGATCTGTGAGTTTAAATCGAGAGAGGCACTCCCTCCAGCTTTTGCCGATGCAACGGCATAGTTCGTTCCGGCATTTTGGCCAACAAGATATAAAGAGGCATTTGTCGGTAAATCCAATTCCTCACCCAGTATTTCCACGGCAACAGGTCCGTTGGAAAAACGATTATTATAATAAGCCGGCGGATAGTCACCAATAACAGAGGCAAGATTTCCGGTATCCGACATGCTGTCACCAAATATAAAAATATCGGAAAAAGATGGGGATGCCTTGACAGAAAATATAAGCAAAAGGCATACGAAAAGGGTTACAAGTTGTAAAACTTGTTTGGGTATTAATGTGACCATCTACATCATCCTCGTTGTTGTTTTTAGTGTTGTTAGTATAAAAATACTGCTTAACCCGAAGCCCAAACAGTAACTCCCCCAGCAAGTATGTGCATCATGAACAGGTTGCCTGATAAATTTCACACGTTACAGAAAAACCTGCTCGTGACAGGTATGGACGAATATAATGATTGATTAAGTCTGTTAATCAGGCGATGGGTTATAAAATATATTGTTACGTATTCGCAGTTAAATCAATGAGGTAATTCCCCGATCATGCCGAGGGAATCCCCAGCATTTTATCTAACAAATTCACAATTGATGCGTTTCCACGCGAGAACATCACTGCCATTAAGTTAAGCCGATTTTCTTGCTTGTTGTAGGTTGGTGGTGAGCTTGCGAACCCCAACAGCAGTGGCTAGTAATGGTACTGGTAATGGTGCTGTCAGTGGCACGACTGACACCGGGAGAAATGCCGACATCCGCCACTGTTGCCATGAGCAACAGCCAACAAATGCAAACACTCACATAAAAAGTACGTGTTAACAACATAAGAATAATCCTTCAGGTTTCTTTGATATCTCATTCTTACCTTTTGTGAGTGAAAACAAGGATAAATTTTTCCACCCTGCTGGAGTGTCATGCATTTACATTTGACACCAGATGAAAAAACCTCCATAAATGCTCTATTGGCAGTAGCTCCCGGTTTTAGTAGGGTATTACCATCTTTCTACATTAGGAAAATACGATGACAACAGGGATAGTACAATCTGTAGGTATCAATGGGGTTAATCAAAGAAAAGATGTTCGTATTATACAAGTATATTTGAGCTTCTTTGAGGCATGGAGAAAGAAAATGGAACCGCTCAAAATTGATGGTTATGCAGGTAAAAATACTCGCAATGCTATCAAGCAATTCCAACGACAAGCCATAGGTATGAAAAACCCGGATGGCCGAGTTGATCCAAATGGCAAAACATTTAGATACCTCACCATGTATTACAACCAGGAACAGCAAAAAATACTTGAAGCGGCCGCGCTTAAAAACAACAACATATCGAAAAACCTGGTTATTACCAAAAAATCTATTACCAGTCTTAGCGGACTTCATGGATTTACTGTTCCATACAAAAACAACATAAAGAAAAGCAGAAGGATTGTATCTGAATATACCCTCTCAATTATTAAAATTGCTGTTAAAGAATCGGGTATGAAAACCGCAATAATCACATCAACTCTTAGAACGCCTAAAGAACAGGCGTCCATCATGCTTAAAAATGCAAAATAGACTTAAAAAAACAGTATCGATTATATGGAAGAAATGGCGATGCCGTTTTGAAAACTTATGACGAAAACAAAAACAAACCCGACACTGAAATACTTGATCTGATGACCAACAAAATCAATGACCTGGAAAAAAATAATCGCAGAGTTTCAAATCATTGTATTTCCATAGATGGATACAAAAAGAAAAACATTATTGACATAGGCTTGAATTCAACAAGAAACGCAAACAAATCATTTAATAAAAATAAATTCACAAAAGCATTAAAAAACCCTGAAAAAGAAGGCTACATAGACAGGCTGATTGATGAAACGGGAAAATCAAACCAGTGTTGGCATATCGAAATCACACCCAACAAAAAAAGTTTAACAGGCTACAGCAAAGACTCAATTCTAAATCAAATAAACCTCATTAATGGTGACCATAGATGAACAAATTATTTTTTTGTTTATTATTGACCTTGCCTATTGCTTGTAGCGCAGAAAATATAAGCTGTAAATATAGCTCATCATTTATTGAAGAAACTATTCCAACAAACAGCAATATTCAACATTTTGAATGGAAAAAACAGCGCGACCCTGATAGCGACGAATATGTAACCAAACTAGAAATGGTATATAAAAATCATAATACTGCTGTGATTGAACACAAATATTGTGATATGTATAATTTTGGGTACACATACTCTGTTAATAAAAACTCAGGCGCATTAAGCAAAACAAATATTGCTAAATATATTGTTGAAGGATTTGAACAATCAAAACTAAAACCAAAATTTAAAACCAATCTGAATAAAATAATTCTACACGCACTAAATCAGCACAAATATAATGCCAACAACTCTCTTTCGGTTGGATTACCTATAGATCAAATAATATACAATGATAACGTGGAATATGGCATTGAATATATCCCGCATAAAAATGGACCAGCCGCCGCAACCCTGATTTTTTATATGTCAATTGGTGGCGAATAATTTTAATCCGGCAAAAAATATTGCCTGGATAACATATGGTAGCCCTTTCAAAGCGATAGATTCTGATCCGCGTTGGCAAAAAAACATGCCCACCCCACTGATAACTGATATTCCGTTTGTGGCACACAAAAATATACCATACAGCTATTGAGCAATAAGCTAATTTTTTCCCGAAGATACTTCTTCTGTTTCATGAGGCTTGAACTTGCTTTGTGTACGAATTCGGTAAAGCTGTTCAACCGGTAACACCGCAACAATACCATCACCTTCCAGACCAACATGTGCGGCTTTCATAAT
>WFQM01000216.1 GCA_015487095.1 Gammaproteobacteria bacterium | reverse complement strand
TGTAACCGCAAAGACCACAGAGCTGTAAAGAGCACAAAGAAAAGCGGCACAAACTTTACGTTCTTTACGTCTTCGCACACTTTGCGTTAAATACCCAATAAACTTGAATTAACCTCTGGAAAAGTCATTATGGCTAAACATCAGACGCTTACAAAATCAGCTCTTAATTCATATTCAAAAAAATCAGACTAAATAGTCACTATTCTTTATTCATAACGCAATGCATCAACCGGTTTCAAACTGGCTGCCCGATATGCGGGGTAATAACCTGACAGCATACCCACAATTATCGATACCAGCACTGCCAGAAATGCTGTCAACCATGAAATACCCAGATCATACCCGCTCAAATAACTGATCCCAAAACCTGCAAAAATTCCCAGCACCATACCCAGTACACCACCAATAACGCTGATCACTGCTGCTTCCAGCAGAAACTGCATTAAAATATCCCGGCGATATGCCCCTAGTGCCTTGCGAATACCAATTTCACGCGTGCGCTCAACCACTGAAGTGCTCATGATATTCATAATGCCGATACCACCCACCAATAATGAGATCAGGGCTGCCAGTAAACCAATAAATGAAATTTTTCGCAGTAAATCCTCTGCTGTGGAAATCCAGACATCCATACTTTCTACGACGTATTCATAACGATAATGATGCCGACGCTTGAGCAAATCCGTTAATTCATTCAGAGCGTTCCCCGTCACTGCCACACTCACAGCTTCTGCTTGTAAGGTGTGAATATCTTTGGAGCCCAGCTGTTGCTGATAGAGTGTATACGGAATTAATGCACGCTGATTTATATCATAATCATTTTTACCCAGTTGCGATAAAATATCCCTGTTTTTAGACGCCAGAACACCAATCACCGTTAAGCGAATATCACCCCAACGTATCACTTTTCCGATGGGATTGGTGTGTACGCCAAATAATGCACTCCGTATTTTAGTGCCAATGATAGCAACTCGCTTACGATGCTTAATATCATCCTGGCGAAAATTACGCCCCAGGTTGAATTTGTCATTATTGATATCAACATAAGCGATGCCTACACCTTCAAGATTGGCATTGGTGAAGTTGCCTTTTAAATGCAGCGGCACCCTGTTTTTTTGATGATACACTACCGGCGTTACTTGTTTTACTGAGGCACAACATGACGGCATAAACTCCAGGTCATCATTATTAATACCACTGCCTTGACGCACGTTACGGAAAGGGTTGTCATCTTTCCAGTTTCGATAAATCCATAATGTTTCCAGTCCGTAAGTATCCAGTTCCTGGTAAATATATTTTTTCATACCCTGGCTAACCGTACCCACCACCATAACGGCACAGATACCAATTGTGATGCCCATAATGCTGAGCACAGTACGTAGTTTGTTTTCTTTGAGTGATGATATAGCCTGCAACAAGACGCCGTGAAAAATATTGGCATGCAGTGTCTTCATTTTTGTATATGCTCATTTTTATTATCGGCAATTTCACCATCACGCACACGAATAATACGTTGCGCAAATGCTGCAACTTCATCCTCATGAGTCACCATCACAATGGTTTTTCCACTCGCTTGTAATTGTTGAAAAAGATGCATTATTTCGTGACTGGCCTGTGAGTCCAGCGCACCGGTTGGCTCATCGGCAATGATGATTTCAGGATCATTGACAATCGCGCGCGCAATCGCCACCCGTTGCTGTTGGCCACCAGACAAGTGTGCGGGAATATGTGTGGCACGATCTGCAAGGCCAACAATTTTTAAGGCTGCAAGTGCGCGTTTTTGTCGCACGGAGGGCAACACACCGGCATAAACCATGGGCAGTTCAACGTTATACCTTGCATCAATACGGGGAATCAGATTAAACGATTGAAAAACAAAGCCAAGCCAGTGATTACGAATCGCAGCAAGGTCATCTTCACTTGCCCCCTGGATAATTTTACTGTCCAGTGTGTAGCTACCGCTGTCGGCAGTATCAAGACAGCCCAGAATATTCAACAGGGTGGATTTTCCAGAACCGGACGGCCCCATAATGGCAACGAATTCACCTTTTTTGATGTTAACGGAAACATTCCGTAATACCGGCACCAATAAACTTCCACGCTGGTAGGATTTGTGAATGTTGTGCAACTGAATCATTTGATGTCGGTCTGCATGAGCCATTCCGGCATCGTGGTTTTTGTCAGTCTGCCTCGTACACTGTTAAAGTCATTTTGATAATGTACGGGAGTAGACCTTATCACCATCTTTTAACGTTGTTCCCCTGAGTAAAATCACTGTTTCACCCACACTCAAACCTTGCTTGACTTCCGCCATGGAAAAATCTTCAATACCGGTTTCAATAATTCTCATACGTGCATGTTCACCTTCCAACACTGCCACCACAGTTTGCCCATTATGGCGGCTCAATGCTGCAAAAGGTATTTTGAGCGTATTGGGATTCCACACTGTGCGAATGTCGGCATTAACCTGTTGACCGTAGTGGAGCACGGGTGAATCACTACCCAGGCTGACATACACTTTTATTGAATTTGCATTTTGCTGACTGCCCGCCTCTGCCCCCAGGCGCACCACCGACTCCTGCCACTCCAGTCCGGGAAAGGCATCACTGGACACCATCACTATTTGTCCGACATTAACAGCAACACTGTCTGCGGCATCCACATGTGCTTCAATTTCGCGTTGAGAGTCATCCACCAAAGTAAACAATGTTTCTGTCGGGTCCACCCATTGACCTATTTCGGCATAGCGGGTAGTGACCGTGCCACCAAATGCAGCGGTAATTCTTTGACTGTCAAGTTCCAGTGTTGCGCTACGCACTTCTTCCGCAGCAATATCGGCCTTACTACGTGCAGTAAGCAAATCAGCCTCCGCATCTTCAACCAAATGCCGTGCCACTGCACCTTTTGCATGCGCTTTGCGCAATCGATCCAGCGTGCGCTCTGCCACTACAATATTCTCCTGCGCCGACGATAAGCTGATTTTAACGCGGTTCAAACGACTGGTTAATTCACGGTCATCCATTTTGGCCAGCACTTGTCCCTGTTTAACTTTATCACCCTCTTTTACCCATATTTCCACCAAACGCCCAGCTCTCGCCGTACTCACATTGACACGCTGCTTGCTCACCACACGCCCCGATACAGTGACAGATTGAAATATTTCACCGAATTCCACAGACACCGTATCAACCGGTTGGGCCGGTTTAAAATAAATATCCCAGGCCATCAGCGCCGCTGCCACCATAACAGCAACACTCAACATACCCAGAAACAAGCCTCGTATCCTTCCGGAACGAGCAAACAACCCCGTGCGCTCACTTTCCAGCAACGGATATTGTTCAATCTCGCTGAGAATATTGTCATCATCGGCTTGTTTGGCATTACGAGTGTTTTGCTCTTCGTGCATCTCTGGTTGAACCATTGGTACTTCTTTAGTTTTCTCCGGCTCACCAACAATCACAGAATCGGACTGATCCACATCCGTCGTTTTATTGTCTGCTGTTACTACATCTGGTTTTTTTTCCATCGCCCGCAAAATTGATGAATCTTTTGTTGTTCCTGTTGCAGAAGGGGCGGACTCAGCTGATTCAACGACAGGCGGTATGCTGCTTAATACCGGAATATCCGTTTTTTCGACGGGTAGCGCAGAAGAAGGGGAAGAAGCCAATTGCGGTGCTATGGGTAACTCCGGCTTACGCACAGGGCGGTGCATGGCGTGTAATGTCACGACCTTGCCATCCTCCGGACCGCGTTCCATTTGTTTCGGTTTAGTTTGCGAAGATATTGTCTCAACCTGTCTGCCATCAAATAACAGACGCCGGATATGAGCATCCAGTTCACCGGCGTTCACCGGTTTTTTCATCACCTGATTGGCACCTGCATCATATACATTCACCAACACCTCGGCATCCGTAGCACCCGTGATGACGATAATCGGCATAATGCTGATTTTTGGATGACCACTCTGTCGCAGAGTACGAATCAGGTCATCGCCGTCCATGCCGGTGGGAGAGACTTTCAAGTCGGTGAGCAGCAGGTCATAGTCTTCCTGCACCAATGCCACAAAAGCAGGCTCAGCTGAAGAAAAATGGTCAACCTGATAACCAAAGGGTTTCAGCAGACGCCGTACCACATACGCCGATGTGCGACTATCGTCCACATAACACAGACGCGCGACTACCGGCACATTTTCGAAACCCGGCGCACCGGTACCCACTTCATCCCTGGAACCCTTCTTGCCCATATACCGCATACCCTGAAACGTTTACATAGAAGCCTGTCAGGCTCCTAAACTGCAAAAAAAAATGACCAGCCTTGAACACCTTCAAAGCATCGGCTCATGTAATCGGGTAAATTGTCTGTTTTATATGATACCGTGAGCCAGGCTGGGAGCACTCCCCTACTGATGAGACTATATGTCTCAAGGATGACTATGTAAACTCGGGCTTTCATCGCATCCCAGCGAACTCGAAAATTCAACCGCCACCTACCTTATCAACCCGACATATTTTATTGTACTCATTAAATGACTGAAGCGACTCCTCAACGCACCCTCCCCGCCCTGGGACTTTTGTCCATTTTTGGCCTGATACTTCTCGTCACCCTGAGCAAACAGGGCAATAACCCGCAGAAAGACTGGATCGAAGGCTGGCAGGAACTCAGCCCATTCACACATCCACGACGCGCTTTGGCAACCGCTGCCACAAAGGATTATTTGTATGTGCTGGGTGGTGTCGATGCACAAAATCGATATGTACGCCCGGTGGAATACGCACGCATCCTGCCCGATGGCCGACTGGGCCCCTGGAAGCAAACCAGTGCTTTATTGGAAGGACGTTTCTACCTGGCAGCCGTCAGCTACGATGGATACCTGTATGCGCTGGGCGGTGGTGGCGGACAACTGGGTGATGACAACATACCACTGGCCTCCGTGGAGCGGGCAAAAATCAATGCGGACGGCAGCCTGCAAGCCTGGCAACACCACAGCTACTTCACTACACCGCGCCGCGGTCTCACCGCTGCCATTATCAACGAGCGCCTCTATGCCATCGGCGGCTATAACGGACAATTTCTCAAATCCACAGAATTCATCGCACTTAATGCCGGGCAACAGCCCGCCCAATGGCAATTGGCCACGCAACAGGCACAAGTGGATCGCTACATCCATGCCAGCGCCACTCTGGGAAATCGAATGTATCTGCTGGGAGGTCATGTCGAAAAAGGCGGGCCAATGAGTTATGGCGATGTGGAATTCAGCACAGTTAACGCTTCTGGCCAGTTGGCACCGTGGCGTATTGCACCTACACACCTGCTCACCGCTCGATTCATTGCATCAGCCTTTGCTTTCGACGACTATCTGTACATCGTGGGCGGACATGACGGTATCCGGCGGCTCTCCTCTGTAGAAATGGCCCATGTAAGCTCTGATGGCAAAATTACTGCGTGGACGCAGCAGCCAGACCTGAATCACCAGCGTAGCGCCACCGCTATAGCCATCAGCGGACGTTATGCCTACGTTACAGGCGGCATGGATGACCAGGGAGTATTACGCTCTGTTGAAATGGCACAAATTGGCCCTCACGGAAAATTGGGATATATTGCGCAGCCCTACACAGCACTTGCCGGAAAATAGATCTTAGGGCACCATAAGGCTACTGGGTCAGCAACAAAAAGAGGCTGATCGAAATAAAAAGGCAAAAAAGGGGAATAACAATGATGGATTTTTTGACTTACATGGTCGCTGGTGTTGGCGCACTGGCCAGCGTGCTGCTGATATATCTCGTTATACAAATTTACAGCACTAACAGCCCCTACCGGTAACTTTCGCCCTGCGAGCCCTGTGGCAATACCGGCGTTCAGCAATCAAAATATTTCTCGCGGCGCTGCTGTTGTAAAGCCCTGCTGCTGTAAATAAAAAACACCCGGGAACACTGATGACCCCAGCGCTTACATGAAAGCATGAGGGGTTGTCACTGTTTTTTTTCAGTGTCAGCAGAGCGCATCGGTAACCAGATATTCACCGCCGCTCCCCCTAGTTCGCTCCCCGTAATTTCCAACGTGCCACCATACACCTGCACAATATCACGCACGATAGACAAACCAATGCCATGACCCGCGATATCATTGTCTGCACGGCGGCCACGCTGCATCACATATTGCACCATCTCCGGCGCTACACCCACCCCATCATCATCCACACGCAATAAAATATCCCACTGATCTTCTTTTGGCCCGGGTCGGCTCTGGGCCGCTACCCGCACCTGACGGTCACACCATTTGTATGCGTTGTCCATCAGATTGCCCACGATCTCCAGCAAGTCGCCCTCGTCACCATGAAATTCAACAGAAGCATCCACATCAAATATCGCATCCACCTTTTTGTCCGCATACACTTTGTTGAGACCGGCAACCACTTTGCAAACAATCTCCCTTACTTTCACTGGTGCCGTTAATGCCGTCCAGCCAGACGTTGCTGCACGCTGTAGCTGATAACCGGTAATCTGATTCATGCGATCCACTTGTTCTTGCACAACCTGCGGCAATAACGACTGCTCGTCCTTGTTTTCTACCGCACCCTGCAATACCGCCAGCGGTGTTTTCAGGCTATGCGCCAAATCACCTAAAGTCCGCCGGTAACGATCCAGGTGTTCCTGTTGCTGGGACAACAGGGTATTAATATTTCCAGTCAAACCTTGCAGCTCGGGAGGGTACCCTCCTTGTAACCTTACCTGCCGACCGGCCTCAATGGCCACAAGCTCATCCGTCGCCTTTTTCAGTGGCGACAAACCCCAACGCAAAATAGCGCCCTGCACCGCCAGCAACAGCAACGCCACACCACCCAATGAACCCCATAAACTACGGCGAAACCCGGCAACCCGGGCATTCAACCCTGCCATATCCTGTGCAATGCTGAAAGTGTAGGCAAGCTTGGGATCAGAGACATCACTCCACACAACACCATAACTCAGTAAATATAATTCCCGTCCCGAAGACTGAATGAATTTTTTGCCCAAACGCTTCGTTCTCGACAAGCCACGATCAAAAGGAAGCTCCATGCCCTCCATGGATTCAGAGCGCCACAGCCAGTTCTTATTATTACTGGTTACCTGGGCATACAAACCTGAATCCGAATTGGAAAACCGCCGATCCGGTACTGACAGAGGCATTGTCAAACGACCGCTCTCATCCAATCCAGCGACAGCGATCAACGCATACACAGAACCCAGTAATTGCTCTTCCAGTGCCTGTTCAACACTATTGCGATAATTTTGGTCCAGAGTAACGCCAGCCAAACCAAAAAAGCTGGAGAGAATTGCACTGGCGGCAATTAATACACGGAGGTTAAGAGATAACATAACGGGAACCTGTCGAGCCTGGGTGATCGTAATAAAAAAATCCATTCTGGACTATTTTTTGATCCATTTGGGGCAAATTTCGAGTCTGTTTGACGCAAATTTTCAAAACAGCGCGCGCCCGCATAAAAGGCAGCTGCCGGGTAGCCCGACAGACTCTTACTATTCGATAGTTGTATTATCCTAAATTAATGTGAATTAAGCGCTCCAACACATTAGGAATGTTATTTTGTCATGACATTGGCAAGTGACGTGTTATAACCACAGAGAGCGCAGAGTGTTTAGTGTTTTTCTCTGTGGCCTTTGCGTTAAATACTTGGTGACTTTTAAAAGCAGCGTGTTTTTAGCACTTAATTCACATTTTAATAGTGGTATTTTTTAGCCTGAATTTCTCTTGTCAAAAACGAGGCAAGATAAAGACCGTCATCCGCGTCGTAGATTCCAAACCCATCTTCCAGCATGGTGTGCTGAGCATTCCAGATATAAGCATCATCACTTCCGCCCACCCAGGTAGTAAAACTCTTCACCTCTTCACTCAGTGTAAACATGACAGCAATCCAGTTACCCGGCTTTACCGTATCGTTCAGCGACCAGGAGTTGTCGAATGGCAAATGCCACGCAACGGTTTGATTTGGAATCCCATCATTGTCATGATCTTCAAACCCCGGTTCCTCTTGCCCATGAAACCTGGACTGTGCATCCGGGATCAGCACATTGCTGATGACAATATCATCACGCCCTGTATCCAGACCAAACACAACAAAGTTCTCATCATCATTAAGTAATTTGTCACCTGCGGAAACCCGGGTGGGTGGGAATGTTTGCCAATTAGCGATGGTGTGATTACCAGGTGTTGTTACTTCGGGTGCTATAGGGCCAGTATTTTTAATAGCCATAAAATAAACATATTGGCCGGAGTAATTTTTCCAGTATGCGATATGAATATCACCTAAAGGCATCGCAAAAATATTAATTGAATAAAATGCGCTAAAAATCAAAATAGAAAATGGAAACTTTTTCATGAAACTCTCCCTGTTAATGGCTCTCTAAAGTTGGTCGGTCAACCCCCCATAAACTACACAATATACCCGTGGCGTTTGGGATTTAGGTTTAAGTGTGCGTCATATTTTCTTCATGGCGAGGCGAAATGACGCGTAAATAGTCGTTCTATTGCAAGGAGTTTCAACGCGGCCATGGAGGAAATAGAGCGTGCAATTAGACCTAAATCTCAATCGCTACGGGTATATAAGCGCAAGATATGAGTTTTCATCGTATCAAGCAGGAGGAAGCATTGCAAAATAAACAACACAAGATAAAACCATCAGGATAACGTTAACGCCGGATACAGGTATTCCACACTTTGTATCAGCTATGTCGAAACAGGGCTGGCTCCAACTGATGACGGTGCAACAGTTTATAAAAATCGGTACGATTACGTTGTGCTAAACGCGCCGCCTGACAAACGTTACCCCGGGTCATTTGCATTATCTGCACGAGATAATCACGTTCAAACTGGCTTTGCGCCTCACCCAAGGGCAAGACTTCTTTGGTTTTACCACGCAGGGCTTTTTTCACAAGGCTGGCGGAAACCAGTGGTGAAGTTGTCAGCACCGCGACTTGCTCAACAACATTGAGCAATTGACGGATATTGCCCGGCCAGGGAGCGGCCATAAGCAATTCCATAGCTTCGCGGGAGAAAGATTGGGCGACGCAGCTGGAGGAACGCTGTTTCAGTTGAGACAGAAAGTGGTTGGCGAGCAACGGAATGTCTTCGCAGCGCTTAGCCAATGCCGGAAGTTCCAGCATAACCACATTAAGACGATAATAAAGGTCTTCGCGGAAAGTGCGTGTCTCGGTGGCAGCTTCAAGATCGGTATGAGTCGCGGAGATAATTCTGACATCCACCGGGATCGGCTGTGTCATGCCCACAGGCCGTACTTCCCCTTCCTGTAACACACGCAATAGTTTGGCTTGAAATTCCAGCGGCATGTCGCCGATTTCATCCAGAAACAGCGTGCCGCCGTTGGCGGTCTCAAACAGACCGGTGTGATTTCGGTCAGCGCCGGTAAACGCGCCCTTGCGATGACCAAAAAGTTCCGACTCCAGCAGCGCTTCAGGAATGGCGGCGCAGTTGATGGCCACAAAGGGTTTTTCGGCACGCGGACCCGCAGCGTGAATGGCTTGCGCCAATAGTTCTTTACCAGTGCCGCTTTCGCTCTGGATCAGAATGCTGACATCTGCCTGAGCGACCCGCCAGGCTTGTTTAAGCAGTTCATCCATCACCGGGCTGGCAGTAATAATTCCACGTCGCCAGGTTTGATCATCACTGATAACTTCGTCGCCCTGCGACTGGCCACTGTGTCGCTGGGCGGCACTGATGTTATCCAGTAATTGTTTACTGTCGAAGGGTTTGGTCAGGTAGCTGAACACGCCCTTACGAGTGGCGGCGACGGCATCAGGAATGCTGCCATGAGCGGTGAGAATGATCACAGGCAACGAGGGATAGCGGGCATGCACTTCATCGAACAAAGCCATACCGTCCATGCCTTCCATGCGCAAATCCGTGATGATCAGGTGCGGTTGGCAGATAGGCATTTTGCCCAATGCCTGACGACCACTGCTGGCCGTTTCGACCACATAACCGGCCGCCGTAAGACGTATCGACAACAGCCTCAAGAGGCTGGCATCGTCGTCAATCAAGAGTATTTTGGTTTGGCTCATCGACTTTTTACTGACCATTGGGAACTGCGACTGACTGCTCTTTTTCATTGATATCCTGTTCGATGGATTTTAGCTGTTCAAGCTGTGATTTCAGCGCCTTCGTAGCGGCATGCTCCCGCTTAAGTTTTTGTGCCAGTTTTTGCGAGACAGCCTGTTCCAGTGCGAGGCTTTTTTCCTGACGGAGCAATTTCTCCTGTAGTTGCTGACGCCCTTTGATGTTATCTGCCAGCAGCAATGCCAATCCCCGATCAGGATGTTGCGCGTGGTCGGCATTATGCAGAAAATTCTGCAACAATCGACCCGCCTCGGCATCATCCTGAAAGGCAGTACCGGGCTTACCCAGCAGTATCACCAAACGCAGCTGGTCACATGGATTGTCACTCTGTGCCTGGTTTGAGCGTAATGCCTGAAGCATTTCCCTTCCCGCCTCAGGCGATAACGCCGAGGCTGCCGAGTAGAAACTGGTGACGCCCGCACAGGCTTCACCGTGCCTGGCCTGTGTGACTATCTGCCACTGAGCACAGGCCGTTAATGTCAGCACGGCTATTATTCCCATCCCCCGATACATCATTGAGTACACATAATCTCCTGTCTATTTTTTATTCTGCACTGACCGATGGCAAGGTGACCCGTAAATGCGCCCCGGTCTGGCTATCCCTCGCTTCTATATTGCCACGGTGCAGGCGGGCATAACGCTGAGCAATGGCCAATCCTAACCCTGTTCCCTTAACGTGACCTTTTGCAAGTTGCTGCCCTTGAAAAAAGGGCTCGAAAACCTGACCTCGTTCTTCGCTGCTGATGCCCGGCCCTGCATCTATGACATCAATACAAACCTCATCGTTCTCCACCCAGGCATTTAACTGAATTTTGCCGCCGTCTGGCGAATATTTGATAGCATTGGACAGCAGGTTATCCAACAAGGTGCGAATTTGATCATGTTCACCACACAGGCTAACCGCTTGCAGGTCCGTCTGCACGGTAATTTTTCGGGCACGCATGGCAAGGCGGTGTTTATCGATAATTTCCGGCAACAGGGTATCAAGCATAATGATTTCCTGTTGTTGCGGTTTTTCCTGTGCCAAGGCAGCGTTGAAGTTCAGCAAAGCCTCGACCTGTGCCTGTAGTTGAAGACCACTCTCCCGCAGAATGCTTGCCACTTCTGTCTGTTCCGGGTTTAACGTACCCACCACTTCATCGCACAGTAATTCCGTGCCTTCCCGAATGGCCGTCAGTGGTGTTTTCAATTCGTGCGAGACATGGTGCAAAAATGTCTGCTTTTGCTCATCCAGCTCAGACAGTCTTTTGCGCAGCCAATCGAGATGTTCGCTGAGTTCACGCACATCCTGCGGTCCGCTCACCTTTACCGGCGTCGAAAATTCGCCAGCGCCAAGGCGATGAATAGCAGCGCCGAGACGCCGTAGCGGGCGACTGATCAGCACACTGAAAACGACCGCCAGAATCAACGCCAACGGAATCAAACCCAGCGCCTGTAACAGTAACAAACCCTGCATCTGTTCCATTTGCCGGGTAATCACATCGCTCCGCCGGGCAATCATCTGCGCCACTTCGAAAGGAATCGGGCGCACCAACCGGGTCAGGTTATGCTGCTCCTCCAACCTGGGCGGCTCATCCTGCACCTGTGGCTCGGGGGTACCGACCACCTCACGAAGCTTGTCGTACAAAACCTGTTCCTGTTCACGCAACTGGCTGAGCCGACCCAGCAGACTCTCACCCGATGGCAAACTCTCCAACAGGACAATGGCCTTACCAAGCTGGCCACGCTGGTCTTCATAGCGTTGCAACACGGCGGGATCACGCAAAACGAGGTACTGACCGGTACTGCGTTCCATGTTCAGCACCTGGGCCATAATGGTACGACTGGCTTCAACGGCCTGGGCAGAATCACTCACTGCGAGCTGCATTTGTGCCGACAGGCGGTCGATCTGCACAAAAGTATTTACCAAGGCAATCGAAAGAGGCAGGGTCGCCAGCAAAAAGCCGATCAACGCCAACTGGAAAATTGAGGTTGGCAAGCTCAAGCGCACGATGCAACACCTCCAAAATAAAGGTATATCTGCGAATATCGGAGGACTGGTTTTAAGTAGACAGGCATCACTGTTTTAACAAAATTTACGCTGAATATTTCTTGATCTTCAGAGCGTTGCAAAGGCAAACATAATAAGCCATGTAACCGTAGCAGTAACGCAGAAGGAGGGAAAATAGACAAACAAATGCCAAAGTGATTATGCTCACCCGCTTAAACATCGCAAGATTGCATCAGGTAGCAGGGGATAATTATTTCGTTGTTCACTCAAGCGAGAGTCATAAACCGAAGTAAAGATCACACCAAAAAAAGGGTGATCCCAAAAATTCCATCCTTGGAATTTTTGGGATCGAAAGCACAGTTTTACAGGATGTGCCTCCTGAGCCGCCGATTGTATGTGCGTACAATCGACTTTCACGGTGCTTCCTGCACCGCACGAGAACCTCTATATTTCAAGGAACCCTGAACGAATCACTGACTCGCATTCCGGGTCTTCAATCCGTTGATTTTTCGCTGCTGACCGCTGCAATAACGAATTACTGCCTGCAATCAACCTCTCAAACCGGCGGAATCTGACATCCTGTCTGCTACATCCAGATCCATTCCAAAGTCCCTTGATAGAGGGGAGGAGGGGTAGAGGTTCTCGAATTCACTTATCGTACTTATTTATTCTTTGGGTGCAGCAACTTCAAAACGAGCAAATTCTGCTTCATCCAACTTGCCGTCTGTATTGCTATCGTAGGTATCCCACAGGTCAGTCAAAGCGGGCACCGAAGCTGCTTCGGCTTTGCTGATAGCGCCATCTTGGTCAGTATCAACCTGATCAAACGTTTCACCGGCATAAACGGTACTGGAAACGACGATGGCGAATGTGGCAAACAATAATTCCTTGCGCATAAGATAATCCTCTGTTGTGGTAAACAATCTGTCGTAACAAGTACGCCGACATCAGGACAGTAGCAAACACCGTGCCAGATTCATTATTTTGTTATTATTCAATAGGTTACTAAAAAATCACTCTCTCAGGCCGAGCCACAATGAAGGCAAGTGTCTCCCTGGAGAGACAGGGGATCAGGGGAAAAAGAGAAAAACCGTGAAATACAGCCAGTTAAGCCTGTCGCAAAATAGCGACAACTCATATATTCAGGCGTGCAACCTGTGCCACACGTTGCACAAAAGACAGGTAACGCAGACTCAGCCACCCCATTCCAAGACCAAGCCCCGTGCCAATAAGCGCCCCCACCAGTATCTGGCTCGGGTAATGCACTCCCAGATAAACACGTGACAGCGCAACCAATATCGCCAGCAGGCCAAAGCCAACCAGCCAGCCTCGCCACCGCAACATATAACTGCTAAAGGTCACAAACAGAAAAAAATTCAGCGCATGATTGGACGGCATGCCATTGAGCTTACGGCTACAGTTGATGGAAAATACGGTATCGACCTGCCGCACAACACTGCCCAACTCTGCACAAGGGCGCGGTTGCCCGATGAGATCTTTTAACACGGCACCTATCTGGTCACCCAGCGAGATGAAAACAATCGTCAACAGCCAGAACTTGAACCCGTCTTTACCAAAACGCCAACTCAAAAAAACCATCACAGCCAGCAATACCGGCGTGGAAAAAAGCAGGTCTTGTGAAATCCAGGCAAAAAAGAGGTCGAACCCGGGATTGGAGAGCGTTTGATTCAGCAATAACAGTAAATATTCGTCCAAAATATTCTGCCCTTAACCTTAAAATGTATACACAGAAGTATGTACGGACTGATATTCTCCCATAGTCAGGGAGCGACGAGAAACAGGCCGTTCATTGACCACGAACACAGCGTCATAAAATCTAACGCAAAGGCGCGAAGACGCAAAGAACGCAGAGATCCACAGCATTTGAGGTTTTTTTATCTCTTTTGCTCATTATTTTCTAACCCTTTGCGCGCTCTGCGTCTTCGCGCCTTTGCGTTGGATTATTCAGGCTCAGGAATTACGCTGTGCTTCCAGCGCCTGCTGGGTAGCCGGATGCTGAAACAGACTTGCCTTGATATCGAGAATATCCACCAGCCCCAACGGCTCCACCTTGCCATCTTTGTAAATGCCCTGAAGCTTCATCACCAAACGATTATCGGTTTTACGATACATCACACCATCCAGCGCATAAGCCTTGCCTTTACCATCAACATCCACATTAAAACTTAATTTGAGACGACGGAATTCAGTAAGTGCCATAATATCTGCGGTCACCTCTGCAAACTGTAAGCGCACAGAACCTTCAGAAAGATCCAGTAACGTACATTGATGTGTTTCGCCGTCACGAATACTCAGGCTCGCAGACAGCTCTGTTTGCAAACGATAGTGCTGGCGTTGATCCGTCAATTTCAAAGAGCTGGGCAACACATCCAATACCACCACTTCATGTCCGGCATAAATACCGTCAGTCAGTGGCAACACTTTATTCACTTCAGTATCCAGATGACTCAGCGTACCACCGGTAGAACAAGCCAACAGGGTAATGGTGTTATGACGTCGAAAAGGACCGCGCGGGCCCAACTCGGCACGTCGTCCATAATCCCGTTTATTTTCATCTTCCTGATTAAAGGGAATCAACAGGCTGAAGTTTGCAACTTCCTGTACCAGGCGTTCCTGACCATCCACTGTGAGCCGTAACACATCACGCTCACCATCCTGCTGACAACCAATATCAACGGGAGAAAAAACAAACTGACCATTGACGCTATAACCCAGCACAATGGTTTCCAGCGCACCTTCTTTTTGGTACTCGGGGTAATAACGAATTTTTTCGCCCAAAGGGAAATAACGGAACAGCTCTGTCAATTTTGCAATCGACAAAGGTTCCGCTCTGGCGCTGCCTTGTGATTTTTTTGGGGTGTTATTATCACCTGCACCACCAAAAACCTTTTTCAGAAAACCCATATTGCGTTATCCGCCTTTATTAACGCTTTCAGAAAAACAGCCTGATGCTCTCTGTAGGGCGGGCATGTTGTTTTACCCACGCGGATACTGATAATACATGCGTGGACACAAAAAACGTGCCCACCCTACGCCTGTACATCTAGTCCCTGTCACCAACCGCAATAGCGGCAAGGCAAGCGTATTCTTTACCTCTACCCTGCGGCTACCCGCGCATTACGGAACATACGCAGCCACGGACCATCTTCGCCCCACTCTTCCGGTGACCAGGAATATTGCACCGCGCGAAATACCCGCTCCGGGTGCGGCATCATAATAGTGAAACGACCATCTATCGTAGTCAGCCCGGTGATGCCCTGCGGTGAACCATTGGGGTTGGCAGGATAATGTTCTGTCGGCTGGCCCTGATTGTCCACATAACGTAAAGTAGCCAGACTTGCATCCAGCACCGGCTGCACACCATTGGTACCCTTGGCAAAGACAGCACGTCCCTCACCATGAGCCACAGCAATGGGCATACGAGAACCCACCATATCTGTCATAAACAATGATGGCGATGGCAACACTTCCACCAGTGACAAACGGCCTTCAAACTGTTCAGAGGCATTACGCTCAAAATGTGGCCAGAGATCCGCACCCGGAATCAACTCGTGCAGGTTGGACATCATCTGGCAGCCATTACACACACCGAGACCAAAGCTGTCATCGCGCTGGAAAAAAGCGGCAAACTCATCCCGCGCACGGCTGTTGAACAATACCGACTTCGCCCAGCCTTCACCGGCACCCAGTACATCTCCGTAAGAAAAACCACCGCAGGCTACCATGCCCTTGAAATCGGCCAGCGAAACACGCCCGGCGATAATGTCACTCATGTGTACATCAATGGCATCAAAACCGGCACGGTCAAAAGCAGCGGCCATTTCAATCTGACCATTCACACCCTGCTCACGCAGAATAGCCATACGCGGGCGCATGCCGGTGTGAATGAACGGCGCGGCCACATTATCTTCAATATCAAAATTCAGCGAAACACTCAGTCCCGGATCAGCGGCATTCAGCCGGGTCTCCATTTCCTGTTGGGCACAATCAGGGTTATCGCGCAGTGATTGCATGTGCAGTGTCGTTTCGGACCAGGCACGACGGAATGCCATGCGGTCTTCACCCAGCACTTCTTTGCCGTCAACATTGAAACTGATGCGGTTATCATCCGTGGGGGCACCAATAACAAAACTGTGTTTGCCCAGACCATGTTCCCGCAGGCAGGCCAGCACGTCATCGGTGTCAGTATGATTCACTTGAATCACCGCACCCAGTTCTTCGTTAAACAATGCTGCAAGCCCATCATTGTCCTTGTCTGAAACCAGGCCATCTAACTGGATATTGACACCCATAGCACCGGCAAAAGCCATTTCGCACACACAGGCCAGCAAACCACCGTCGGAGCGGTCATGATAAGCCTGCACCAAACCCTGACGATTGAGTGCCTGTATTGCCGTAAAAAAAGATGTCAGCGCACCGGCATCATCCACATCCGGTGCATGATGTCCCAGTTGTTTGTAAACCTGCGCCAGAGCAGAACCTCCCAGACGGTTTTCACCCTTGCCCAGATCAATGAGGATCAGGTCGCCGCCTTCTTTTAACTGCGGCGTCAGAGTGTCACGCACATCCAGCACAGGTGCAAAAGCAGTAATAATTAACGACAGTGGCGAAGTCACAGACTTTTCTTCTCTGTTCTTCTCCTGCCAGACCGTTTTCATGGACATGGAATCCTTACCTACCGGAATGGCGATACCCAGCTCAGGACACAGTTCCATGCCCACGGCTTTTACCGCGTCAAACAAACCGGCATCTTCACCGGGATGTCCCGCCGGAGACATCCAGTTGGCAGACAGTTTAAGCTCACTGAGCTGATTAATACGCGCAGCAGCAATATTGGTGATGGCTTCACCCACCGCCATGCGTGCCGAAGCTGCATGATGCAACAGTGCAATGGGGGTGCGTTCCCCTATGGCCATGGCCTCACCGGCATAGCCGGTAAAACCGGTGCTGGTCACCGCCACATCCGCCACCGGCACCTGCCAGGGGCCCACCATCTGGTCACGGGTGACCATGCCCGTTACCGTGCGGTCACCAATAGTAATAAGAAACGTTTTATCCGCCACTGAAGGCAGGCGCAACACACGCATGGCGGCGTCCATCAGATCGATATCCGCTGTTTCAAATTCCGGTTTGTGAAAGGTATGGTGATGCACATCACGCAGCATTTTGGGTGGTTTGCCCAGCAAGACCTCCATAGACATATCAATGGGCGTGTTATCAAAGTGACCATCGCCTAACAGCAATTGTTGCTCTTCGGTGGCTTCGCCGATCACCGCAAAGGGACAGCGTTCACGCTCACACAGCACTTCAAATTCTGCCAACCGCTCCAACGTCACCGCCAGCACATAACGCTCCTGGGATTCGTTGCACCAGATTTCTTTCGGGGACATGCCCGGATCATCACTGGGAATCGTGCGCAATTCAAAACGTGCGCCACGACCACAATCATGCACAATTTCCGGCATGGCATTGGACAGCCCGCCCGCCCCCACATCATGAATGGAAACAATAGGATTGTTATCACCCATGGCGACACAGCAGTCGATAACTTCCTGCGCACGGCGTTCCATTTCCGGATTGCCCCGCTGTACTGAAGCAAAATCCAGGTCTTCGTGACTGTCGCCTGTGGCCATGCTGGACGCCGCACCACCCCCCAGACCAATCAACATCGCCGGGCCACCCAACACCACAAGCTGTGCGCCCGGTGGAATCACATTTTTTTCCACATGCCCGGCACGAATATTACCCAGCCCGCCCGCCAGCATGATGGGCTTGTGATAACCGCGCACTTCTTTACCATCGACACCGCCTGCTGACGGTACCTTTTCCTCAAAGGTACGGAAATAACCGCAAATATTAGGGCGACCAAATTCATTATTAAACGCTGCCGCACCGATGGGACCGTCCAGCATGATATCCAACGCCGAAACAATACGCCCTGGGCGACCGTAATCCGTTTCCCAGGGTTGCGGCGCATCGGGCAAATTCAGATTGGACACAGAAAATCCGCACAACCCGGCCTTGGGTTTGGAACCACGACCAGTGGCACCTTCATCACGAATTTCCCCCCCGGACCCCGTCGCCGCGCCGGGAAAGGGTGAAATGGCCGTGGGGTGGTTATGCGTCTCCACCTTCATCAGAATATGCACATCTTCATCGTGATATGCATAACGACCATTTTCCGGATTCGGGAAAAACCGCTGACCGGCACTGCCGCTCATCACTGCCGCGTTATCCTTGTACGCCGACAACGTACCTTCGGGATGCACTTTGTGAGTATGACGAATCATCCCGAACAGAGAGTTTTCCTGCGGCTGGTCGTCGATAACCCAGTCCGCATTGAAAATTTTGTGGCGACAGTGCTCGGAATTGGCCTGAGCAAACATCATCAGCTCCACATCGGTGGGATTACGACCCAGAGCACTGAAATTGTCCACCAGATAGTCAATTTCATCATCCGCCAGCGCGAGCCCCTGCTCGACATTGGCGCGAGCCAATGCGTCACGCCCGCCACCAAGAATATCCACCGTAGTCATGGGAGCAGGCACAGTCTGCATAAACAGAGCCTCGGCATCATCAAGACTGTCCATCACCTGCTCCACCATGCGGTCATGAATCAACGGCTTGAGCAGCGACAATTGATGATCACTCAGCGTCGTGCCATTAGCCCCGGAAAAATAATAAGCCGTACCGCGCTCGATACGATGGATTTCACTGAGCCCGCAATTATGTGCAATATCGGTAGCTTTGGAGGACCACGGAGAAATCGTGCCCGGACGCGGCACCACCAACAGCAACGCCTCCACAGGC
>WFQM01000215.1 GCA_015487095.1 Gammaproteobacteria bacterium | reverse complement strand
GTGTGCATATTAGGAAAGCGTGGCTTTATATTGTTTGAAGCTTCTCTTAGCGGCTTGATTTCGCCATACCGTAGCTTTAATTGCATACGCTCATTTCACTGTTTTATAAACGCTCTATGATAAAAATGGATAATAGAGGCTCTCAATATATTTTCCGCGTGGACACAAAAAATACATCCACCTCTATTTTGTCAACAATTAAGACGTCAGAATTCTTTGATGAGATTGGTTGAACGTTTACATGTCAGCATTTACTTGCTGTAAGAATCGAAGGGAGAACAGAAGGGACTATTAGGTGGGAGTGGTTAAGGCTTTTTGCCCTGCGTAACTTTGTACATTGCACAAAAAACGAATACAAAACAGAGCAGTGTCAATTTGCTATACCATTATTATTGGCACTCTTCGAGTGTGATTCGCTCTGTTATTAAAACTTCTTTCTGAGTAGGAATAAGTACAAATTGGTATGGGTTTGTAAGAGCATCGGTGACAAGACAATTCTGCCCGGGCTGCATTAAATTTACATGTGCAACCACATAATTTTCGTTTACATCAATTGATGTAACTTTTATAGAATATCCGCCTGTATTTCTCTTTCCCATATCAACCAACAACACTTTGCTTGTTAAGAAATCAATACTTTCGGGGCTGGCACTGGTGTAAACCAACAGCTCTTTATCGTAATCCTTTTGGCTCACAATAACTTTGGATTGTTTTTGGGTATATGTATCACTATCCGTATGAAGTCCGCTTTGCAACTCTGAGAACTCTGACTCAGAAAATGGATCTTCAGCAGTGGCGTCGTCAGCACAGCCTGATATGAAAGGAATAACGCCTAACAACAGTGATAAAAATATAATTCGCATAACCGCTCCATTCTTGGTATGACATTTAATTTCTCCGCGTGGGCACAAAAAACGTGCCCGCCCTACTCAGTCAATTCATTGAGTGCTGAATTTTCCGATGTTCCAATACCGGGAAATTCCGTCGCACCGATTGCTGATGCGCCGAATCCGTCTCTGCAATCACAAATCCGGAACCACTTGGAAGACGATCCATTACAGCACCCCAAGGGTCAACAATCATGCTGTCACCATAAGTTTCCCGACCATTCACATGATAACCACCCTGTGCAGCGGCAATCACATAACATAAATTTTCTATCGCTCTGGCACGCACCAATACTTCCCAATGCGCTTTGCCGGTAATCGCAGTAAAAGCCGATGGCAGAGCGATGATTTCCACGCCTTCGTCCAGCATGCGACGAAAAATACCGGGGAAACGCAGGTCGTAACACACGCCCAGCCCCAGGCGACCGAACGGGGTGTCAGCAACAATAATATGCTCACCATGTTCTATGGTTTCTGATTCCACATAGTTTTCATCACTATCCGGTAAATGCACATCAAACAAATGCACTTTGTCGTAACGGGCAACGCGCTGCCCTTGATCGTTGTACAACAGACAGGCGCTACGTACTTTGTTGGGGCTGTCCGCAGCCAATGGAATAGTGCCACCCACCAGCCATAGCCCATGTTTCTTGGCCTGTTCAGCGAGAAAATCCTGTATGGGACCCTGACCATCCATTTCACGCACATCGACTTTGTCGGTTTCCGTCATACCCATAATGGCAAAATTCTCGGGTAATACGACAAGTTCGGCTCCGGCTCCAGCCGCCATGGCGATCAAGCGCTCGGCTTCAATAAGGTTTGCGTTCACATTAGGCCCAGAGGCCATTTGCACTGCTGCGATTTTTGCCATGTGATTCCTTGCTGTTGCTTTTTGTTTGAATTATTTTTGGGAAATCATAACACTACAACCTATTCTCCAACAGATTATCCATTCACTGACTATGGTTCATCTTCATCAGCACTATCGGTTGCCACCTCGGGGGATTTGAATTTTTTGATCACTGGCTCATTCCAGCTACCAGTAATGGTGTACTGGTTTTTAGTCGCATCATCAATTTGTGGTTGAAACAGTTTTTGAAATGCCAGAATGGCGGCTCCTACCTGTGGGGTTGCCGCCAAAACACCCAGTAAGGGCAGACTGTCTGCCACATGAGGGGTAACCGTCACTAATTGATCATAGTCCTGGTCTGCAAGGCCGGTACGTCCGGCGATTTCGACGCGTGCGGCGGGGCCTTCCATGTACAGGTTGTTTGTGTAGGCATCACCGCCTTCGATGGTGAAGCTGCCCCTAATGCGGTCAAAACCAAACCCTTTTCTAAACACATCGGAAAAGTCCAGCAGTAAGCGCCTGGGCAAAGTCTGGATACTGAGCATGCCAAACATACGGCCTGCTCCAGGGTCAACATCCAGCAGATAACCCTCTTTGAGTGACAGGCTCATCCTGCCTTGAATTTCACTGGCATCCACATCGGCAAAAGAGCCCGGCCATTTCAGTTCGAGATCCACGCTTCCTTTGCCCTTGTTGATGCCTCCTACATAGCCCAACGCTTTAAGCGTGTGTCCGATATTGCGGCTCTCGACATGCATTTGCACATTGGAATACTGCTGTTTGCCGCGGACATACCAGCCGCCACGGGCCGTAATCGTGGTGGAACGCGGTTTTAATACCAGTTGCTCGATACGCACACCGTCGGCCACACGAGCAGTTTCCAAACGTATCGAACCAAACTTACGATTTTTATAACGAAAATCAGCAATATGAAAGTCTAGTTCGGGAAGACCCCTCGGGTCCATTGCGCTACTGCCCTCGCTCATTTCGGTGAGATAACAATAGTCCAGCTCTGCGCGGATGGGGTTGTCCTGCATCTTGTGTGGCAGCAGAATACGGCCCTTTAATTCTTCACTGTCGATGTCTGCCTGCAAACCCTCTTTCACCGATGCCAGTTTGAATCGCACATTCTGTAGTTGTTGGCCATAGAGCTCCAACTTGCGTACGGCAATATCCGCAGAATTGAACAATGACGTACTGGAATCATGAGTTGTTGTCAGCTGCAAATTACGCCAGTCATCCAGTGACACGGTATCCATCCAGCCTGCCAGACGTAATCCCGGGGCTGTGGGCATTTCAGCAACGCCGCCATTGAGGCGCACTTCACCCCGAAAACTGTTTTCGACAATGGCATTGTCCGACAGGGCTGTGTCGGGCGACATATCACCTAATGCGAAAACACCATCCACAAAGCCTTCATAGTTGACACGTAAGATGGGCAGTTGTTTCGGGGGGAAATCCACACGCAATTCCAGGCTGCCCGCCTCTTCTGCCGTTTTGTCAAAAGGCGGCGGCAGGCGCGCTTCGACACCTTTAAGATTGGTACGTGCCTGTAAAACAGCGACATTCGTGGTATCAGCATCTTCTCCGCTAAGCGGAATATCAAAAGAAATATTCCAGTTTCCCTTTCCTGCCAATAACTCTTTGATAGGGGGCAAATAACGTGCTGCTAAATCCGGCGCATCAAACATACCTTGCGCACGAATACGGACTTTGGGATTCAGACGGGTTTCATCGGTTGTGATGTTTATTTGTGTTGTCTGCCCGAATAATTCCGCTTGTATATTTTTGGCGCGTAAACCTGCCTGGAAAAACTCCAATCGACCGCTGATACCGCTTAACATCTGGCCTAGCGGTGGAATCGACAGGGTGTTTTCTTTCATCGTCAACCAGCCATTTACCTGTACGGGTTCTTCACCACCAATAGGTAATAACACATTCAAGCTCAGTAAACTGTTGCCTTTGGTCGTCATTCCTTCCAGGTGTTGTGCAAAGGCGGTATAAAGCGGTGGACTGGTGACCAGATAGTCCAGCTTTTCCTGGGTTGCTCCTTGCACTTCACCTTCGATTTTCAACAGCATTGGCCTTGCCGTCATATCGGCAATGCTGACTTTAGTTCGCTGAATATCATTGGAAAATATTTTTCCTTTTTGTGCTTCAACCAACATGGCCCGACCCAGGAAACGTACGTTTGCCGTAATATCCGTAATTGGCGGCCAATCTTCTGCATAATTCAAACTGGCATTTTTTGTGGCAAAACTCACTTCAAACCGCCCATTCCCTTGATCAAAAGGGAATTCATCCAGTCGGCCATGAAAAAGTGCTCCACCCGAAATAATATGCGCACCAACAATGGCCTCATCCAGCCAGTCAACCGCATTCGGGGACATAATGCCTGTCGGTAAATATCGTGCCACCTGACTACCGTCACCATCACGGGCATTAACCAGCAGAGACATGAAGGGTGATTTTTTTGCGGAGTCCTGCACAATATCCAGGGTTGCGGAAGCGGTAATGTCTTCATTGCTGGCTTCCAGTCTGCGACCGATAAGCCGCCAGTTTTGCCCGTCCTGCTGCCAGGCAACATTGCCACGCAATTCATCCACCGTGAGCGGCCAACGAAACAAATCGGGAAAATCCAGTGTCACCGCCGCATGCTGTAATTCAACCTGCCCTCCCTCAGAGTCCAGCCATAATTCACCCTCAATTTTTTGCGCTTCGGGAACAGCTCTCCAGGCATTAACTGAGGTATTTTGTAGCCGGGCATAAGCTTGATAACGGGAGGCATCACCGGCCTGCCAGACAATTTCGGCATCACGAATTTCGCCACGCGGCCTGATCGCGAACAACGGTTTCTGCACCGCTTCACCACCGACGGAAAAGAGTGATAATAAGTGGGCAACATCTTCCATCTGTAAAAAACTGGCGTACGCATTCAGTGCTACACCAGCTTCTGCTGTTTCCATAAACCTCAATGAAACACGCGATGGCTGCCATTGACGGGATTGCCGTGCGAGCAGCAACTCATTGGCTTCAAACTGCCAGCCCTTCTCCATTTTCCGCCAATCAAAATCAGCGGCAACCCGGTCAAGCAACAATGTCTTTTGGTTCGGTTCAGGTTTTGCGGGTATCAATGCCACCCCGCCCGCATCGGCATTGCCTTTTATCTGTTGAAGCTGTCCATTTTTCCATCCTGCCCACACCTGAAAGCTGGCACTTTTTGTGGTAACACCCACGCCTGCCAACGACTGCGCTTCAAACAATTCTGTCAAATGCACATGTTCGCCAGCCAGATACAGTTGTGTACGTCGCCCGTCTGTCCGTAAAGGATTGCCGTGCATATCGACCCGCAACATCAGCGATTTGCCAAATTTGCGTGGCAAATCAAGCGATGCGTCCAACTGGTGCCGGTCATCATCATTACGCAAACGAATATTCACTGCGGAAAAATGCAGTTCCCGGCCTGTGCCCATTTCATCACGCCAAGTGATGTTGCTGTTTTCCAAACCGAGTTGCCCCTGGGAAAACAACCACGCCATCATCCGTTCGGTATCTTCCGGTTTTTGCCCAACCTCATCATTTCCGGCGGATACTCCCTCCACAGAAAACTCACCCAGTTTGCTGCGCGTCAACACCAAATCAACACCCACCAATGTGATGTGGGAAAATATCGGCTGCCACTGACGCACCGAATCAAGCAGGTCAAAACCCAGACGGATTTTTTCCAGCTGTAATACCGGGTGTTCGCCCATGGCATCCAGCAGCGCGGCATCACGCAGTACCAGTGACGGCCCCCAGCCATCCCATTCTGCATCCAGGGCGCGCACCAACACGGGTTGCTCAAGATAACTGCTGAGACGCTCGCCTATTTCAACGCTGTATTGATCCGCATAAGGTAACAAAAGACGGGCAGCGGCAAACAACGTCGCCACCAATACCACAACAGCAGCAAACGCATACCAAGCACTCACCCAAACGAATCGATAAATCGCACGTCCCTTATTTGCCAAAGTATTTGCCAAAACGCTCAGTCCATAACACGGGTATGCAAATATTGGCGAAGAGGAATCACATTAACACCACATCAAACTGTTCCTGGGTGTAAAGGCTTTCCACCTGAAAACGAATCGGCCGACCAATAAACTCTTCCAGCTCCGCCACACCTGCTGATTCTTCATCTAACATTAAATCGACGACTTCTTGTGAAGCCAATACCAAAAATTGTTCGGTTTCATACTGGCGTGATTCACGAATCAATTCACGAAACACTTCGTAGCATACGGTTTCTGCTGTACGTACCGAACCTCGACCTTCACAACAAGGACAGGGTTCGCACAACACATGTTCAAGACTTTCGCGTGTCCGCTTGCGGGTCATTTCCACCAGTCCCAGGCCGGACACTTCACAAATATGGCTCTTGGCTCTATCTCGTTCCAGGTTTTTTTCCAGTGCCCGCATCACCTGTTCACGATGACTGGCATCTGTCATATCAATAAAATCAAGGATGATAATACCGCCCAGGTTGCGTAGCCGCAGTTGCCGGGCAATGGCCAGTGTCGCTTCCAGGTTGGTTTTAAAAATAGTTTCTTCGAGATTACGGTGGCCTACAAAAGCGCCGGTATTCACATCAATGGTGGTCAGTGCTTCGGTTTGATCCACAATGAGATACCCACCTGACTTCAATTGCACTTTACGACTCAAGGCTTTTTGTATTTCATCTTCGATACCGTAAAGATCAAAAATGGGGCGTTCACCCGGGTAGTATTCAATACGATCTGCCATGGCCGGGATAAATTTACTGGCAAACTTTTTCGCTCGCTCATAGTTTTCACGTGAATCGATACGCACTTTTTCAATATCAATATCTACCTGATCACGCATGGTGCGCATCACCAGAGATAAATCACCGTGTACCAGCATACCGGGGCCACAGGTTTTTTCACGTTCCTGAATTTCTTCCCACAGTTTATGCAAAAACTCCACATCGGCGCGCAATTCCTGTTCACTGACACCATCCGCCACGGTGCGCACAATATAACCTCCCGTGCCCAGCTCTTCAGACAGGGCCACCAACAAATCACGCAGACGTTGTCGTTCAGCCTCATCTTCAATTTTTTGCGAAACACCAATATGATCTTCGCCCGGCATGTACACCAAAAAACGCGCGGCAACAGAAAGATGTGTCGTCAATCGCGCACCTTTACTGCCCAGAGGGTCTTTCACCACCTGCACCAGCAATTCCTGGCCCTGATGCAAAAGATCAACAATATTATCGGGGGACTTGCCATTTTCCGTATTGCCGTCACCCGAGCCATTACCATTTTTTGTGCGACAAATAATGTCAGAGGCATGCAAAAATGCCGTGCGTTCACGACCGATATCAATAAAGGCCGCCTGCATACCCGGCAATACCCGCACCACTTTGCCACGATAGATGTTGCCAACCAGGCCGCGACGGCTGGTGCGCTCAATAAACAACTCCTGTAGCACGCCGTTTTCCACCATCGCCACCCGGGTTTCGCGGGGGGTAACATTAATCAGAATTTCTTCATTCATGGTGTTGTTTATTGATCCTTATCATTTTTGCGTAACACTTTGATGCCAAACCGGTACAAGAGTTCGCTGGTTTCAAATAGCGGTAATCCCATCACCCCCGAATAACTGCCTTCAAGATGCTCGATAAATGCCGCGCCCAAACCCTGAATACCATAGGCACCGGCCTTGTCTGCCGGTTCACCTGTGTGCCAGTAAGCCAGACATTCCTGTTCATCAATGCGCCGGAAACGTACCCGGCTCTGACTGAGGCATGTCTCGACCCTATCTTGCCCGAGATTGTCTTTCCCCACCACGGCTACGGCTGACAAAACCCGATGTGTACGTCCTGACAGCTGCTTCAGCATAGCCAATGCGGCGGCTTCGCTTGCGGGTTTACCCAAAATGTAATCATCCACCACGACAGCAGTATCTGCTCCCAACACGGGACATTGCTGATGTGTATCAGGCATCAGCAGTCCTGCTCGTGCCTTTTCCAGGGCTAGCCGTCGTACATAATTTTCAGGGGATTCATTGTCGAGCAGGTGCTCCTTCACTGATTGTGAAACGACTTCAACCCTTAAACCGATTTGTGCCAGCAATTCACGGCGACGGGGGGAAGCAGAAGCAAGATATAAATCGGGCAGGCGCATGGGTCGTTATTTCAGGTAGGTCATCATAAGCAGATAAGCATCATTATTGACTGATGTTACGCAGGCCTCAAATATGAATTAGGTGCTTAAAACATCGGTTTTAAAAATCACCGGGTATTTAACGCAGAGGCGCAAAGTTTTTCGTGTTTTTCTCTGCGTCCTTTGCGCCTCTGCGACCTCTGCGTTTATAACACGCTACTTGTCAGTAGCACGACAACATAACCTCCCAATACAC
>WFQM01000214.1 GCA_015487095.1 Gammaproteobacteria bacterium | reverse complement strand
GCCTAACAGTGTGGAACGAGTGCGTACCCGCGGGTTTCCCGTTACAGCACCTACATGCGGACCGCGAATAAAGTGCTGCATAATCCAGCTTGTTGCATTGGCATCTAACAATGCATCACCGTCAATACAAATCAGGAACTCGTTGGCCGACATCATCGAGCCGACATTCAACGCCATGGCTTTACCCTGATTTTCCTTCAGGTGTACAACACGTAAGTGTGAGGATGCCTGACATAATTCATCGAGAATTTCTCCCGTGTTGTCAGTGCTTCCGTCATTGATTGCAATAATTTCAAAATCAGGATAATTCTGGTTATGCAGTACCGAGATGGTTTCACGCAAATTGGCACTTTCATTATGACAAGGTATCAGTATGCTGACGGGTGGATAATCCGGTAATGTAATCGCATGCCCCCCAGTCGGTTGTCCGCGCTCCCATTTGTTGTAATAAAATATGCCACCTACCATCCAGACATAAGCCATAATCAATGGGTAATAGTAGGCCAGGTTAAGTGCCGAATTCAGATAAATTGAGAGCCAGTTTTCCATGATCAGTTTTTCTCCAGATCACTCATGGATGGGGCTTCTGCTTTTTTATGTGTCACTTTTAGCAAGGGGCGGTAGAGGCGGGCTCGTTCGACCAGCTCGCGCTCGTTATCACTCAGTCCAGCAGCATGATAAAAAGCCAGGCCGTCTATGTACGAATATCTGGCGAGGTCTTCATAGAGATCACTTCGCAGGCTTACTGTTTCTGAACTGAAGGCTTCAGGAGGCATCCAGGCATAGACTTTAACTTCTGTGCGTGTACGCAGTTGCCAGGCTGCACGATTGAATAAGTCTGCACGTACTGGAAGGTGCCGGTTAGGAAAATACACGGCGTCTGCATTACCGTCACCATCAGGGTCAGAGAATGCCTGTAAATAAACGGTATTAATGCGGCGTTTTTTGATTTTCTCAAGAACCTCGCCAAGATTGTTTTCTTGTTGTTCGGGGTCCGGGTCATAGATATTATCAAGGTTCAGGTTTACTGCACGTACAAGCTCTTTTTTAGGTTTGTAGTGATTGGTTATTTGCCAGACAAAGTCAGCCAGTGTAATTCCATGGCCGATCAACAAACGGTTTATGCTACCGGGGCTTTGGAGATCCACCCTTCCTTCTTCAAGGTTCAAGGTAACCGGCATACCAAGTTTTTTGGCAATGTCTATGGTGATGCGGTTATGAGCACCGTAAGGCCATACAAGTACGCGTGGTTTTTTCCCTGTTTTTCGGGCAATAAGGTCTGAGTTACGTTTCAGGTCATTGTAAATACGTTGACGATATTGTTTTTCATTCTCATATTGGCTGGCGTCAGCGTTATAGCGCTGACTGGTGGCGGCAGGCTGCGTATTGCCTTGTGGATTAGCAAGGATGCCGCGATGAAGGTCATAGCTGTGTGAAGCAACTTCTACGCGACCGGATTTTACCATTTCCCGAATTTGTGCCCAGGTCAAGAAATTTTCTCGTGCCACAGACTTGGTGCCATATGTCAACTTTTTACCGTTAGGTGTTTCCATCCAGCGCCCGACCAATGCAATGACAGCCTGATAGTCAAAAGCACGCAGCAATGGATAAACTTGTGTATACATTCCCAGATAGCCATCATCGAAGCTGAGTAGCACTGCTTTATTTGGTAATGCGCGTGTTCCTTTTTGCGCCGCCAGTAAATCATCAATACTGATTGAGACATAACCCTGTTCTTTGAGCCAGGAAAATTGTGCTGCCAGCTCAGAGGTTTTCAATGTCATCGCATCAAAATCTGAATGGTTATCAAGCTTGTGACCGGCTTCATGGTAGGAAAGCACAATAAGCTCGGCCTGTACGGGGGCTGTTATTGCCAACAGCAACAGTGCAGCCCATAACGGGTTTAGTTTTTGGCAGGGAAAATATTTTTTTATTTTCTTGGAAAAATTCATGATCAAAACCTTACATATAAATTCATAAAACCGCGGATGAAAGATTCTTTCACACCATCATAAACAGGTCGGGAACGGCTGATGCCATAAGCCAGGCTTAACTGTTGGCTAAAGCTCCAGTGGTGTTCATAGCTCACCATCCAGGTTGATTTTGTATCAAAGTTTTGTTGGTTGCTTGAGCCAATACCGACCTTGAGGCGTTGGCGCATTGATTTTTCATAATGCATGGATGTCAGCCATTCATTATTAAAACTCAGTTCAATAGAGTTTTGTTTTGAAGGATTAAAATAGGCCGCATTATTGATGTTATTGGTTTGGCGATAGAGATACAGTTCACCTGCCAGTGTGTAACGCAGCCCGGTGAAGAGGCGCTGCTGACCAAACAGGGAAAGCGTGTTACGTTGATTGCCATCATCAAAGTCCATGTATTGCAGCGAAGCACCGAGGCTGCGGCTTTCGTGAAAACGGTATCTTGTACTGACACCCAGAGACTGTGCTTTAACGCCCGCCAGGTCAGCTCTTAGTGGTGTTTGTTCACTGAATGTTTCTATTGCAAGGCTTCCCTGCCAGTGGTCCGTTGGGCTCCAGTCACCCTGGAATGAAAGTCCTGCAGGTCCATCACCACCACTGATATTGCCTTTAAGTACAATATCCTGTTGCTGATAATGTAAACCTGCGCCACCCCGGTTGCGGGTTGCTGTTTGTCCGGAAAAGTTACCCTGAAGGTGTGATAAATAAGCAAAGGCGCGAAGCCCCAAGCGCCAAGGACGATCGTAATAATAGCCAGTAAAGCCCAAGTCACTGCTACCTTGGTAGAGTGTTGTGTCGCTACTGGAGCCGCCATTCACTTCGAGCCATATTTCCCGCATCTTGCGGATATTGGCTTCCTTGGTCAGGTTTTTGACCTGAGGGTGATCATCATATTGCTCTTGCAGTGGTTTTAATGCAGTTTCCGCATCCGCAAAATTACCGCGTGCAGATAATGCGCTGACAATACCTGTTTTGGCTTCCATGTTATCTGCATCCTGAGTCAGCACCGTCTGGTATTTTTCCAGGGCCGCACGCGGCCAGCCTCGCCATAAAAAGACATGAGCGAGACTGGTTTGTACATCAATATTGTCAGGAGTCTGAGCCGACAGGATATTCAGTCTGTTTTCAGCTTGCGCCAGTTTTCCAATATAGGCACGGGCCATGGAAGCAATAGTCTGGGCGTATAACTTATCAAAATTGAGTTGTTTTTCCTTGCTGCCCGGCGGCCATATCCATTGCGGTAACGCATCTTCAAGGGCATCGATATGGGCGAGCGATTGCTCATAACGGTCGCCTTCGAGGTAAGCGTAATACAGTGAATATTGCGCATCCAGATTATGAGGGTCTTTATCGACAGACTTTTCCAGCAAGGCGATTGCTTTTTCGGGTTGATGTAATGACAAATAAGCATCACCAACAAGCGCCTGCACATAAGGAGGGAAACTCTTTACATTGTCTTTGCGTAATTGCTCATACAGTGTGACGGCTTCATGCATATAGCGCCGGTTGCGATAAGCTGCCATGAGATCAAATCGGTTACGCAGATAAGCGGGAGACGTTTTATCTGTTATATTCTTTTGTTGGTTTTTGAGTAGTTCAATAGCCTTGTCGGTATTGCGATAGCGTTGGGACGGGTCTGCTACAGGTTGTTGTCCCCAACGTATTTCTATTGCGGCCTGATCGCCAAGCATTCGGTTCCATTCTTCAGGACTGAACAAACCGGTATCGCGACGGGCAAACTGTAATGCTTCATGAGGAACGCCAAGGCGGAGCAAGCTCAGCACTCGGGCATGCCGGGCACTTTTATTGTCGCGATCAATCATTAATATGCGGTCATAAATATCAAAAGCACCCGCGTAATCCCGGTCAGTTTCTTTTATGTAGGCCAGTGTTTTTAATAATTCGATGGATCTGGGGTTAGCTTTGAGCAAAGACTGAATTTGTTTGTTAGCTTCAACAGGCTGTTTAGCCTCGGCCAGACTCATGGCAAGGCCCAATTGAGCTTGTCGTTCATTGGGTGTTTGTTTCAGCGCGGCACGATAAGCCCGAATGGCCAGCTTGGGGCGTTGCTGGTTGCGTGCGGATTTACCAATGGCTCTCAGCACGTAAGCGGGTGCCTGTGCAAAATCAATATGAGATAATTGCGCCAACACCTCTTCATCGCGCTCAGCCCAGGCCAGCGTATTAATATAGTCGTAGCGGAATAACGGGTTTTCAGGATAAGCCTGAACGAGTAAGCCCAACTGTTTCAGCGCAGCTTCATGCTGACCCTGGCGTGCCTGCTCTATGGCCGAATGATGCACGGCTTTCGGGTTTGATATCGGGGCGGCAGTCGCCGTTGATATGCTCGAACACAGGGTTGCGCCAGCCAGTAATGCCATCACTGGCTGGAATGACCGGGACCGTATGGAGAGGGGCGAGCCCTGATTGCATACGTTGGATTTTTTTATTTTAGTCAAACACATAATTACCACCAGGTTTGTTCTCGCTTGTTATTTTCCAGTGATTAAACTTTAGCCATACAGACTTAAGGAAGTCTTAAATGCGGCATTCTTTGAATGTGAATTCGGCGAGGTATATCAACGCTGGCACAGGCAGTGGAGGATGTATGAAAGGTGAGAGTGTGCCCCGACAATGGGTGCTGTTATCACAGTGCTGGCAGGCTGAGAACAGACCCTAAAGGATAGCGAGCAAAAAATATCTCTTTGCGTTCTTTGCGCTTTCGCGTCTTTGCGTTAGATTTTACAGCTCGACAGGCTAGAGTAGCCCGCACATGGTTTTGGAGGCAGTCTGTTGCCCTGGCACGTTGGGGTTCCGGATAATTCTCGTTACCCTATATCGACTCAGCCCAGCTGGTCATCGGCCACACGATATTTTGGGTCTTCGATTACATTGACCTCCACCAGGTCACCCGCTTTGGTAAGCAGTTTCTGGCACTCAGGGCTGATGTGGCGCAGGTGCAAGCGTTTGTTGGCCTTGAGGTAGCGCTCCGCCAATGCGTCGATGGCCTCAATGGCAGAATGGTCGTAGACACGGGAGTGTTTGAATTCCACCACCACATCGTCGGGATCGTTGTGTACATCAAACAGTTCCCCGAAGTTTTTCACCGAAGCAAAAAACAACGGGCCGTGCAGCTCATAGACCTTGTCGCCCATTTCATTGATGAAGCTGGTGACTTGCAGGTGCTTGGCATGCTCCCAGGCAAACACCAGCGCTGAGACGATGACCCCCACGATTACTGCAACGGCGAGATCGGTGGCCACAGTGATACCGGATACCAGAATCAGGATGAAGGCATCGGCAGGTGGTACCTTTTTGAGAATACGAAAGCTGGACCACTCAAAGGTACCGATGACCACAATAAACATCACACCCACCAGTGCTGCCAGCGGGATTTGCTCAATGAGGTCAGAAGCAAACAGAATGAAGGCCAGCAACGCCAGCGCAGCAGTAATGCCGGAAAGTCGCCCGCGACCACCGGAATTTATATTAATCATGCTTTGACCGATCATTGCGCAGCCGCCCATGCCGCCGAAAAAGCCAGTGGCAATATTGGCGGTACCCTGAGCGACACATTCTTTATTGCCTTGACCACGGGTTTCCGTGAGTTCATCGATCAGGGTGAGTGTCAGCAGTGATTCGATCAGGCCGATGGCGGCGAGAATCACCGCATAAGGTAAAATAATCCACAGGGTTTCCAGCGTAAACGGCACCATGGGGATATGAAAGTCCGGCAGACCACCCGCGATGGAAGCGATATCCCCCACGGTTTTAGTTTCCAGGTCTATGCCGATCACCAGCAGGCTCACCACCACGATAGCCACCAGTGAAGAAGGCACGGCGGTGGTGAATTTAGGCAGATAATGGATGATAGCCATGGTCAGCGCCACCAGTCCGAGCATTACCCACAGGGCATTACCACTCATCCATTGCAAAATGCCCTCCGCATCAGGAGCCTGAAAGCTTTTCATCTGCGCAAGAAAAATCACAATGGCCAGGCCGTTCACAAAACCCAGCATCACCGGGTACGGCACCATGCGAATGAATTTACCCAGTTTGAAGATGCCCGCACTGACCTGGATGATACCCATCAGCACCACAGTGGCGAACAGATACTCCACACCATGATCGGCCACCAGAGCCACCATGACCACCGCCAGCGCACCAGTGGCACCGGAAATCATCCCCGGTCGTCCGCCGATGACCGCAGTGATCAGCCCCACCATAAAGGCCGCGTACAACCCCACCAGTGGCTCGACCCCCGCCACAAAAGCGAAAGCCACCGCCTCGGGCACCAGCGCCAGCGCAACGGTGAGGCCGGATAACACATCATTTTTGATGTTGCGCGTGGGCGCGGCGTGGGGCTCAAACATGGGTGAAAATTCCTTGGAAGTGACGCAGTGAACGTAATGAAAATAAAATGCCGGGACTTCGATGAAGTGAAGAGGCCGCGCATTTTACGCTAGTTGAAGACCTGCGGAAAGAGGGAGTGAAAACGGGCAGGTTTGGCTCGACTATCATCGATTGCTATGTGATTGCCCTGCGCAAACGGACGCTGACAACAATGTTTAATTGCCAGAGCCTTGCGTGAGAAGTTGTTAGCGTTGTTGCTGGCTGAGGCTGTAATACTCAAAATCCACAGCAAATGGCGAATGCGCCAATTCTTTGAGCGTTAATGCGATATGCACGGATGTTGCTCGCACCATTGTTAAGCCTGGAAACATTATCTCAATTCAGTAGAGTTTATTCCCCGCAGTTTGCTGCGAAGCCGTTTATTCTTCCATTTAATGCTCAACCATTTGGTTGACAATTGTGATTGGATCATTATACTTAGCCATATGGTTGAATATTCGAATGACAAAATTCTTTCTGAATTACTGAAGGCGGTCAGTGACACGACCCGCCGCTCTTTGTTAACGAAGCTCTGCCAGCAGGGAGCCAGTCGAGTAACCGATTTGGCTGATTATTATGATATGTCACTCAATGCAGTCTCCAAGCACATAAAAATCCTTGAAAAAGCCGGACTGGTTACACGCAAAACGATAGGTAGAACCCATTGGATTGAAGCAAATCTGGAGAATGTCAGTGTTATCGAAGAATGGTTTAAAGAACTCAAATCGATCTGGGAGTTACGCCTGGAAAAACTTAATGAAATATTGAATAGCGGAGATGCTGAAAATGACTGACCTAACAGTAAATGTGAAGAAAATAATTCATGCACCCATTGGAAAAGTATTTGATGCGTGGTTAAACCCGGAAATATTATCGCAATTTATACTGCCAATGCCGGGTATGCCACAGCCACAAACAGAAACGGATGCATGCGAAGGGGGAGGCTTCACAATAATCATGCAGGTTGGAGATGACAAAATTCCACACACCGGAAAATATCTGGAAATCAATCGCCCGCACAAGCTGGTTTTTACCTGGTCGTCGCCATTTTCAACAGATGGCAGTATCGTTACGCTAAAATTCAGTGAGCTAAAAGAAAATAAAACAAACATTGAGTTAACTCATGTCAGGTTTATTGATGAAGAAAGTCGCTCAAATCACGAAGGTGGTTGGGGTAATATTTTGGACAAATTAAATGATGTTATGTGTTGAATCATAGGAATTAACAGATTTATAAGGCTGTAACTTTTTTCAGAGGTGAAATATGAACATATTATGTTGTATAAAATTATCAGGCGTAATATTTTTTCTTGCCGTGTTAGGGCAGTCAGAGGTCTTTGCCAAAGATGTTTCGAATATTATTAATCTTCCAGCCCAGAATCTCAAATGGAGCGTCACACCCGAAGGCGCAGCCTTTGCAGCTGTGCAAGGTGACCGTTTTAAAGGTGCGTATAGGGCAATGGTAAAATTACCCGCTGGACTTACCAGTCCTATGCATGTGAAATCGGCAAATATGTTTGGTGTCGTGTTATCGGGTACCTTTGCTCATATTGCCAAAGGTGCTGATCCATCAACTGAAGTGCTGTTGCCAGCAGGCTCATATTATATGATTCCAAAAAATCTTCCGCATATAAGTAAATGTGTATCAGCAACAGAATGTGTTAGCTTTCTTTATCAGGATGGAAGATTTGATTTTGTAACAAATATTGACAAATAAATTCGAAAGATGAACGGAGGCAACTATCCTGTTATCACAAATTGCAATTCCAGTATGGCAGGATATTTAAAGGAGATAATGTTTAGCCTTGAATGGTTATATTCACAGAGTGAAGTTAACTGGAAAGAGTTATCTGATTTATGCAAAGTTGCTCCCTTTGGTAATAAAAGCCTGGAGTATTTGGAAAAGGCACTTTCAAACAGCATGTTTAAATGTGAATTAAGCGCTAAATCACTCCGTTAGCGATTTTTACTGAAAATACCGCCATTTCTGCATACTTTTAGCCGGAATTCAAGCGTTTAAGCCACCGGGAAAGTACCTCATAGTACATCAAAAATTTGCATTATAGTGGCGTTGACAAATGATGTGTTATAAACACAAAGATTGCAAAGACGCGGAGAAGGAAAGAGAGTGTTTTAGCGCTTAACCCAAATTACGTGTTTTCATAAATAATGAAAACTGGTTGGTGTTGGTCGG
>WFQM01000213.1 GCA_015487095.1 Gammaproteobacteria bacterium | reverse complement strand
CTCCCAAGTTTTCCGGGCTTCATGAAACCCTTGCCCATCTGCTTGTGTACCCATAATACACCCGTGACTACCCTCATCATGATGAAACCCAAGACGTATCCCATCACGCCACTGTAAACTATGTTTAAATTGATCATTTACACTTTTATCCTGATAAAATAAACCAAAATATGATCTATCACCACTTGGATTTTCCACTATCAGCCATTCACCTTTTGGCAGAGCATGGGACCCGTCCCAACCCCCTGAATATGCTTTCATAACGACAACTTCTTTTTTATCTCCGTAAGTATGCGTGACAGTAAGCCATTCTGTTCTTCTATTATAGATGATATTTAAAGGCATTCTTTTTCTCCTTGGCATTAAGCACCTGTCGAATTTTTAATTTGATCATGATTAAAGAAATAGTGCCAGTCAATGTTGTTTCAGCAAAACCCTCCCATACAATGCTCATGCTGTCTTCAATTTTCGGATATACGGCAAAGCGCCATAACGCCCAGCCAGATAAGATAACTCCAGATTTTCCCGGCCTTTTCGTGGACTGAAATCGGACAGCGGAATTAATTCAGTGGCCTGCCCTTCATCTTTTTCGCAAAACCAGGTCTGGTCTCGACGAAACACTTCCTGACTGAGGATGAAAGTCTCATGGGTAGTAAATACCAACTGCGCATTGTTGGGGTTGGTTTCTGGATTATGAAACAACTCGATCAAAAAATGCACCAGCTTGGGATGCAAGTTGTCGTGCAACTCATCAATAAACAACACATAGCCATTTTTCAGGCTATCCAGCCAGGGTCCGGCAAAACTGAAAAGCTTTCGGGTACCGTCTGATTCTTCATCAAATTCGAACATCACCGTACGGCCATCCAGGGTTTGATGCACTGTTTTAATTTCAAAAAAATTCTTGCCTTTCAGCTCTTCGGCCAGCTGCTGCTTATACGCTTCAGGCATCTCATCCGGCAAGCTGCGCACATCAAATTTCTCTTTACTCACCTGCACGTCATGAATATCCAGGTCTGCCGCTTTCAGAAAAGCAAGCACTTGTTCACGGCGATCCGTTTTTTCACATAACGAAGCAGTAAAAGTGGGGCTCCATTCTCCTACCTGAGCGGTACGCAGGATACGATTAAACCAGTCATACACAGGCTGTAGCTGTTCGCTGTTCAACTGCACGGCGGTGGAAAGAAATAATGCATTTGGGCGCGTGGACTCCTGCCACAATTGCTTTTGGCCGGATAATGCTTGCCCTATTTTCCAGCTATACGTTTGTTGCGCTTCATCCCATGCCCGGCTGAACCAGCGCTGAGGCGGTCCTTTTGGAAAAGCCAGCAACCATTCCTCCATCACTCTGCTACGGGTAGCGGTAAAGCCATATTGAAAACGCACACCATCAGCAACAAACACGGCTTCAAATTCACTGGGAGCTTGTTCCGTTTCCCTGTCCAAACGAAAGGGCTCATGGGAAGTTCATCACCGTGTTGCATTTTCGTGGCTGACTCAATCACCACCCGGCGCATAATTTCCAGCGCTCTGACAAAGTTGGATTTACCCACCACATTGGGGCCATAAATAGCTGCCGAACGTAGCAAATCAGGGTTTCCCGCTCCTGAAAGCTGGAAAACATTAGTGTGCTCCAGCTCATCCCCCTTGCCCTTAACGAGACTGAAGGATTGCTCCATTTTAATGGACCTGAAGTTGGCCACTGTAAATTCAACTAACATTACATCAAAACTCCAACATCATTTTTGACAATTAAAACCAATAAGCAGCATAAAACACCAACACATATCTAATTTAATTTCGATTTATGTCCATTTTTACCAAAATTAGCATAATTTTTATATCTCCCACAAAAAAGCCCTGCCGAAGCAGGGCTTTTTTGCTCGTATTTTGTACGCCGCTCTATTGAATTCGGGCCAGTGTTTTTGCGGCTACTTTGGCAGGCAGGGGAATGTAACCATCCTTTATCACCACTTCCTGTCCCACTTTCGACAATACCAGCTTGATGAATTCGCGCTCCAGTGGAGCCAGTGGTTTGTTGGGGTGTTTGTTCACGTACACATACAGAAAACGTGACAGCGGGTATTTTTTGCTGACGGCGTTTTCCGAGGTGGCGGCGACAAAAGGCTTGCCGGATTTTTTCGCCAACGGTACTGATTTCACTCCCGAGGTTTTGTAACCGATGCCGGAATAACCAATGCCGTTGAGCGAGCTGGATACCGACTGCACCACAGAGGCTGAACCTGGCTGTTCATTCACGTTGTTTTTGAAATCACCCTTGCACAGTGCCTTTTTCTTGAAATAACCATAAGTACCGGACACGGAGTTACGGCCATAGATCTGAATTTTGCGATTAGCCCAGGTTCCGGTCAAACCCAGATCACCCCATTTGTTCACATTTTGTTTGCCACCGCATTTACGGGTGGAGGAAAAAATGGCGTCAACATCGGCGATGGTCATACCTTTGATGGGGTTGTCTTTGTGTACGTAAACAGCCAGTGCATCAATCGCAACGGGAATGGCCATGGGTTTGTAACCAAATCGTTTTTCAAACGCGGCAATTTCTTTACTTTTCATTTTTCGGCTCATGGGACCAAGGGCTGCTGTTGATTCGGTCAGCGCGGGGGGTGCTGTGGATGAACCGGCCGCCTGAATTTGAATATTGACATTGGGGTACTCACGCTTGAATTCCTCGGCCCATAATGTCATCAGGTTGGCTAACGTATCTGAACCCACACTGGACAGGTTGCCGGATACACCACTGGCACGCTGATAGTCTGCCAAACCTTCATCCAGTTTGGCTCCCGCTGAAACAACACTGGTAAATAATGTACTGGCTGCAATTACGCCAATCACTGTTTTGCCCATTGTTGTTTTCATACAAAAACGTGTTGTATTCATTTGCTCTTTAACTCCGGAAATTAAAATTATACCGTTTGTGTGTATTCAGTATCTCGCACAAAAATGACAATAGTGTGACACTAATATGTCCGTCACATGACCATTGCTGTTTGCTCAGCGGTTTTCTGTTGATGCATCGCGTTGCATCAACATTTTTGGCGCAAAGGTGCAACGAAACACGCTGCCTTTGCCCGGTTGGCTTTCGATACCCAGCCACGCTTCATGCCGGTCGAGCACATGTTTGACGATGGCCAGCCCCAGTCCCGTGCCACCATGTTCACGCGACCGTCCGGCATCGACGCGATAAAATCGTTCCGTCAGCCGGTGTACGTGTTGAATGGCGATACCAATACCGTCGTCCTGTATTTCAAAGCAGGCCTTATCATCATCACGATACCAACGCACTGTAATATGGCCTTGCTTTGGCGTGTATTGCACGGCGTTGAATAACAGATTGGAAAAAGCACTGGTGAGTTCTTTTTCGCTACCGCGTAACCAGAGATTGTCATCGCTTTCCAGGCTGATACGATGCTGGTTTTCTCCACTGAGCACACGCGCGTCTTCCACCAGCGAGGTCAACAACGCAGACACTGCGACAGGATCACGTATCACGGTTTTGTCTTCATCTTCCAGCCGTGACAACATCAGCAGGTCTTCCACCAACCGGGTCATGCGCTGCGTCTGTCCCTGCATCTGTAGCACGCACTTGTCCCAGTGCTTGTTCTGCTCGCTATCGTCTGCCGCCATATTTTCCAGGTAACCAGAAACCACAGTCAATGGCGTACGTAATTCGTGTGACACATTGGCAACAAAATCACTGCGCATACGCTCCAGGCGTTTGATGCGGCTGATGTCGCGCACCACCAGCAGTTTTTGCTGATTACCGTAGGGCACAACACGAAAGGAAAAATATCGTTGTTCATCCAGTGGTGAAACCATTTCCAGAGGTTCTGAAAAATCACCACGCGCAAGAAATTCGCTGAAACGTGAATGACGAATCAGGTTGTCGATGCGTTGTCCTATATCCTGTTTGGTTTGCAGACCCAGGTAACGTTTTGCCGCCTTGTTGAACCATTCGATGTAATCGTCTTCGGTGAGCACTACAGTGGCGTCCGGCATGGCCGCTGTGCTTTCCTTGAATCGTGAAAGGATCGTCGCCAGCTTTTTTTTACGTTGGCGATCACTGCGCTGCAACTGATAAATATGCTCGAAAGCCTCACCCCAGATACCCGCAGCATTTGGTGGTTCGGTTTTTTTACGCCGGTAGTACCAACGCTCCAGCCGATAGAGATTATAAAGATGCCAGCCAAGGTAGATAATCAGGGCCAGGGTAAACGCACCATGCGGCACGTCCAGTAACCAGCCCACAAACAGTGCGCCACCAAACAATGCTGCCATACGCCAGAATTCATGAAGCCAGGGATTGGACATATTGGGAGGTGCTGCCTATGCCTGAACAGAAAAACGATAACCCGCGCCACGCACGGTCTGGATCAGCCCCGCTGCCTGATGAGGCTCCAGCGCTTTGCGCAGACGGCGAATATGCACATCGACAGTGCGGTCATCAATATAGACATTACGCCCCCACACCCGGTCCAACAGTTGCTCACGGGCAAACACCCGCTCCGGGTGCTGCATGAAAAACTGCAACAAACGATATTCCGTAGGCCCCAGTACAATTTTTTCTTTACCTGCGCGTACCCGGTGGCTGGAAGGTTCCAACGTCAACGGGCCGATAGTAACGGGTGCCTCGTCCCCCCCGCCAGCACGCCGTAACACTGCTTTAATGCGCGCGATCAATTCCCGGGTGGAAAAGGGTTTGGTGAGGTAATCATCCACCCCGCCTTCCAGGCCACGCACCATATCCTCTTCAGCATCCCGCGCGGTGAGCATGATCACCGGCAGGTCGCGACTGCTGGCATCGCGCCGCAACTGACGTGCAAAATCCAACCCGCTGGTGCCGGGCAACATCCAGTCCAACAGCAACAGATCCGGCGTATTATCGGCCAGCAGAGTGCGCGCCTCCTCCACACTGCCCGCCGCCAGCCAGCGAAAACCGGCACGTTCCAGACTCATGCCGATCATATCGCGAATCGCCACTTCGTCCTCCACCACCAGTATTGTGCTGTCGCTCATCTCTGCCCCCTGCTGTGCATGATGGCATTAAACCGGGACAATGTTACCGTTTTATGACATTCACCACCGCACAGCTCGACTCAATTCTCAAAACCGATTAGCTTGGTTTTTAGAAATGTGTAATACCACCAAGCCAAGTGTTGTAAACGCAAAGGGCGCAAAGAACGCAAAGCTTGCACTGTTTTTCTTTGCGCTCTTTGCGTCTTCGCGGACTTTGCGTTAAATACTCAGCAATGAATATTGGATTAAATTCTGGAATAACCATTATGTATTTCTAAAACCCGCTGCTTGCAAAATAAACTCTTGATTTGTATTTAAAAAATCAGGCTGAATAGTTACGAAAAGTCCATGCTTTTTGTGGTATGTCGAAGGAGAGCAAAGCAAGCAAACCGAAGCTTGCGTGGTATGTTAGGCACACAGTGAAGCTCATACAATGGAAGAAGCATGTCTGATCCGTTAAATAAAAATGCAACAAAAGTAAAATCCGCAGTAAAACAACGCAAATTGAAGTGGGGCATCGCCTTCCTGGTTATCCTGCTGCTGTTTATTTTGCTGCTTCCCGTTGGTGTGCGCTATGGCACCATTCAGGCGTTGAAACAGCAGGGCATACAGCAGGCAGAGATCGCCGATATAGATATCAACCTGTTCAGTGGTGAACTGAAAGTGACAGGTATGCTGGTCAGTGGCGACGGCCAGGGTCGTGCCCGACTCGATTCTTTATATGTGAATATTTCCATGCTGGCACTGTTTAAAAAGCAGCTGAAAATAGAAAACATCCTGCTCGATGGTCTGATACTTGATGTCAAAAACAACACAGGTGGCGAATGGATTGTTGCCGGTTACCGTCCACCTCCCGCAGCAGAATCCACCGACGGTGACGCGACAACAGCATCCACCTGGGGCATAGGCATAGATTCGTTTCAGCTGAAGGCGATCAAAACACGACTTGATTTGCCACAACTGCAAACCGTCCTCAGTCTGGATGCGTTACAGATTAAGCAACTCGCCAGTTGGCAGCCGCAGCAACTAACGCAGTTCAACATGCAGTTGCGTATTGATGAATCACCCTTAAACATAGACGGCAAGGTGCAACCCTTTCTTGCCACACCGGAATTAAAAGCCAAGTTGACACTGGATAAGTTGCCGCTGGCACTGGCCAAAGGTTTTGCCTCAGAGGCCAATATAAAAGAGCTGACAGGTGCTTTGACCCTAAGTACAAATCTATCTGCAACGTTTAACGCCGACCAGCCGCATATTGAAGCAGCAACAACATTGACTCTAAACGAACTCTCATTACAGCAAGCGCAATATAAAATTACCGCCAGCCAGTTTAGCTGGCAAGGCGATGTGGCCTATGTGACACCCGTGTCACAACGTGACCTGGGTGTGCGCGCCGGTGGTGATATCGCCATGGAGCAGTTTCAATTGTTTGATAACGATGCTGCGCTGGCATTGCTGCTATTGAAACAGTTAACGATAAATGATATTCGCCTGATAGAAGACCAACAGGCAAGCATTGTCACCATTCTGCTCAAGCAATTGCAGTTATTAAACAAAAGCAAAGATGATGAATTACTTAATATCGCCAACACCACCATAAAAAAAGTCGATTACGATGGTCTCACAACCGTCGCCATTGATAACGTCACATTGCAGGGGTTAGTGGCAAACACACAGGTGAAACAAAACGGCCAGCTGCATTTGATTGATACGCTGACCAAAACACAAAACCCGACAACGGAAGCAAAAACCACATCAGAAAAAACTGAAAACGAGGCCCAGCCCTGGCGCATACAGCTGGCCAGACTCCACATCGACAAAAGCGCCCGCATCACCTTTGATGACCAAAGCGTCAAACCGCCCTTTCACGCGGAGATATCCCCCTTTGAACTGACCATCGCCAACATCGACACCGGCGCAGTCAATCAGGCCATGGATATCACCTTAAACAGCACCATTAACAAACATGAACAGCTGAACATCAAAGCCACCGCCCAACCCTTTGATGAAAAACTCAACGCAAAGGCCGAGGTAAAAATCAGTTCCCTCGAACTGCCACCGCTATCGTCCTATGTTGAAAAACAGATAGGCTATTATTTAAAGCGCGGCCAGCTGGATGCCACCATTGATGTCAACGTGAACAATGATCAGCTCGATACCAAAGTGCTGGCTTATCTCAACAAATTCAATATCGAAGAAGGCGACCCTGCCAAAGTGGAGAGCATGACCGAAAAACTCGACATGCCGCTGGATGCTGCGCTGAACCTGCTGCGCGACAAGAACGACAACATTAAACTGGAAGTCACCATTGACGGCGACATCAATGATCCACAGTTTGATGCCAGCAAAGTCATCAACAAAGCCATGGCTAACGCCACCAAAATGGCCGTCGTCAGCTATCTTAAACATATGTTGCAGCCGTGGGGCACTCTGCTGACAGTGGTTGATATGGTCAGCAAAGCAACCGAAACACGTTTCGAGCCACTGCAATTCACCGCAGGCAGTGCCGAGCTGACCGGTGACAACAAAGACTACCTCAATAAACTCGCCGCACTGATGCAGGAGCGGCCAACACTGATGCTCAATCTCTGCGGACGGGTATCAGAGCAGGATCGCAGCGCGATTTTGCAGCAGAGCCAGACAAATACCGATGGTCAACAAACAGAAAAAAGCGCCGTCACGCCTGAAGTGACAAACGAACAACTGCTTCAGCTGGCCACAGAACGCACCAGCCGCAGCAAAGACTGGCTGGTTAACGCTAAGGTAGAAAGCAATCGACTGTTCACCTGTTACTCCGATATGGCGGGCGCGGAAAAAAATGTCCCCATTGTTGATCTTTCCCTGTAACGATAAACCTTAAGCAATTAAACCGGGCTTCCTGTGTGTTGCAGGTTGGCTGTGAGTTTGCTGAACGGAACGCGTCTCTATCATCACGCGCAACCGGCACATGCCAGGCTCGCGCTGATCACCCCG
>WFQM01000212.1 GCA_015487095.1 Gammaproteobacteria bacterium | reverse complement strand
TGCATTGTTGTACGAGGGCGTGATTGTGCGTCCTGTGGCTAACTACGGCATGCCGCAACACTTGCGGGTGACGCTGGGGCTGGCGGAAGAAAATGCGCGGTTTTTAACAGCCTTGGGCAAGGTGTTGGCTTAAATGCAAACTAAGGGCTAAATCACTTTGTTAATATTTTTTATTGAAAGCAATGTCATTCCACATGTTGTTCGTTGGAACCCAGAGGCTTAAGTTCTCAGACAAGCGTTCTTACTGTAGTGGGAGGTTATATTGTAGTGGTACTGACGAGTGACGCGTTATAAACGCAGAGGTCGCAGAGGCGCGGAGACACAGAGAAAGACAGTTTTTATCTCTGAGGCTTTTGTATTATCAGTATAGTTACCAAAAAATACACAACAATGATTAAACAGCTCACTATTATCGGCGTCGGACTCATCGGCGGTTCCCTGGCACGGGCACTGAAGCGAGCGGGTGCCGTGGACGAAGTGGTGGGTGCAGGGCGTGATGCGCAACACTTGCAACAGGCACTGTCGCTGGGTGTAGTGGATCGCATCGAAACGGATCTGGCGGTGGCGGTGCAGGGGGCTGACATCGTGGTAGTGGCGACGCCGGTAGGCGCGACAGAAACGGTTTTTCGCAGTATTGCTCCTGGTCTGTCTGCTGATACCATTCTTACCGATGTGGGCTCCACCAAGGCCAGTGTTGTTGCCGCAGCTCAGGCGGCCTTTGGTCAGTTGCCGGAAAACTTTGTGCCAGCTCATCCTATTGCGGGCACGGAAAAAAGCGGTGTGGAAGCCTCGTTTGCTGAGTTATTTGAAGGGCGTCGTATTATTTTAACGCCCACGGAAAACAGTGCGCCGCAAGCAATAACCCGAGTACGGGCCATGTGGGAACAAACGGGTGCCAAGGTAGTGGAGACCGGTGTTGAGCATCATGATGATGTGCTGGCAGCCACCAGCCACCTGCCACATTTGCTGGCCTTTTCGCTGGTGGATACTTTGGCTCAACTTGACGCCAAGCAAGAAGTTTTTGAATATGCTGCCGGTGGTTTTCGGGATTTTACTCGTATTGCTTCCAGTGACCCGGAGGTATGGCATGATATCTGTCTGCACAACAGTTCGGCGTTGTTGAAAATGCTGGAGCGTTTCGAGGCTGACCTGGACAAGTTGCGTCAGGCCATTACGGATAATGACAGTGATTATCTATTGCAGGTATTCAGGCGTGCCAAGGCAGCGCGCGATCAGTTTTGCGGGGATTGAGAGATTTTTGAGGTGTGGTGTATTTAACGCAAAGGACACGAAGTCGCAAAGTTTTTTTGATTATTTTTCTCTGCGTCCTTTGCGCCTCTATGATCTCTGCGTTTATTCCCAGAGTGCCAATTAAAACCTTTATATGAGATGAGATAAATACAGGATTGAATGTGGAAGAACAGAATATAATTTTTACCGTTGAGCCCGGCGGTGCATTGCGTGGTGAATTGCGCGTGCCCGGTGATAAATCCATTTCCCACCGTTCTATCATGCTGGGTTCGCTGGCCGAAGGCACGACGGAAGTCACGGGGTTTCTTGAAGGCGAAGATGCATTGGCCACCCTGCAAGCCTTCCGCGATATGGGTGTTAATATCGAAGGCCCGGACAATGGCCGGGTGACTATTCATGGTGTGGGCATGCGTGGATTAAAAACACCCGCAGGCCCATTGAATATGGGTAACTCGGGGACTTCAATGCGCCTGTTGTGCGGTTTGTTGTCTGGACAATTGTTTAATACCAGCCTCACGGGTGACAGCTCGCTCTCCGGCAGGCCCATGCGTCGTGTTACCGAACCATTGGCGGAAATGGGGGCGGTGATTGGTACTACCGAGACTGGCACTGCGCCGTTGAATGTTTGTGGTGACCAGCCACTGCGTGGTATCCAGTTTGATATGCCCGTGGCCAGCGCACAAGTTAAATCCTGTCTGTTGCTGGCGGGGCTGTACGCCAAGGGGCGTACCTGTGTCACCGAGCCTGCACCTACTCGTGATCACACCGAACGTATGTTGACAGGTTTCGGTTATGCGGTGGAAAGAGTTGGGGCTACAGCCTGCGTTGAGGGCGGTGGTAAACTTATTGCAACGCCAGTGGAAGTGCCTGCGGATATTTCATCAGCCGCCTTTTTTATGGTGGGAGCCAGCATCAGCGAAGGCTCGGATATTATATTGCGGCATGTGGGTGTTAATCCCACTCGCATCGGGGTTATCAACATTTTGCGTCAGATGGGGGCCGATATTACCCTCAGTAACGAGCGTGAAGTGGGCGGCGAGCCCGTGGCGGATATCCGTGTGTGTTCGGCACCGTTAAAAGGTATCGTGATTCCTGAAGATCAGGTACCTCTGGCTATTGATGAATTTCCAGTGTTGTTCGTTGCCGCTGCCTGCGCCGAGGGTGAGACGGTGTTGACGGGAGCGAAAGAATTACGGGTAAAAGAGAGTGATCGTATTCAGGTGATGGCTGATGGGCTGCATACTTTGGGTGTGGATGCCCGACCCACCGAAGATGGTATGGTGATTCAGGGTGGCGGAGCGGGTTGTCAGTTGGGGAGCGGTCGTGTGGAAAGCCATGATGACCACCGTATCGCAATGGCCTTTTCCATGGCTGCGCTACGCGCCAGTGGTCCGGTGATCATTAACAATTGCGCCAATGTAAATACGTCGTTTCCAGGGTTTGTTGAATCGGCGCAAAAAGCGGGGCTCAAAATACAAAACTGAGTTTGTCAGTTTCATAAAGCTCAGTCGGTTATTTCGGAGTGTGTACGTTCCTTATAAACACGTTGCCCAATATGTTCATGACAGCGTTTTAACGATGTCCAGCCTTATTAAGGGTCGCTCGAACAATAACTGTCTCATTGGTGAGCGGGTTCGGTTTTTTTTGGGTCTGCACAAGACTCTGGTGGAACCGCTACGCTTGTTCCACCCTACCTGCGTACATTACTACTGACGTTGGCGTATTCATAATCCGGGTCGGAAACAGGTCGGAATCAGGGGAGTGGTTTGTTTGTTCCGTCTCCTCAAACACAAGGTAAAGCCGTAGGGTGGAACAAGCGTAGCGGTTCCACCAAAAGGTCAAGGGAAGAACATCAGTCCTTTCAATCTGTATTACTCTTTCAGGGACGTGCACGAAACAACTTCCGGATCTTGCATCTCATCTTCAGCCCGTCTTTGCCCGTTCTTCAATCGCAAAACCTCAAAATAGAACGACTATTCCTACGATTTTGCTCAATCAGAACGAACAAATACGAACTAAATCTGAGCGCCAT
>WFQM01000211.1 GCA_015487095.1 Gammaproteobacteria bacterium | reverse complement strand
TTTTGTACGAACTAACGATGAGGATATTGACCATGAAAACACCGATGAAAACAACACTCTCCGTTTTGGCCTTAGCCATCAGCGCAGCGACAACAGTGAATGCCACAACCCTGACCCGTGATAACGGTGCCCCGGTTGGCGACAATCAGAACTCTTACACAGCTGGCCCTAATGGGGGTGTTTTGTTACAAGACGTTCATCTGATTCAGAAATTGCAACGTTTTGCTCGTGAACGCATTCCAGAGCGAGTGGTTCATGCCCGTGGCACCGGGGTACATGGCGAATTTGTCGCGACACGCGACATCAGAGACCTGACCCGGGCGACGGTATTCAAAAAAGGCGGAAAAACGCCGGTATTTGTACGTTTTTCAACGGTCATTCATTCCAAAGGCTCCCCGGAAACCCTGCGTGATCCGCGTGGCTTTGCCACCAAGTTTTACACCGACGAAGGCAATTGGGATCTGGTGGGCAACAACCTTCCGGTGTTTTTCATCCGCGATGCGATCAAGTTCCCGGATATGGTGCATTCATTGAAGCCATCACCAGTCACTAATCAACAGGACCCCAATCGCTTTTTTGATTTTTTCAGTCATGTGCCAGAGTCCACTCATATGTTGACCTGGGTGTATTCCGACTACGGCACGCCCGCTAATTTGCGGCAAATGGACGGCTGGGGAGTTCACTCTTACAAAATGGTGGATGCAGAAGGTGATGTCACTTATGTGAAATTTCACTGGAAAAGTCGGCAAGGGATAAAAAACCTCAGTGCCAAAGAGGCTGTGGCAGTACAGGCTAAAGACTTCAGTCATGCGACGAATGACATGTATGCCGCTATTGCCAAAGGTGATTATCCCAAGTGGGATTTGTACATCAAGGTACTGAAACCATCACAGCTTGCAAATTTTGACTACAACCCGCTGGATGCCACCAAAATGTGGCTGGATGTGGCAGAAACAAAAATAGGCACAATGACCCTGAATCGTATGCCGGATAATTTTTTCCAGGAAACGGAACAGTCGGCTTTTTCTCCGGCGAATATCGTGCCCGGTATCGAGCCTTCTGAAGACCGCTTGTTACAAGGCCGGGTGTTTTCCTATGCCGATACGCAGTTGTATCGCCTGGGTGCCAACCACCAGCATTTGCCAATCAACCGCCCGCAGGTTGCTGTCAACAACTGGAATCAGGATGGTGCGGGTAATTATGGTCATCAAAAATCGGATGTGAATTATCAACCAAGCCGTATTGATGTGCGCGTGGAAGACAGTCATGCACGTTACTCTGAAATGGCATTGAGTGGTAACACTCAACAAAAGGTTATTGTGGAAAACCAGGCTTCTGCCCAGGTCTCTGAAAAAACAGTAACCGGCAACGCCCATCAGAGGACGGTTATGATGAAACGTCCGATTAAACGGCCTTTTGCGCAACCTGTTGAAAGAGTCATTAGCGATAATGCTCACCAAGAGAGGATTGTGATGGAACGTCCTATCAAACGGCCTTTTGCTCAACCTGTTGAAAGAGTAATAAACGGCAATGCTCACTCAATGACAACGGAGAAGAAACGGCCTATCAAACGACCTTTTGCTCAGATTGATATGTCATACAGTAGCGTTAGCAACTCTGAAGAAGTCGTTACCAGCAATGCCCAACAAAAGGTGAATGCAGGAAAGCCCTCCTTTGCTCAAGCCGGTGTGTTATATCGCAACTTCAGCGAATCAGAGCGCGCCAACTTGATCAGCAATCTGGCCGGTGATTTGGGTAAAGTACGCGACAGCGAAACTAAACACATTATGCTGAGCTACTTCTATCAGGCAGATGCAGACTTTGGTGAACGGCTGACAAAAGCGGTTAATGGAAATTTGGAACAGGTAAAGAGCCTCGCCAAATAAATAAAGGAAATGCAGCGGCCGTAACAGGCCGCTGCATTATTATTTTTTGATAGGAGAAAATTGTTATGAAAATGATATTATTGGTTTTAATATTACTGATTTCTGGTAACACTTGGGCTGGTAACACCTGGGCCAGCCAACCCGGTGAGTTTTCATCCGCAGAAGAAGAGTTAAAATCCTATTTTTTTGCCGCCGCCAGAAGCAATGATGTGGTGGTATTAAAAGAGTTTATAGAAGCAGGTTTTCCGGTTGATGTTTTGAATAACAAAGGTTACACAGCCTTGATGGTGGCAACATACCATGGCCATACAAAATCCTTCGATTACCTGGTTTCGCAAAAGGCCAACACCTGTGCCGCCGACATGCGGGGTAACACCGTGTTAATGGCGGCCATATTTCGTGGCGAATTTTCGCTGGCAAAAAAATTGATGTCCTATGAATGTAATCCTGATCACGAAAACAATGCCGGTATGACCGCAGCAGGATTTGCCAAAATGTTTGGCCGGGAGAAAGTGCTCGATTATTTAAAATAACATGTCGAATTAATGACAATTGGTTCATTTTCCTCCGACACAAAAAACACATTATTTTTCCACTATAGTAAATGTACAGCCTGACGATAGTAAGGAACGCACATGTTCCTGAGCCTATTCCAAAGAGCATCCCAAACCAGCCGTCTTAATAATCAAGGAGAGAGAAATGAATGACAAACCCAAACTGACCAAGAGTAATGGCACCCCGGTAGGTGATAATCAAAATGTGATGAGTGCGGGCCCACGCGGACCAATGTTGTTACAGGACATCTGGTTTCTGGAAAAACTGGCACATTTTGATCGCGAAGTCATTCCCGAGCGCCGCATGCACGCCAAAGGATCAGGAGCTTACGGTACCTTTACGGTAACCCACGATATCAGCCAGTACAGCAAGGCCAATATTTTTTCTGAAATGGGTAAAAAAACCGATGTATTCCTGCGATTTTCCACCGTTGCAGGTGAACGTGGCGCAGCAGATGCGGAACGTGATATCCGTGGTTTTGCCATCAAGTTTTATACCGACGAAGGCAACTGGGATATGGTCGGAAACAATACACCCGTATTCTTCCTGCGTGATCCATTGAAATTCCCCGACCTGAATCACGCAGTAAAACGTGACCCGCGCACCAATATGCGCAGCGCCCACAGCAATTGGGATTTCTGGACACTGTTACCCGAAGCACTGCATCAAATCACCATTCTGATGAGTGACCGGGGTAATCCGCGCACCTATCGCCATATGCATGGTTTTGGCAGCCATACCTTCAGTTTTATTAATGCTGATAACGAGCGTTTCTGGGTCAAGTTTCATTTCAAGAGTCAGCAGCCCATAGAAAATCTCACCGATGCAGAAGCGGAAAAACTGATTGGTCAGGAGCGGGAAAGCCACCAAAAGGATTTGTACGAAAGCATTGAAAAGGGTGATTTCCCACGCTGGGACTTCAAAGTGCAGATCATGCCAGAAAAGGATGCCGAATCTTACCGCTTTCACCCTTTCGATTTAACCAAAATATGGTCACACAAAGACTATCCACTGATTGATGTCGGTGTGCTGGAACTCAATCGTAACCCTGAAAATTACCATGCCGAAGTGGAGCAATCCGCGTTTAATCCTGCCAATGTCGTACCGGGCATTGGTTTTTCACCGGACAAAATGCTGCAAGGACGCCTTTTTTCTTATGGTGATACACAGCGTTACCGCCTGGGCGTTAATCATGCGCAGATCCCGGTCAACACAGCACGTTGCCCGGTACACAGTTTTCATCGTGACGGAGCGATGCGTGTCGATGGCAACTTTGGCAGCACCAAAGGTTATGAGCCAAACAGCCTGGGTGAATGGCAAGAGCAACCAGAAAGCAAAGAACCCCCACTGGCAATCGGTGCCACAGCGGACCACTGGGATCATCGTGAAGACGATGACGACTATTACACCCAGCCCGGTGATTTGTTTCGCCTGATGACCTCGGAACAGCAACAGGTGTTATTTGAAAATACCGCCCGCTCGGTGGGCGGAGCCTCTATTGATGTGCAAAAACGTCACATCAGTAATTGCCTGAAAGCTGACCCGGCCTATGGTCAAGGTGTGGCAAATGCATTGAATGTCCCGCTTGACGGGATATAGATTAACTCCATTCCTTACTTTCGTACCCCGGCCTACGAGGCCGGGGGATGCACCCAAAGCATTGAGACAGGCAGGGTACGTGTGACCGTTAAATAATCGCTCAATGGTATCTGGAGCGTACCTAACGTCTCAATATCATTAAGTTAAGTCACTGATGTTGCGCAGACCTCAAATGTGAATTAAGTGCCAAAAAATTTGTTTTGAGAATCACTGGGTATTTAACGCAGAGGGCGCAAAGACGCAAAGGAGGCAGAGAAAAACACTAAAAGCTTTGCGTTAAATACTCGGTAATTTTTTAAACAGGCATTTTTAGCGTTTAATTTACATA
>WFQM01000210.1 GCA_015487095.1 Gammaproteobacteria bacterium | reverse complement strand
CACACTGATATGAAAAACCTGTACACCTCATTAATATCCGGTGCCGTATTTCCCCTGCATGAAAAACTGAAGGGGCACACCACGGTTGGTGTCAAAAAGGCCATGGAAAATAGCCAGTGGTGGTCTCGCGAGGCATTGGAAATGTATCGTGTGCAGCGTTTGCAGGCGTTTCTTTCTCAGGTCTATGCGCATGTGCCTTATTACCGGTCCCTGTTTGACGGGCTTGGGTTTGATGTTTCATCGGTGAAATCCGTTACTGATCTTCAGCAGTTACCTTTTCTGAACAAAAAACTGATCAAAGAAAATCAGCAGGATTTAAAAGCCGATAACGCGACTCAGCTTTCACAATTCAACACGGGTGGATCATCTGGAGAACCGCTGGTGTTTTTTATTGGACATTCCCGCGTGAGTCACGATGTTGCCGCCAAGTGGCGTGCGACACGTTGGTGGGATGTGGATATCGGAGACAAGGAAATTGTACTTTGGGGCTCACCGATTGAACTGGGTGCGCAGGACCGGTTTCGTCTGTTACGTGATCGCATGTTCAGATCAACATTACTGCCTGCCTTTGAAATGTCTGAAACTCACTTGAATGAGTTTATTGCTGCCATTCGTTCCATGCGTCCGCGCATGTTATTCGGTTATCCATCGGTGCTGGCACATATTGCCCAGCATGCAGAAAACAATGGTTTGCAGTTAGATGATCTTGGTATCAAGGTCGCCTTTGTGACCTCAGAGCGATTGTATCAAGAGCAGCGGGAAAAAATTGAACGCCGTTTCGGCTGCAAGGTCGCCAACGGTTATGGTGGGCGTGATGCCGGTTTTATCGCCCACGAATGTCCCGAAGGGGGTATGCACATCACCGCAGAAGACATCATCGTCGAGATCGTAGACTCGCAGGGCAAGGTCGTGCCGGATGGGAAAAATGGCGAAGTGGTTATTACCCATCTGTTCACCGATGATTTTCCCTTTATTCGTTACCGTACCGGTGATGTGGCTTCGTTGAGTACGGAAACCTGTTCATGTGGACGTGGACTGCCCATGCTCAAGGAAATTCATGGCAGAACCACTGATTTTATTATTGCTGCCGATGGCACGGTGATGCATGGGTTGGCACTGATTTATGTATTACGTGAAATGGAAGCCATAAAGTCATTTAAAATCATTCAGGAAACCCTGGAATGGACTCGTGTGGAAGTGGTGGGTGACGAACATTTTTCAGAGCAGCATGTTGCAAATATCAAATCCGGTTTTAAACAACGTCTTGGTGAAAATGTCCACATTGATGTGGAAAGAGTGGAAAAAATAAAACCGGAACGTTCAGGGAAGTACCGTTATGTTATCAGCAAAGTTGCGGTGACACAGGTTGTGGGACGGAATTTGAAGTGAAATACACTGTCATTAATTTGAAGGACGAGGTATGAAATCGGGATTTGGAAAAAAGTTGTTTGTTGGTGTCATGTTGCTGGCAATTAGTATGTTGACGCTGGTGGGTGGATTTTCGGCTGAGCACTATTTGTCCAAAAGTACTTCACGGATTGATGCTGTCTGGGAGGGCCCGGTATCTGATGGTAATCGCGATGTTTTTTATCCCCGATATTTATCCGAGAACTGTGAGAAAACGTTGGCAGCTCTTGATGCCAGAACGCTGAAACTGGACAGTACCAGCCCGAAAGGAATCGGTCTGAATCCAGAATGGGATCCGGGTGATAATGTTTCTGGATATACCCATTTCAACCTTCATTCTCTGCGTTTTATAGTATGCCATATTAAAGTGGGGGGAGAGGGAGACATTGTCCGTTTATCCCAGGCAGATACCGTTTTACGTCATTGGTTGGCAAACAATCCATTGGATGCCCCAGCATCCGATTGGGCGTGGACCGAACACGCGACATCCTGGCGCGCCATCGTGTTTTCCTATTTTTTGCTGTCAGCGCAACGAGTAAACTATCTTGATGCGAATAATACGGCGATGTTCATTTCTGCGATTGCTGAGCATGTGGCATTTATCCGGCGACCTTCGGTCTACCGGCCCGATCACAATCATGGACTGAATAATGCGCTTGCTTTGCTATCGTTGGCTGTGGTGGAGAATGACCCTCTATTGCAGCGTGAGTTGTTACAGTTAGGATTTTCTCGGGCTGAACAGCAAATGGCGGATAATGTTTCTGTTGACGGTATTCATCTTGAACAATCCGGTTTTTACCATTTTTATACCTTGCGTTCATTTCTTGAAATATTGCGTGTTGCCCGGAATATCGGGTGGCCGATATCTGATCAGTATCAAAGCAGACTCGCGAGTATGATAACGACGGGTCTTTACATGGCAGGGAAGGATGGTGAGGTGGACGGCATGCCTTACAGTATGCCTGGAGAGGTGATGACGTCGTTATTTGATGTGAATCCTGATTTTATTCGTAACGGGCGTTTACTCGATGTAAAGAACAATGTGATCGATAATTCCTTGCATAAACGATTAGGTGTTTTTGCAGAAGGTGGATACAGTTTCTTCGCAGCGGAACAAAAAGATGATATCGAACTTGTCTTTCATACGCGCATTCTGGATGCACCTCATGCTCAACGAGATGCGTTGGGTATTACCGTACGCAATGGAGACGGAGCACTCATACCTTTTACATCTACAATGTACACTTCAGAGAATGATCCTCGTTGGAGAAAATATTTTTTGGGTTCTGTCTCACACAACGGGGTGATGGTAGAAGGCATGGAGCAAGCGCCGCTGAATCGTCGGCGTGATGGAATACTGGCGACGATATCAGATTCCTGGAAAGTGAATGCTATGGTGGAATCCGCAGGGCTTGCGGATTGGTTTGCGGGATTTCGTCGGCGGCATCAGCTCGACCGGCGAAGTCTTCAAGAGCGACTGGTGCCCAGCGGAGGCGAAGTCCTGAATTTTGGCAGCGAGGGGATCATCGATTATGTCACGGCGCGGCATACGACCTACGAAGGTATTGAGCAGCGGAGAACGGTGGTGAAAATAGGAACACGTCTGGTGCTGGTTTGGGATCGCCTTCGCGGTGATAACGCCAGACAGTACGTGCAGCAATTCCATTTTTCACCTGACAATTTGGTTAAGCTGGAAGGGAAAATGGGCACCATTGAAAAAAATGGAGAGGTGATTGCTCGGGCTCAACAATTGATGTCTGTTAACGCACGGGTTTGTAGAGGCAAGGAACAACCGGATCCTTGTGGCTGGTACACCAATACAACGGCTTTACCTCATGCAGCACCAGTTTTAATGTATTCAGCTGAGGGTGAACAAACAGAGTTTTTATGGGTATTGCAGTCTGGGGAGGAGCCATTGAAGGTATTCCGACAAGATGAGGGCAATGATGATGTTCGCAGAATACAGATTGATGTGAATGGCTCACTCTACACGGTAGAATTGATGGGGCAGGGAGTGAGTGCTGAACTTGCATCAGCGTTGTGAAATTAGCCGTTGGAAAGTAGATGCGAAAGTAACACATTGATATGAAAATAAATGATACCTCCCACTCGACTCAACTGAATATTGTTGCCATGGCGTCCAACGCGTGGGATGGACCCTGGATGAACCGACAACAATTACTCTCCAGACTGGGCAAGCAGCACAACATTATTTATAGCAATGGATTGTGGACGGTGTGGGACAGGTATCAGGCGGAATGGAAGGAGACACCTATCAGAGGTAGTTTTCGTGCTCAGGATCAAGTGTTGGTGGATCATCCCCCGAAGTTTTTGTTACGCTGGCCAAGGTTTGCGGTGCTTGACCGTATGGCTATTCGCATGGCGGTGCGCCGCTGGACACATGCGCATACCGGAGAGAAAGATGCTCCGCGAGTGGCCTATTTATTTCATCCGCAGTTTTATCCTTATGTCAAAAAAATCCAGCCAGATTATGTTGTCTATCATGCCTATGACATGTTTAGCCTGACACCTGGATGGAACAGCGAATTGGATCGGCAGCAACGGCAGCTTTTGGATATGGCGGATTTGATTGTTGCATCCTCGGATGTTATCGCAGAAGAACTCGCTGCGATCAGTGGAAAGGCTGTTGAAATGCTTCCCAATGGTGCAGATTTTGAGGCTTTTAGCCGCGCATCCAACGAGCCTGATGACCTCAGAGATATCGCGCATCCACGTATTGGCTACGTGGGAAACCTTAATTTAAAGATTGATTTTCCGCTGGTGGCTTGGCTTGCAGCCACTCATCAAAACTGGAATTTTGTATTCGTTGGTGGCAAAGGGAAACTTGATGCTCCCACCCAAAAAGGATGTGATGAATGCATTGCGTTGGACAATGTCCATTTTCTCGGGGCTAAAGACTTCCAAGAGGTACCTCACTATACGTCTAACATGGATGTTAATCTCATGTGTTATCGAATGGAGGGAGATGTGTGGACTCGCGGCATATATCCATTGAAACTTCATGAATATCTGGCCACAGGGAAGCCGGTTGTTAGCTCTGATCTTCCCAGTGTGATTCCTTTCGAATCGAACGTCGCTATTGCACGAAGCAGAGACCAGTGGGCAGAATTAATAGCGTCCGCATTGCAGGGTAAAGGGGCGGGAAGTAAGGAACAAAGGCATGCGGTGGCAAAGAAAAACAGTTGGGATGTGCGAGCAGCGCGCTTGAATGCCTGTTTGACAAGCATGGCCAATGGACAATAAAAGATGTCTGTATTTCCCTGGATATAAGTAGGTGATCACCATTGTTTTAACATTTTCTGATTTATTTCCCGGCTTTCTGCGTTGCTGCTACGATTACATCGCTCACTATGCTCATCTTCGCAGCGCCTTGAAGACCAAAAGAAGGCTAAAAATATCCTGCGAAAATCTTGTTAAAATAATGGTGATCACCTACTTAGTGACATTGATGGCAATGGGAATCCGGTAAAATGAGAGACATAGTTGTAACACTTATTGTTTTTGGCGCATTACCGTATATCTTGATGCGCCCCCACATTGGTGTATACATGTGGTCGTGGATTGGATACATGGCTCCTCATCGCTTGGGGTGGGGTTTCGCAACAAATTTACCTTTTGCTGCACTCATTGGGGCGGTAACTCTCGCAGCCTTACTGTTCTCAAAAGAACCAAAGCGCATACCACTAACATCAATAACAATAACCTTGATCTTATTTCTGGTATGGATGGTTATTACGACAATATTTGCCATCGACCCGGAATTGGCTATTCCCCAACTCAGCAAGGTTCTCAAAATTCAGTTAGTAATTTTTCTTACCCTGATGTTGTTTAATCATCGCGAGCGCATTCATGGCCTGGTTTGGGTGATTGTTATTTCGTTGGGGTTTTATGGTGTGAAGGGGGGGTGGTTCACATTGATAACGGGTGGGCAATTCCACGTTGTTGGTCCGCCAGGCAGCTTTATTATGGGTAATACTTCGCTGGCATTGGCTTTGGTGATGGTCGTTCCCCTTATGCGTTATCTGCAACTCCAGGCGGATAATAAATGGGTTAAACGGGGGCTTATTGCTGCAATGGGTTTTTCTGCGTTAGCGATACTGGGTTCTTACTCCCGGGGAGGGCTTCTTGCCGTTGTTGCCATGGGAGGCTTTATGCTGATCAAAAGCAAGAAGCGGGGAGTGATGATCGTGGTGTTGATTTTGACCATTCCCGTAGCGGTTGCATTTATGCCAGAACGTTGGATGGGGCGTATGCAGACGGTGCAAACCTACGAAGAAGATTCTTCTGCCATGGGGCGTATCACCGCGTGGATGTTTGCCATTGAGATGGCAAAGGGCCGGTTTCTGGGTGGAGGGTTTGAATCTTTTACGCCGATCAACTATCACACTTATGCCCCTGATATTGTAGAGATTTTGTTGGAAAAAGCGGATGGACGTTATCAGGGTGCCCATAGTATCTATTTCGCAGTATTGGGAGAGCACGGTTTTGTTGGGTTATTTCTTTTTCTGACTCTGGGTTTTGTGTCGTGGCGCACGGCGACATGGATAATAAAATACGCTGCCGATTCCGACAGTTTGTCGTGGGCAAAAGATCTTGCGGAAATGATTCAGGTCAGTCTGGTGGGATTTGCCGTGGGTGGAGCATTCCTTTCGCTGGCCTACTTTGATCTCGTGTATCATTTGTTGGCATTGCTGGTTTTGGTAAAACTGCAAGTGTTGCAAGCGCTTGCTGCGGGGAACACGAACGGATCACCAAAGCCGTCGCAAGATAATAAGGAAACATCTATGCAGCGCAGGGGTGGATATTAGTGGCTCACGAAGATTCTTCGAAAAGCAGTAACTTTGAACGTAGTTGGAAAAAGCGCTTTGGCCAATATGCTGATGCACGAGATGATGATGCGGGCATTGCCGGTTGGACCCAGAGTGGACTGGAAACTCGTGTGCGTAACTTTGATGCTTTATGGACACCATCAGCTGAAGCGCGTGTGTGGCTTGATGCCGGTTGTGGTGCGGGCACCTACTCCCGGTTTATGGTGAGTAAAGGAAGGCAGGTTATTGGGCTGGATTATTGTTATAATGCCGTAAAAAAGGCAGTAGACCGAAGTTCCAATGGTGTGGTGTGGGGCGTTGCGGATGTTAAACAATTACCCATCGCAGAAGGAAGTTTTGATGGTGCCATATGCTTTGGTGTTACTCAGGCGTTATCAGCGTCGAGTGGAGTGTCTCGAGAGCTGGCTGCCGTAGTGAAACCTGGTGGAGAAATATGGATTGATGCGCTGAACAGCGCATGTCTGCCACATCTTGTCGGGCAGGTGAAACGAAAACTTTTGCAGCGTGATATGCACTTACGTTACGAATCACCACGACAACTTCGTCGCGCGATGGCAGATGCAGGGATCGTGAAACTGAAACGCTACTGGATTCCTATTTTGCCCTATCGGTTTCATCGTTATCAATGGGTTTTTGAAACCAAAGGGGTACGCTGGTTGTTACACACATTACCGATGTTTGGGGCGCTCTTAAGTCATGGATTTGTGATAAAAGGATACCGGCAGCAATGAATAATTATTTCATTCCAGTAAAAAAGGAATAGCCAAATGAGGGCATTGGTTCGTGCGATGAGCGCTGTGGTCTCTTCAAGAGGTGTCAGTGCCCGATTGCTCATATTGCTTTATCATCGTGTGCATTCGGTTGCTGATCCGCTACGCCCAGATGATGTGGACGCGACTACGTTTGATTGGCAGATGGAGCTTCTGGCGCGATATTTCACACCGCTGACGCTGGATAATGCCATAGAACTTCTCAGACAAGGCAAATTGCCCGCTAACGCCGTATGTGTCACCTTTGATGATGGCTATGTCGATAATGTTGAAGTGGCATTGCCAATTCTGCAACGATGGGCTGTGCCCGCCACATTTTTTTTGACCACAGGGTTTTTTGACCACGGCTGTATGTGGAATGACCGTGTTATTGAACTGCTGAAAAAGGTGGATACACCAAAACTGTCTTTGTCGAACCTGGGGTTGGGTGAATACGAAATAACCTCCATGGACGCACGGCTGCAAATGGTGAATTCGGTACTTCGCCAATTAAAACACTTGCCACTTGAAGAGAGGGATTATCAGGTGCAACGTCTTGAGAACGAATTGAATGTTGACGTTTCATATTTCCCCATGATGCGAAAAGAACAGGTGTCGGTACTGATCAGGGCAGGAATGGGTGTGGGAGCGCACACGGTTAATCACCCTATACTCAGTAAAGTCAGTCTGGATGAAGCAAGGCAGGAAATTGAGTCAGGGAAACAACAGTTGGAGGCATTGACTGAAAAAGAAGTTACTTTGTTTGCCTATCCCAATGGAGCTCCGGGTAGGGATTATGGAGCGGAACATGTTGATTTGGTAAAAGCGGCGGGCTTCGATGCGGCTTTTTCAACAGCCTGGGCGGCAGCGCAACACACGAATGATTTTATGCAAATACCGCGCGTGGGATCGTGGGGTGACACATGGTTTCGTTTTTATTTACGGTTGGTACGTAACTATCGTATTGGAAATGCTGAGCGCGTATAAATAAGTAGGTGATCACAATCGTTTTAACCTTTGCTTGTCTATTTTCCGATCTTCTGCGTTGTTGCTTCGGTCACATAGCTCGCTATGTTCTCCTGCGCAACGCCTTGAATATCGAAAGATAGCCAGCGCAAATTTCATTAAAATAATGATGCTTACCTACTTATTGTGAGGGAAAATTATTGCTCGTGTGCTTGAAGCCAAAGTTCAAGCATCATGAATGCCCAGATTGCTGTGCCGTAATACGCAGCGTGTTCGTCTCGATGCTGGCGAGTCAGATTATCAATAAATTCGGGGCGAACAAAGTGTCGATGTCTCAGATCCGACAGACTATCTTTTGCGAGTTGTTGTAGCCGGGGATGGGTGGATAGCCAGATACCAAAGGGCAGTCCGAAACCGTGCTTGCTTTTGCTTTGCACCTGCGGTGGCAAAAAGTCACGCAATGCTTCTTTGAAAAAATAACGCAGTTTTAACCCCTTGACCTTAAAGCTGGGTGGAATACGTGTTGAAAAATCGATCAGGTTGCCTTGAAGCAGCGGAAATTGTGCATCGACTCCCGCCAACGAACACATGCGTGTGACCTTGCGAAGATCATTGTCGGCCAGTACCTGTTTCCATTCCAGGTAGAGCATGCGATTGATAATGGAGTCACTGCGGGTATCGGCGTATCGCTCGCGTTGGAGTTTGTGTGGATGATCGGTATCGATTGAGGAAAGAAAGTCACCAGTGAACATTTCTGTGGCGATGATGCGGTTGATGAAATTGTAGCTTTCCAGGCGATCGGGTAGTGGAATGTTGGCTTGTTCAATGTAGCTGCGTGCCTTGCGAATGGGCATAATGTTTCTGCCGCCGGGAAAGGCAAAAATCAGTGGTTCCAGTAACCAGTTTCGTAACACTCCCGGCACCTTACCATAAAACTCAAAAACCTTCTGTTGTGCGTAACGTTCGTTTCCACCGAACAATTCGTCACCACCATCACCGGATAAAAGGGTGTCGGTACCGTCGTTTTTTGCCAGTAATGCGCAAAAATAGGTGGGTACCGCAGAGGCGTTGCCAAACGGCTCATCATAGGCGCTGGCGATACGGGGGAGCAGGTCACAGACATCTTCCGGTGTGACGTAATATTCATGGTGAAGGGTGCCATAGAATTTTGATGCGGCACGGGCGTAATCCATTTCATCGTAGCCTTTGGCGGCAAATCCGATGGAGTACGTGTTTACCGGTTCTCCAAGTACTTTTCCAAGCATGCCGGATACCGCAGAGCTGTCGACACCTCCGCTGAGGAAGGCACCAGGGGTTCCTGTGGTATCGGTGCACTGTTTTACCGCCGAATGCAGTTGATCATGGAGTTCGGTTTTTAATCCGGAAAAATCACCATGCCTGGCATCGTTGAATTGCGGGCTCCAGTAAGTTTCTATTTCCAGTTTTCCATTTTTGACATGTGCGTACTGTCCGGGCAGCAATTTTTTCTGTTGATGGTAAATGGTGCCAGGGCTAGGGACCGCGTGGAAAAACAGGTACGCGAAAATGTGTTGGTTGTCGATACTGGAATCCATTTCAGGATGTTGTCGAACGGCATCGGCAGTGGAGCCAAAAACCAGTCCACCTCGCATTGTTTGCCCGTAACACAAACGCTGGATTCCGATGCGATCAATAGCCAGCAGTGCTTCATCTTTGTTATTGTCAATGATGGCAAGAGCGAACGGGCCGTGCAGATAATCGAGCAGCTTTAGACCATACTGTTGATAGGCATTCATCAGAGCAGCGGCGTGCCCTTGTTGTTTTGCCTGTACCGAAAATTTTTCATCAAGCCAGATGGGCTGGCCGGTCATCGAAATCATCAGGCCATTGCCTTCGATACAGTGCAGGCGGTTTTCGGCGGCCTGTGCAAAAAGAGCCTGTGAGCCGGATTCCCTCATTGCAGAGTGTGTCATGGGTGCGGGGACTAACCCGCTGGCCATGGTTTTCAGTATGGTCGAGGAGTCTTGTTGTTCGTGCTTCAGGTTTATCCAGCCACAAATTCCAGTCATTATGTTTGGTCAACTTTGTTTGAGGGAGACTCTAATCAATTTGTAACTATCCAGCTCACTTTCCGGTTTACCCGATTACTGCGTCAGTTAAAGTGCTTATTTACGATACACAGGACGTTCAAGTGTTGCGAGTACAGGGGCATTTTAGAGCGACTATTTGTAAATTTCGCACTTTCCCCTTGTTTGTGAACAAATCAAAGGCAATCTGAGTCGTTATTGTGCTTTAAAAGTCAGGCTGAGTCGTTATACCAATTTTTTAATCAGAGGTTCCTTGGGGGGAGGGTTCAGTTATTTGTTCTTCTTTTTTGGGAATGTTCTTCCATGCGCCTGCTTTTTTTAATTTATTTCTCAATCCTGGGAGGGGAAAGCCCAGTGTATAGGCTGTTTGGGCATGTTTCAGCGCAGCTGGATAATTTTTTCTCTCAGCTAATAGTAGCCCGAGATTGTAATGTATTTCGGAGTTGTTCGGTGTTATCGACAGCGCGAACTCATATTGTTCCTGAGCTTTCTGGTATTTTTTTTGTTTGTGCAGATAAATGGCGTAAAGTACTCGCACTGTGGCATCCACAGGTCGGGGTTCCGGTGTAGGTCTATACTCGATAGCCTTCTGGAAGTAATACTCGACGTCTTTGTCCGGTGGGTGCGGGTACTTCGGCAGCCAGTTCGACATAAATTGAAGCCCTTTTGGATGATTAGGAAACCAACGCAGAGTAAAGTCGATCTCTGCCCAGATATTGTAGAATTTTTCATCAGGTGCCGAAGAATATCCCTTGGATACTTGTGCTTCGGCAGGTATCAGGTGTAGGGAAGTCACTGAGCGGCGATATTTTTGCGTCCAGGCGCTTGGATCGTAGTAATCATTTGGCCCGCCCTCCACAACGGCATGGGCAGAGGTGGAAATCAGTGCATACAACGCAAAACAGGCGATGAGCTGTTTGCTGAGCTGCGGGCTCGGCTCGTTTTTGTGTAAGCACATTGCTAGACGATGAAGGATACTGTTCATTTTTGCTGATGCTCCCCTCGGCAGGGTGTAAGTTTCCTATAATTAGTCATTGATTTTGTGATGTTGATGTGTGATCCATCAGATCGCGCCCAGATTATAAACCTGTGGCAGCCATTTTATTGGAAATAAATGGAATAGCATAGAGTGAGTGTGACGTGAATATTATCCTAAATTAATCAGTTGAATCTATTGCGAACGCCTATGGCACAGAATCTAAAAGACTTTTTGAACTCTTTTGAACTCACCGTATGGGTGATACGCTGTCGTCAAAATAATCCAAAAAGTCTTTTATCTTCAGCACCATAGTCGTTCTCGCTACGATTCAACTGATTAATTTAGGATTATCCTAAAATTCGCATCGTACGGGATGTGCGAGAGCGACTAGCGTGATTTGATACAAAAGGCATTGTTTCGCCCGACCAATGTCAGCCGTGAAACTGCACACTTTGCTGGATCTGTGCGATATCCCAGCTTTCTGGCCACAATTGTGTGGTGTCCGCGCAGATCATTGCCGATTTTTATCGAAATCGCCGGCAGGTGGAATTATTTTTCAAATGGATCAAACAACACCAGAGAGCCAAGTCTTTTTTCGGCATTTTGGAGGATACTGTTAAAAGCCAGAGGTGAACGCATATACTCGTAACGATTGAAATTTAGGTCTAATTGCACTCCCAATCTGCTGCGTTGTTGGGCTTGCAATAGAACGACTATTACGCGTCATTTCGCCTCGCCATGAAGAAAATATGACGCACACTTAAACCTAAATCCCAAACGCCACGGGTATAATAGATGAGCAATGCCGCACTTTCTAACCTTTGATTATGTCTTTAGCTCCCGTATGCTACACTGCGAAGGCTATGCGGGAGTCGTCATGATTCGAAGTGGAAGCTAAGTCCAGGCAGATGCTGCCAGTAGTTGAAAAACCGCTAAAAGTTGTAGTTTCTAAATCTCTTCGGGTTCTATTCCCCGCCCCTTGGGGCGTTTTTTTGTTCCATGCTCCTGCGTGGGAATGCATATGGCGGTAATGTGTGAAGCGAGGTACGGTTTTCTACACAGGAGCATGGGAACCAAATTACAGGGACAGGACTATATAAAATTATATGAAAACCATCAGCTCAGATTGCTGTAGAAATCCCCCGCTTTCGAGGGACGAGAAAGTCGACCAACGGGATAAGGGCTTGCCCCGGGGGTTTTTATTTGAAGCGTATTTCGTTTGATTATGCCCGATAATATTGAACCCCCGTTAATCGCCCATATTATATTCCGGCTCGATTTTGGAGGGCTGGAAAATGGGCTGGTCAACCTGATCAATCATATGCCCACTGAAAAATATCGGCACGTAGTTATTTGTGCAACTGACTTTACAGATTTTAAAAAACGCATAACGAATACAAATGTCACTGTCTATGCTTTGAATAAAAAACCGGGTAATGATTTAAGTGCTTATTATCGACTTTGGAAGTTATTGCGAAAACTAAAGCCAGATATTGTCCACTCCCGAAACTTGGGTACGATTGAATATGTTATTCCCTCCATGCTGGCAGGTGTGAAATATCGAGTGCATGGTGAGCATGGTCGCGATATGTCTGATATTGACGGCGCAAATAAAAAATATATTTTACTGCGGCGATTATACAGTCCTTTTTTGAAACGATTTGTCGCTTTATCTAAAGATCTTGAGCAGTGGTTATTGAATACGGTCAGGGTTAATGCCAATAAAGTTGTGCAGTTGTACAATGGAGTGGATTTAACACGCTTTCATTTTTCAGATGTTAGCCATAAATTACTTTCAATATCACCTCAGGTTCATGTTAACGATGTGCTGATTGGCACTGTGGGTCGATTGCAGTCAGAAAAAGACCAGGCAACCCTGATTAATGCGTTTGCTTTACTGATAGATGATGCGCAAATTAATACCAAAGCTCTGAAACTGATTCTGATTGGTGATGGTCCGGATCGATCAATGCTTGAAGATTTGGTTGAAAGAAAGTCAATGTCGGAGAGGGTTATTTTTCTTGGGGCGAGAAATGATATATCGGACTTATTATCTTGTCTGGATATTTTTGTTCTCCCGTCTCGCGGTGAAGGAATTTCAAATACTATTCTCGAAGCTATGGCATGCAGTTTGCCTGTTGTTGCTACTCGGGTAGGTGGGAATCCTGAACTTGTAGAGGAAAATAATACAGGGTTGCTGGTTCCTGTAAATAGCCCTGAAAAAATGGCCGTTGCATTGCGTGTGTATCTAAGTGATAAAACCCTGGCTCAGAAGCATGGTAGGGCAGGCAGGCAACGTGTTGAATCGTATTTTAGTATTGATAAGATGGTCGTCAGTTATGTCGAAATGTATGATGTTTTAATGAAATGAAATGTTTCCAGGAGGTTGTTGCCAGGCTTGACACCCGTAGTTGGTAAAAATACCCGCCGTTACAAAGCGTTGAGTTAGGGGTATGCCAACAAAGCAGCCCCAAGGCGAAGCGGAAACGCTCATGCATTTTTCCAAGGAAATCGACCAAAACCTAATTGTCGGAGAATGATAAAGAGCTGATTTGACATTGTGTATGATGAAATTACGGTAGTGGGTTGAATCTGGGATTTAGGTTATAATTCTTACATTGGATTGCTGATTAATAAGGTTGAATCTGGAATGGATATTCACACTTAAGTGCAGATTCGACCCACTACCAAAAAAGGAACTAGTCACTTAATATGTGCGGAATCGTAGGAATATTCGACACTTACGGCAGATCGGAGATTGATCGTGAGCTGCTTCATCAAATGAATGAGACACAATATCACCGAGGCCCGGATGCGGGTGGCTTGCATATTGAATCTGGGGTTGGCTTAGGACATAGGCGTTTATCCATTATCGATTTGTCTACAGGCAAACAACCCATGGCAAATGAAGATGAGTCAGTCTGGGTGACTTTTAATGGTGAAATTTATAATTTCCCTGAATTGAGTGATGAATTAATAAGCGCAGGACATCAATTCAAAACACACTCAGATACTGAAGTGATTGTGCATGCCTGGGAGGAGTGGGGTGAGAAATGTGTTGAGCGTTTTCGGGGGATGTTTGCGTTTGCAATCTGGGATCGAAACAAAAAGTCTTTATTTCTCGCGCGTGACCGTTTAGGGAAAAAACCGTTACATTATGCATTGTTATCAAATGGTCATTTAATTTTTGGTTCAGAACTTAAAGCGTTGTATAAACATCCCTTGCTACAAAGGGATGTCGATCCAACGGCAGTTGAAGAATATTTTGCCTTCGGGTATGTCGCGGAACCAAAAACAATTTTTACCGGCGTAAAAAAACTATCACCCGCCCATGTTTTGACTATTATACAAGGCAAGGGGTTACCTGAACCGAAAGAATATTGGGATATCCCTTTCAAAGTAGTCGGGAAATTGAGCGAGAAAGATGCTGTTGAGCAATTAGTTGAAAAATTCCGTGAAACTGTAAAATGCAGAATGTTGGCAGACGTCCCCTTGGGAGCTTTTCTATCCGGCGGCGTAGATTCCAGTGCAGTGGTTGCAATGATGGCCGGAATTTCAGAAACATCGGTTAATACTTGTTCTATATCATTCCCTGATCCGAAGTATAACGAAGCAGAATTTGCCGAGATGGTTGCGAAGCGCTACCACACAAATCATCGTACAGAAATGGTGAATCCCGATGATTTTGAGTTAATCGATAAATTGGCTGGAATATACGATGAGCCATATGCCGATAGCTCGGCTATTCCAACATATCGTGTATGTGAATTGGCAAGAAAACACGTTACTGTTGTATTGTCGGGTGATGGTGCTGATGAGTATTTTTCCGGTTATCGGAGACATCGCTGTCATATGAATGAAGAGCAAGTGCGTGCACGGCTACCCTATTTCATAAGGAAACCGGTCTTTGGTTTTTTAGGGAAGGTATATCCCAAGCTGGATTGGGCGCCACAGTTTTTGCGTGGAAAAGCAACATTTCAAGCGCTGGCACGAGATAGCGTCGCAGCATATGCATATTCGGTTTCTATTATGGATGAAAATATGCGCGCCAATTTGTTTTCTAAGTCATTCAAACAATCACTTAATGGTTACAATGCCGTGGATGTGTTTAGGCGGCACGCAGCAAAAGGCCCCAGTGAGCCATTATCTCAGATCCAATACCTGGATTTAAAAACCTATTTGGTTGGTGATATTCATACAAAAGTTGATAGAGCGAGTATGGCAAACTCCCTGGAAGTTCGCGCCCCCTTTTTGGATCATGAGTTAATTGAATGGGTTTCCGGGTTAGCCCCCAGCTTGAAATTAAATGGACAAAAAAGTAAATACATTTTAAAAAAAGCTATGGAGCCATATTTGCCAAATGATGTGCTATATCGACAAAAAATGGGGTTTTCCATACCCTTGGCCGAGTGGTTTCGAGGGCCGTTAAAACAAAAAGTTCGTGATTCATTGCTAGGTGAACCAATGGCGGACAGTGGTATTTTTGATATGAAATATGTCAAAAAACTTGTGGATCATCATCAGTCAGGGTTACGTGATTACAGTTCTCCACTTTGGACGTTATTAATGTACGATGCATTCCAAAGGAATATACTGAAAACTACCCGCTAAAAAATCAAGAACGCCTCATGAAAATACTTCACGTCTTTGACCATTCAATTCCGTTGCACAGTGGATATACTTTTCGATCTCGTGTGATATTAGAACATCAGCATTTATTAGGCTGGGAAACGAATCATCTTACCGGGCCTAAACATAATGAAGCTATTACGCCTAATGATGTGGAAGAAACAATAGACAAACTGCATTTTTTTCGGACAGCGATACCCAACAATTTTTGCTCAAAACTACCTGTGTTCAATCAACGGTCTATTAT
>WFQM01000209.1 GCA_015487095.1 Gammaproteobacteria bacterium | reverse complement strand
TTGAGTTCAAACAATCCCTTAAAAAAGGTGTTTCGGGAATCACTCGGCTGGCGGACAGAAAGGGACCAAAACTGTCTGTGGATATTGGTGCCGAAATAAAAGAATTTTCATTTCTTGATCGTCTTTATCGTTATTCTGATCTCCCTGAGACACTTTTACAAAAGGCCAGACATTGTGCGCAGCGTTCACCTTTTTCAATCCAGACATCAGTGCTGTCGGCATTGGAAGCATGGCAAGACTCAGGAATGTTTGCCAGGGAAAATGACCCTGAACGTCTGGGAGTGATTGTTGCCGGAGAGAGTACCACTCAAAATTACCGATACGGGTTGCATGCCGGTTTTGAAACTGATCCGGAATATCTTTCACCCCGGTATGCACTTCAGTTTCTGGACACCCATCAGGTTGGTGTTCTCAGTGAAATATTGACGATTAAAGGAGAGGGGTTTGTCGTCGGTGGTGCTTCTGCTAGCGGCAACGTGGGCATCATAAAGGCGGTGCAACTGATTCAGGCAGGTATTGTTGATACTTGTCTTGTTACCGGCGTTGTTGCGGATTTGTCACCCATGGAATTACAGGGATTCGTTAATGTGGGTGCAATGGCCAGAGGGAATGAGTTTCAAACACCAGACCAGACATCACGTCCTTTTGACGATCAACATACCGGTTTTGTATTTGGTCAGGCGAGTGCTTGTGTGATTTTACAATCCTGTGATGTTGCTACAGAGAGGAATGCAACAGTACGCTCAACAATACTGGGCGCAGCAATGAATCTCGATGCGGTCAGCACGACGGCACCCAGTGCTTCAGGGGAAGCCAGAGCTATGAGTGAGGCACTGCGCAGAGGAGGAGTTTGTGCATCTGATGTTGATTATTTGAATGCGCATGGCAGTTCATCGCCGCTGGGGGATGCCACCGAGGTGGAGGCGATTAAACAGGTATTCGGAGATCATGTCTCAAAACTCCGGGTCAATTCGACCAAGGGGCTGACCGGGCATTGTTTATATTCAGCCGGAGTTGTTGAGCTTATCGCATCTGTTTTGCAAATGGAGGGTGAATTTATCCATCCCAACAAGAACCTGGAAAATCCTATTGATCACAAACTCCGTTTTAGTGGTGCAAGATCTGAAAAAGCCAGGATAGCGCTTGCGATGAGTAACTCGTTTGGTTTTGGCGGAATTAATTCCAGTATCGTTTTTCAGAATGCTTGTTAATCTCTTTGGGTTTAATTCAAAAAATATGTATGCCATTTTTTAAAAATATTGAGCAGAGCGTAATAAAAGTAAAAGGATAATTATATGCAACCGGTTGGAATTGAGATGCTGAATGTTTTTGGCGGTAGTGCTTATCTGGATGTTGACCAGTTGGCGAGCCATCGTGGCCTGGACAAAACGCGGTTTGACAACTTGCTGATGAAAGAGAAGTCCGTGGCATTACCGTATGAAGACCCTGTTTCTTTAGGTGTAAATGCAGCAAAACCCATTATCGATGCATTAAGTGACAGTGAAAAAGACCGGATTGAGATGCTGATTACGTGTACAGAGTCTTCATTTGATTTTGGGAAATCCATGAGTTCCTACATGCATGATTATTTGGGATTAAACCGGAATTGCCGTTTATTTGAAATTAAAAGTGCGTGTTATTCAGGAACAACCGGGCTACAGATGGGGATAAATTTTGTTTTGTCTCAGGTATCCCCCGGTGCCAAGGCACTGGTGATTGCGACGGATATCTCGCGCTTTCTGGTGGCAGAAGGAGGTGGGGTATTGTCTGAAGGCTGGTCTTTTGCAGAGCCCAGTTCCGGTGCAGGTGCCGCAGCGATGCTGGTAAGTGATCGCCCTTATGTATTCCAGATCGATGTTGGTGCTAACGGATATTATGGTTTCGAGGTGATGGATACCTGTCGGCCCGTAGCGGATAGTGAAGCAGGTGATTCCGATCTGTCCTTGCTGTCCTATCTCGATTGTCTGGAACAATCATTCACCGAATATCAAAAACGTGTTCCGGGTGCGGATTATCTGGAGAGTTTTTCATACCTTGCTTTTCATACCCCCTTTGGAGGAATGATCAAAGGGGCTCATCGCACCATGATGCGAAAAATGCGCAAGGCGAAACCGGATATCATAGAAGCAGACTTTGAAGAAAGGGTATTTCCCGGGCTTGTTTACTGCCAACGGGTGGGCAATATCATGGGCGCGACTACGGCTTTATCTTTGGCCAGCACTATTGAAAATGGCACATTTGATACGCCGAAAAGAATCGGGTGCTTTTCATACGGTTCAGGTTGCTGTTCCGAATTTTTCAGTGGTGTTGTGACCATGGAAAGTCAGCAACACATGCGTGATTTCGGCATAACGGAAAAGCTGAACCAGCGATATCAGTTATCAATGGATGAGTATGATGCCTTGATAGAAAAAAGTGCAACGGTCCGGTTTGGCACAAGAAATGTGACGCTGGATACCACATTTATTGGTGAGGCTCGGGAATCAGTAAATATGCCTCGTTTGTTCCTGAAAGAAATCAAGGAATATCATCGTTTGTATGAGTGGGTGCAATGAGCTACCACACGATACAGGTCAGAGTGGATGAGCCGGTTTGTTATCTGAAATTATATCGACCTGAAGCAGGCAATACCATCAATGACCAACTGGTTCGTGAGTGTCAGCATGCGCTTGAATTATATGGCCAGACTTGCAGCATCATTGTGCTGGAAGGTTTGCCGGAGGTTTTTTGCTTTGGGGCAGACTTTCAGGATATTGAAAAGAGCATGACAGCGGGAACAAACAATAAGGAAGCGCAAGACCCGGAACCGTTATATGACCTTTGGACTGAGCTGGCGACAGGGCCGTACATTACCATTGCGCATGTGCGGGGAAAAACTAACGCAGGAGGTGTTGGTTTTGTTTCCGCGTGCGACATTGTGCTTGCAGATGAAACGGCTTCATTCAGCTTGTCGGAATTGTTATTCGGCTTATTCCCCGCCTGTGTATTACCATTTTTGATTCGTCGTATTGGACATAACAAGGCAAATTATATGACGCTGCTTAATAAACCAATATCTGCACAACAGGCACTTTCCTGGGGATTGGTTGATGCCTGTGATGCAGACAGTGTCTCCTTGTTACGGAAACATTTGCTTCGGCTTCGGCGTATTTCAAAACCCGCCATCACGAAATACAAAGCCTATATGCTTTCTTTAAATGATTCTGTTGTTCAGTCGAAGCAGCCGGCAATCCAGGCAAACAGCGAAATGTTTTCAGATGCTGATAACCGGGAAAAGATCTGTCGTTATGTGAAAACAGGCAAGTTTCCCTGGGATATGTAACGTTTTTCTCATTAAATATAACGTCAAATATAGTCATGCACTGGAGGCAGACCTTGGAAAAATCCGTCGTTGAGTTACGTGAAATTGTGCCGCATATTGTTCAGGTGACCATGCAGGACAGGTTGCATAAAAATACGTTTTCAAAGGAATTGATTTCCGGGCTTATCTCGGCTTTTGAATCCATTCGCAAAAATAAAACCATTAAAGTGGTGATTTTGACAGGGTATGACAGCTATTTTTCTTCAGGCGGGACACAGGAGGAGCTGTTGACGTTGCAGGCAGGAAATATGAAGTTTACCGATATTGGTATTTTTTCTCTTGCTTTGGAATGTCAGGTGCCTGTTATTGCTGCGATGCAGGGCCATGGCATTGGTGGTGGATTTGTCATGGGATTATTTTGTGATTTTGTGATTTTAAGCCGTGAGAGTATTTATACCACGAATTTCATGAAATATGGTTTTACGCCGGGTATGGGAGCTACCTATATATTACCCAAAAAGCTGGGTTTTAGTCTGGCGAATGAAATGTTAATGAATGCCGCACGATATCGTGGTGAAGAGCTTAAAAATCGTGGCATCCCATTTCCTGTTGTGCCCAGAAAAGAGGTTCTGGAAACCGCACTTCAGCTGGCTTCCGGACTGGCTGAAAAACCGAGGGATTCATTAATTATATTAAAAAATCATTTGGTTTCTTCCTTGCGTAAGGAGCTTCCTGAATTCATTGAGCAGGAGGTAGTGATGCACCAAAAAACATTCCAGCTGACTGAGGTAAAGGAAAAAATTACTGAATTATTTGGGCATTAATGGAAAATATGATGCTTATAAATTTTATTTTCGTCATAAATTAAAGGAGATGGAACATGAAGGCTTATGTATTTCCCGGGCAGGGATCTCAATATAAGGGAATGGGTAAGGGGCTCTTTGAGCAGTATGGCGATATGGTTCAACAGGCAGACACCGTATTGGGATATTCCATTGCCGAATTGTGCCTTGATGATCCCGAACGAAAATTGGGTTTTACAGAATATACGCAGCCTGCATTGTATGTCGTTAATGCGCTGTCTTATCAGGAAGAAATTAAAAAAACAAAACATCTTCCTGGGTGTCTGGCTGGTCACAGTCTTGGGGAATATAACGCGCTTCAGGCATCAGGTGCCATCAGTTTTAAAGATGGACTAAAAATGGTCAAAAAAAGAGGCGAGCTGATGAGCCAGGCACCGAAAGGTGCAATGGCTGCCATTCTGGGATCAACAGAAAATGAAATTGAATGGTTACTCAAAAATAACGATTTATCGACGGTAGATGTTGCTAACTATAATTTGCATGACCAAACGGTTATTTCCGGGCTGGAGGAGGATATCGCCAGAGCGCAATCCATATTCAGTGAAGGTAATATAAAATTCATTCCGTTAAATGCCAATGGTGCTTTCCATTCTCATTATATGAAACCAGCCGCCACTGAATTTAAAAAATATATTCATCAGTTTACATTCTCTCCTCTGGAGATAGATGTTATTTCAAATGTACAGGCGCAGCCATATACGCAGGAAGAAATAAAAGAAAATCTGGTGGATCAGATTACCCATTCCGTTAAATGGTCAGAGAGTATTCGCCATATGATGAAACTGGGAGTGACAGAGTTCAAGGAATTGGGTGCTGGTCATGTACTGACAGCACTTATTGAAAAAATACAGGCACACACCAGAACAGCAGATAAAGTCATTGATACGGCGATTGATATAGAAAGCACTGAAGTCAACCTTTCCAGCGATAATAAACCTGCCATTGAAGATGCGAAAAAAACAGTGACTGCCTGGAATAATGACTGGCCGGTCGGGACCAGCGTGTCCTGCAAAAACCATGGTGAGATATTAAAAACACGCACACAGGCAATACTGTTATTTGACCGGAAAGCCACAATTTATATGCAGGGTTATAAAGGTTATTTTGATCTTGCAGATGTGCAACCGGTTAGTGAGAAAAAAATGAGTGTCGATAGTTAACCCCCTTTATTCCTGTTCTATCTTTCAGAGGAAAAATCAGTGTCTGCGCCAATTAAAACCGTAAAAAAAGCAACAGGCTGTACCAATTCTGCTATTGCCATCGTTGGAATAAGCGGTCAGTTTCCCGGCGCGCCTGATCTTGAAGCCTTTTGGAAAAACCTGATGGAAGAACGGAATGTTATCACTGAAATTCCCGTTGAGCGCTGGGACTGGCGTGATTATACCAATGATGCACAAAATGAAGCAGCCACACGCTGGGGCGGTTTTATTGATGGCATTGAACATTTTGATGCAGACTTTTTTAATATTTCACCACACGAAGCCGCCCTGATGGACCCACAGCAGCGTAAGTGGCTGGAGTCGGTCTGGAATTGCCTGGAGAATGCCGGTATTCGACCCTGTGATATTGCGGGATCACGTACCGGTGTATTTGTTGGTGTGACAAATCATGATTATGCCGAACGTTTGAGCATGAGTGACACCGATGTACTGGAGTACACATCCACGGGTAATACTTTTTCCATGCTGGCCAACCGTATTTCCTGTTTTTTTGATCTGCGGGGTCCCAGTGAACCCGTGGACACGGCATGCTCCAGTTCTTTGGTGGCCGTGGATCATGCCTTGCAAGCAATTCACAACGGGCGCTGCGATGCGGCTATCGTTGGTGGTGTTAATGCACTGCTGATGCCGACTTGTCATACATCATTCAGTCGTGCCGGTCTGTTATCCCCGGATGGTCGTTGTAAAGCATTTGATGAAAATGCCAACGGTTATGTGCGTGCTGAAGGGTTCGGTACTCTGTATCTTAAACCGCTTGCTGAGGCGGAGCGTAATGGTGACCATATTCATGCAGTAATCCGGGGCAGCAGTGTCAATCACACCGGTAACAGTCAATCATTGACCACACCAAGCCCTGATGCCCAAATGGGACTGTTGCTGGATATCTATAAAAAAGCAGATATAGATCCGCGTACAATCGGCTATATCGAAGCGCATGGTGCGGGTTGCACGTTAAGTGATCCAGTGGAAGTTGATGCATTGAAAAAAACATTTTCTGCGTTGTATCAACAGAAAAAACTGGATTCCCCTGAGATAGCGCATTGTGGTCTTGGCTCGGTCAAGAGCAATATCGGACATTCCGGGGCGGCTGCCGGTATGGCCAGTCTATTAAAGGTGGTTCTTGCACTACAGCACAAAACGTTGCCCGCCACTTTGCATCTGAACGATCAGAATTCCGGTATTGACCTTAAAGGAACCCCATTTCACTTTGTTACCCAGCCCACAGGCTGGGAGACCGCTCTCGATATGCCTCGCTGTGCCGGTGTCAGCGCTTTTGGATTCGGTGGTGTAAATGCGCATGTGATTGTTGAAGAGTACTTGACGGGTAAAAGCACGGACAGTGAAAAACCCGCGCAGATACGTCATGAATCGTATTGCATTGTGTTATCCGCACAAACCGCTGAGCAGCTTGGGGCGCGTGTTAATGAATTGATCAATCATTTACCAAAACTGCACGAAGATGATTTGCAGCGTCTGGCTTTTACCTTGCAATTGGGGCGGATGCCTATGGCTCACCGGGTTGCTTTTGTGGCAACTGACCTTAAAGTATTAACAGAACAAATGCTTGCGTTTGATTCCGGTAATACGCTGGACAATTTTTTTCAGGGTGTGTGCGGTAATGCCCCAGCCCTTCTGGAGGAAGAGGAAATAAGCCTGCTCACCCAGCGCTGGATTGCCAACGGGAGACTGGATCGACTGGCGGCAGCCTGGGTCAGTGGTGAGAATATCGATTGGTCCACATTCTATGAATCCAATCCTGGACGATTACCTCTGCCGGGTTATCCTTTTGCCGCACAACATTTCCCGCTGCCTGCTTTGTCCGCCAAGCCTTTATTCCAGTCGCCATCAGAATCTTCGGCAAAGCAGGCAGGTAGTTCCGGTATCTTTAATGTGCAGAAATCCTGTCTGGAGAAAGAAATGGCAATGAAGGAATGCCATGAAGATACTGGCGCATACCGGTATGACGAGCATATACCTTTACGTATTGTGAGTGAACAGCGAAGGGCAGAAGATGCTGTTGGAAAGGGAATGAGTATCGAGCAGATTTCAGATGTACTGCTCGTTGCAGAAAAAGAGACGCCTAAACAGGAGGAAATTGTTGAAATATTGTGTCGGTATTTGTCGGAAATCAGTGAGGTTCCCCTGAAGAGCCTGGACCCTGACGCCAATATCACCGAGCTGGGATTGAACTCTGTTTTTATCACCGAGCTGACTGCCCGCCTGGAGCCCTTGCTCGGCTTTCGAGACCCGGTGATATTTTATTCGGCACGTTCCATTCGTGATGCTGCCGCACGTATTAGTACCCGTATTCCCAAGCTGAGCCTTAATCTCATCAAGGAGCAACCCTCTGTCGTGAAGGTTTCCGCTGGACGGCCTGACAAAACACACAAGGAGACACCACGGTCATCCAGCAATGATGTCGCCATTATCGGTTTGTCAGGCCGCTATCCCCAGGCCGAGAATGTACTACAGTTCGCAGAATTACTGGCAGAAGGACGTGATTGCATTGATGTGGTGCCTGACACACATGGTGCTGCCGGCGATGAATTACGCTGGGGTGGATTTCTTTCCCAACCCATGAATTTTGATTATGGGCGATTTAATATGAGTTTTCGGGATGCTTTGATGGCTCATCCGGAGGAACGCCTGTTATTGCAGGAAACCTGGCGGTGTTTCGAGAGTGCCGGTTATAACCCTTTGCAATGGGTAGAGAACAAGGGCGGTAATATCGGTGTTTATATTGGAGCATCCTTCCACGAATATAGTGAACTTGTTGCCGAGTCCAATCAACAGAAAGGTGATGCCTTACCGTACAGTTCACAAATATTCGCCTACGCCAACCGGCTTTCATATTTTTTCAATTTGACCGGGCCATCAGTTGCGATTGATTGTGCCTGCTCATCATCACTTTATGCGATAGCCGATGCTTATAATGCCATTCGTTTCGGCTTATGCGAAATGGCACTGGCAGGTGGTGTTAATCTCAATTTACATCGTAGCAAGTACGAATTTCTGGCAGATAAAAATGCCCTGAGTCAGGATGGTCGTTGCCGTGCTTTTGCGGAAGGAGGGACTGGTTATGTGCCCAGTGAAGGTGTTGGTATGATTTTGTTGAAGTCTCTTGAATCTGCCGAAAATGACGGCGATAACATACTGGCTGTCATCAAAGGTGTCGCAGCCGGTAACGATGGTCGTACTCAAGGGTTCACAGTGCCAAATCCTGATGCGCAACGCGACACTGTTCGCAAGGCGCTTGAGGTTGCGCAGGTATCGCCGCAAAGCATTTCGTTTGTGGAATGCCATGGCACGGGTACCTCATTGGGCGATCCCATCGAAATGTCGGCACTGTCTGAAGCTTTTGGTAAAAATATGCCACCGGAAGGCTGTCCCATATCCTCATTAAAATCGAATATTGGTCACCTGGAAGCAGCGGCCGGTATTGCCCAAATCACAAAAGTAGTGCTCCAGTTAAAGAGCCAGCAGTATTTTCCCAATGTGATGCATCATGAAAACCTGAATCCCAATATCGATTTTTCGCGTATTCCTTTCAAGGTACAAAGAGAACTGGCTCCCTGGCCGGTCAGCGAATCACAACCTGTGCGCCGGGCCGGTATCAGTTCTTTTGGTGCTGGTGGCACCAATGTACATTTGATAGTGGAGCAGGCACCGGAATCGTTTCAGGCATCGAAACCTGATCGTGAATCAGGCTTTAAATACATTATTCCATTCAGTGCTGCCACACCTGAACAGCTTGTTGATATGGTGCGGGTTACTTATCACTATATTCGTGCAGAACAGGCGTTGTTAAATTCTGTGCTTAACGTGCGCAATATTGCGGCAACATTACAATATGGGCGGTCTGCCGGCCGCTACCGTTTTGCACTGATTTGCGATGATTCCATGGAGGTATTATTAGCGCGTCTCAAGCTTTACCTGGATGGGAATGTTGACTCCACCATGGTGTTGGGCGAAGAAAAAGAAACCGGCTATAGCGAGCTGATGGGAACGGGAGTGAGTATCACGGAACTTCTGGCTGTGGCGAAAAACTGGGTTGTTGGCAAAGTGAAAGGATTTCAGCAGGATCTCGAAGCCAAACGTACCTATTTACCCGGTTATATTTTTCGGCCGGATATCGTCAGCCCTGTGGCAGAAGGTATAAATTATGCGGCAGATACACCTGTTACTGACACTACCCCCAATCAGGAAACCCTGAATCCGGATATTGCAGCATCAGGTACTTCAAACCCGGATACCTTGACACTGGTACGTGACACCTTAAAACAGGTTTTGGGCGCACTCCCTGAAGTTTATACCGATAAAACACTTTTTGGTGACCTGGGCATTGACTCCATCATGGGGACCCGCATTCACACTGAACTTAGCAAGATTTATCCAAAACTGGATATGTTCGCTCTTTTTGAATTCAATACCAGCATCCTGCTCAGCTCACATCTGGATAGCCTGGAACCCGTCAATGGGTCGGTTACGCCAGAACCATTGCCTGCCAACACCCCGTCCACCGTTGAAGAAGAGGATGTTGGCAATATTGGCGCACTGGAATTTGGCGAAACACTGGCGCCGATCAAACGATATGTCGATGCCTACCATAACAGCACCAAAGTGAGGCATAAGGTAACAACTGAAAATGTATCGGTGAACGGAGCCAATATTGAATGTATGGTCTGTGGTGAAGGTCCGACGGTAATCTTGCTGCCTCCTTTTAACTCCAGTGCGATTATCTGGATTCGCCAGTTACAGGAACTGAGTAAACAATACAAAATTATTGTGCCGCATTACCCGGGGTTGAATGGCAGCGACTGGGTGGATGGTCTTGATAATTTTGAACAATTGGCAGGAATTCTGACGGGGGTCATTGATGAAC
>WFQM01000208.1 GCA_015487095.1 Gammaproteobacteria bacterium | reverse complement strand
TGTTTTTTGCGGATCTGGCGTTGCGTGACGAGGGGTTTGGTGAGTTGTTGCCCGGTATTAATGCCTTCATTTTCGATGAGGCCCACCAGCTACCCGATGTGGCCAGCACCTTTTTTGGCAGCAATCTCAGTGCGCGACAGCTTAACGAACTGGCGCGTGATGCACTTGTTGATGTGCTTACCGAAGCGCGGGATGCAGATGCGGTACAAGCCAGTATTACTCGTCTGGAAAAAGCAGTGAGGGATTTTCGCTTAGCCCTGGGTAATGATACAAAACGTGCGCCCTGGGCCTCCATGGATGACAATGTGGCACTGGCCACAGCCACTGAAGATTTGATGGAATCGCTAGTGTGTCTGGAATCAGACCTGGAACCACTGGCCGAGCGGGGTAAAGGGCTGGAGCGCAGCTGGCGACGCTGTCTGGACCTGAAAGCCCGCTTGGGCCAGTTCGTGAGTGGCGGTAGTGACGAGCAGGGTGTCATCCAGTGGTTCGAGACGTATTCGCGTGGTTTTGCGCTACACATGACGCCGCTGGAAATCAGTGAGACTTTTCGCGGTCATGTTGACAAGCATAAAAGTGCATGGATATTTACCTCAGCGACACTGGCGGTGGGCGATGATTTCACACATTTTTCCCGTGAATTAGGTATCGAAGATGCCCATGCCCGGCGCTGGGACAGCCCTTTCGATTTTGCCAGACAAGCATTGCTGTATGTGCCTACTGCGTTGCCAGCACCCAATACCCCGGACTACACCGCAATGGTGATCGATGCCGCACGACCCGTGATCGAAGCCAGTGGTGGTCGTACCTTTTTCTTGCTGACCAGTTACCGCGCGCTAAATATTGTCGCCCGAGAACTGGAAGGCACTATCAACTACCCGCTGTTAGTACAAGGCAGCCTGCCGCGTGGCGAGTTACTGGATCGCTTTCGTGAACTGGGCAATGCCATATTGGTGGGCACCAGCAGTTTTTGGGAAGGCGTGGACGTGCGTGGCGAGGCACTTTCCTGCGTGATTATCGATAAACTGCCGTTCAGCTCACCGGGTGATCCCGTGATGCAGGCGCGACTGGAGGCCATGCGCACGCAGGGTTTGAATCCGTTTTTTGATTATCAGGTGCCACAGGCGGCTATTACGCTTAAGCAGGGGGTGGGGAGGTTGATTCGTGATGTGCATGATCGTGGCGTGTTGATGATTTGTGATCCGCGTCTGTTTGGTAAGGGTTATGGGCGTATTTTTCGTAACAGTCTGCCGCCCATGCCGGTAAGTCGGGATGTGACGGATGTGCAGAAATTTTTTGCAAGTGAGCAAAAACAGGGAAGGATAAACTCGTGAAACTGCTGTCCATTGAAACCGCCACCGACGCCTGCTCGGCGGCACTGTCCATTGACGGTGAACTGTGCGAGCGTTTTGAAATTGCGCCACGCGCCCATACTGAACTCATTCTGCCGATGATTGATGCACTCATGGCCGAGGCGGGTATCAGCATTTCGCAAGTGGATGTGATGGCTTTCGGCTGTGGCCCCGGTGCATTTACCGGCGTGCGCATTGCCGTGGGTGTGACACAAGGCATTGCTTTTGCAGCGGATTTGCCGGTGGTGCCGGTTTCGACGCTGGCAGCGTTAGCACAGGGTCAAGAAGGGGACCGGGTGCTGGCCGCGCTGGATGCGCGCATGAATGAAGTCTACTGGGGAGCCTACCAGCGCAATGCGGCAGGCCTGATGGAACGGGTTGATGAAGAATGTGTTTCGCCCCCTGATGATGTGCCATGCCCCCCGGGCAATGACTGGCAGGGGGCAGGAGCAGGCTGGGCGGCTTATGACGCTATATTATCGGCACGTTGCGCAGGGCAGCTGACATCGTGGGATGGCACGGGTTTTCCGCATGCCCGTGATGTGGCGCTGCTCGGAATAGCGGGTTACGAAGCTGGGCAGGGGGTAAGTGCTGATCAAGCTCGCCCTGTGTATTTGCGCGATAAAGTTACCTGGAAAAAAGTCCGATAGACTTAGAGCATTTTGTACAAATGCGATATTATCGCACTGAAGAGCAAGGTTTTTTGCATGTGCTCGGGTTTCAGGTAATAGCTTGAAACATCACAAAATACGGAAAACTCAATGGCTGTAAAGACGTACCGAACTCATATTCTGCTGCTGGTGGTTTCATTGTTGCTTATTGTTTTAGCGAGTTGCGGCGGTGCGCCCACCAAGGACAATGCTGCGGCGTTCGCCAAGCCCATGTCCAAGCTGGAATTGGTGCGCATGCTTGCCGGGCGGGATAAAAACAAAGTGATTACCTTTGCAGGTAAAAATCTTGCCGGTCTTGAACTGCGTAATTTTAATTTCCAAGCCGCCATATTTACCCAGGCCTATCTGGCCAGAACTGATTTCCGTAATGCCCGTCTCCAGCGGGTACGTTTTGATAAAGCCGATTTAACCGGGGCAACCATGGTAGAAGTCGATCTGCGACAGGCAGATTTCCGTGGTGCCAACCTCACCGGAGTGGACTTTACCGGGGCCAACCTTAATGGTGCAGACTTGTCCGGTGCCAACCTGCAAGGCGCGATATTTAATCGTTCGCTATTGCAGGGCATTAAATTGAAAGATGCGGTTTTGTATGACGCACAGTTCGTGAATGTGTATCTGGGAGCCACTGACCTTAGCGGCCTGGATTTGCGCGAAGTTAATTTTCAAGGCTCAGACCTGAGTAACAGTATTTTGCGTGAAGCGAATCTGGAAGGGACAGATTTGAGTGGTATCAACCTGCGCGCAGCAGACCTGGGCTCGGCCAACCTGGAACGGGCCAACCTGGATTCAGCGATTCTCAGCGAAGCTCTGTTGACCAGTGTCAATTTTATGGATGCCAGCCTGGAAGGTTGCGACCTGCGTGGCGCTAATTTATTTGGTGCCCGCATGCAGGAAGCTAACCTGAAAAAAGCCTTGTTGCGAGGGGCTAATCTTAGCGAGGCCAACCTGACAGGCGTTGATCTGCGCGAGGCCAATTTATTGAGTGTGAGCGCTGTTAATTCCAGTTTTGCCTGGTCGGACATGCGTGGAGCGGTGCTTACCCGGGGAGATTTTACCGGCTCAAATTTCAGTGACGCCAAATTGAATGAAGCGATTTTACTGAAAAGTGTACTGGTCAGAGCCAGGCTGGTAGCGGCCAGCCTGATCGGTGCCAACCTCAGAGGCGTCGATTTTAATGGTGCCGATGTGCGTGGTGCCAATTTCCGTGATGCAGACTTACTCGATGCAAAAAACCTGTCGCGTGCCCTGGGCTTAAATAAGGCACGGCATCTTGACAAAGCCGTGTTGTAACGCGACTCTTTCTCTAAATTACACCCGTCAGGGATGAACGGTACAAATGCAGATTTCTTCCGCCAATACAGGGTTTATTTCCGCTCCAGGGGCATCGGTAGCACGTAAGCCGGTTGAACCACATGTTGATGTGTCTTCGGTGGCCAATGTGCGTGCATTGCAGCAGATTGCCCCACCTGTTGCGCCCGCTAATACTTTAACTAATGCGGCAAACAATGCCGATGCTGCGGGCGCATTGGTGCTGGCCCGGCAGCGTGAAGGGTTTGATGGTTTACAGGGCAATGTGCAGACAGGCAGGCTGGGTAACGAAGCTGTGGCACAACGTGCAGTCATGGAATATAGCAACGTGGCTACGCAGGAACAGCGATTTGAATTGATTAGCGTACTTGCAGGTATCGATGTTTTTGCTTGAAAGTTTTGTCGTTACTGACTCTCAGGATATAAACCTAACACATCAGTTGAATCTACTGCGAACGTCTATGGCACCGATGTACGCAGGTAGGGTGGAACAAGCGTAGCGGTTCCACCAGAACCTTGTGCAGGCTCAAAAAAACCGAACCCGCTCACCAATGAGACAGTTATTGTTCGAGTGACCCTAAAGCGTAGAAAAAAGTATCCAGACTAAAAACGCACACCGATTTTGGCACTGGTAGACTTGTTATCACCTGTCTGCTCGGTTTCAGCAGCAAAATTAACCAGCCCCAGGTTGAAGTTAATACCGAGAAAATATTTGTTTCTCGTGAGACTCTCGTCTTCCAGCCCGACATTGGTTTCGCTGTTAATCCACACCTGACCGACACCGGCATAGGGTGTAAAAAAGGCAAACCCCTTGGAGACGGACAGCTCCAGTCCCCGGGTGCTCAAGTCCAGCTGATCCACACCGGTCAGCCGTGAAAAGGTGCCGCGAATAGAAACAGCGGGGATGAGCATGCCACCTTCGAGTAAGGCGTAGCTGAGTTCACCACCGATCAGCCCGATATTGCTGGAAGGCACCGACGTGTAAAATGCGCCGACATCAAAACCGAAGGGCAGACCCTTGCTGACATGTAGTTTGGGCACCAGTAACTGGCTGGAAGTTGCCTCGCCGTTGGTGGCAGTTTCCAATGCTGAACTTTCCAGAGATGTGCTGCTTACTTCAAAGCCGATATCAAAACCCAGACTGCCCAGAGGCTCTGCGGGCCGAATGGCTTTATAGCTGAGCGCGGCACCAAGGTCGGAGGTCAGGTCTTTGAACAGGCTTTGACTGAGATCGCCGACTCTGTTGATATCACCACCGGCCCAGGTCGCAGAGGGCAGAGCCAGTGTTGTCATTACTGTGATAATGCACTTCCAGTTCGGATGTTTGGTTTCCAGCATGTTTACTGCTCCATACTTTATTTGATTACGGCTGCGAACTATACCCGCGTCATCCTTAGTAGCATGTGATCTTTTTCACAAGCTGTCAGGAAACACAAGTATAGCGTTGTTATAAGGGTTTGGTGTAGTGGACGCCGCATTTTTTTGGAATTTGTCATGTGGGCGGCTGTTACCACTCAGGAATGGGCACGTAATAACTTCCCGGTTTTACATCCCATCTTCAGCCCGTTTTCGTCCGTTCTTCAATTTCGAGGTTTTGCTCAATGAGAACGCACAAATACGAATTAAATCTGAGCGCTAAACCGGGAAGTTATTACGCACCCATTCCTTAAGATTAAAAATCTACCTTGTTAATAATACGCTGGTAGCTCGCAAAACGATCCCTGGATATTGTTCCGGCGCTGATTGCCGCCTGCAAGGCGCAATCCGGCTCAACATCGTGGCGGCAGTTACTGAAACGGCACTGGCCAAGGTAAGGGTGAAACTCCCGAAAGCCCTCAGTAATTTGCGCGGTGCTGGCATGCCCCAGCCGAAAAGCGCGCACCCCGGGTGAATCAATGAGTTCACCACCATGAGAAAAATGATACAGCCGCGTGGTTGTGGTGGTATGGCGTCCTTCGCCACTACTTTCAGATAGCGTGTTAACACGCAACTCCTCTTCGGGTAATAACACCTGGATCAACGAAGATTTGCCGACACCGGACTGACCGACGAAAATGCTGGTTTTATCCCGCAGGTATACCAACAGATTATCCAGTCCATGTGTACGTTTGGTCGTGGCATAGATAACACTGTAACCAATATCCTCGTAGGCCTGAAAACGCTTTTTTAATTTGACAAAGGCTGCATCGCTGAGCAGATCAATTTTGTTGATGATCAGCACTGGCGGTATTCCGGTCATTTCTGCCGCCACAAAATAACGATTGATCAGGTCTACATCCAGCGCAGGCTCCGGTGCCGCCACTACCAAAATCTGATTGATATTGGCAGCAACGGGCTTGAGCTGGTTATCGGCATCCGGGCGTTCCAGCAAGCTATGGCGAGGCTCCATGGCCACCACCACGCCAGTGTTATTGGGCCCGGCCTGCCAGACCACGCGGTCCCCACACACCAGCGGTGGCAGATTTCGGCGCAACAGACAGCGGTGCAGTTTTTGTTGACTGTCTTCGAGATCAACCTGCGCACCGTAGCGGGTAATGACGCGCCCCGGTTGTTCCGGGCCAAGCTCACTACCTTGCAGTTCGTCAGCAAGTCGGGCGTTCTTTTTTTGAGAGCGGGCAAGGCGTTCGGCCTGGATTTTTTCCGCACGCCACTCCTGGCGGCGGGTGAGTTTACGCTTGGCCATGGGCACCGTTGTGAGTGGTGAATAACGCATCGATTTTGGCGGCACAAATAAAATCATTTTGTGATAACCCGCCAATAGCATGGGTGCTGTATTGAATCAGGCAGTGGTTATAACCCACCGTCATATCTGGATGATGATCTTCCTGATGAGCAATCCAGGCCACAGCGTTGACGAAAGCCATGGTTTGATAATAATTTTTGAAATGAAAGTCCTGCTGAATTGTCTTGTCATCATCAAGGTTCCAGCCGTTTAACTGCGCCAGCATGATGTGTGCATCATTGCTGTTCAGTGGTTTTACGCCACCCTCGCAAGGTTTACAGGCTTGTTCAGCAAGAGTGAGCATGGTTTATCGCCTGATTATTTCCCGAATTTGTAAAAATCGACATTGAGGTATTCCACCACATCGTTGAGATCATTC
>WFQM01000207.1 GCA_015487095.1 Gammaproteobacteria bacterium | reverse complement strand
TCCTCGTACATCAAACTGATGACTGACGGTATCTTGCTGGCTGAATTGCAGGGCGACCGTTTTCTGGATCAATACGATACGCTGATCATCGACGAGGCGCACGAGCGCAGCCTGAATATCGATTTTCTGTTGGGTTATCTGAAACAACTATTGCCCAAACGTAAAGACCTGAAGGTGATTATTACCTCTGCCACCATTGATACCCGGCGTTTTTCACAACATTTTAACCATGCACCGGTTATTGAAGTGTCCGGGCGTAATTATCCGGTGGAGATTCGTTATCAGCATGCAGATGAAGAGGAGATAGAATCCACCGATGCCATTCTTGCCGCAGTGGATGAACTGGCGCATCTCGATGGACAAAAGCAGGGAGATATTCTGATTTTTCTCAGTGGTGAACGCGAAATCCGTGAACTTGCCGAGGCATTGCGAAAACATCATCCGCATAATACCGAAGTGTTGCCACTGTATTCCCGCTTAAGCGCCAATGAACAAAACCGCGTGTTCAAACCCGGCAAACAGCGTCGTATTGTGCTGGCCACCAATGTGGCGGAAACGTCGATTACGGTGCCGGGCATTCGGTATGTGATTGATCCGGGCACAGCACGTATCAGCCGTTACAGTTATCGCAACAAAGTGCAACGGCTGCCTGTTGAAAAAATCGCGCAATCCAGCGCCAACCAGCGGGCGGGGCGTTGTGGCCGGTTAAGTGATGGCATTTGTATCCGGCTTTATTCAGAAGAGGACTTTCTTGCCCGACCTTTATTTACGCAGCCGGAAATCCAGCGCACCAATCTTGCTGCGGTTATTTTACAAATGCGTCAATTGGGTTTGGGAGACCCTGCTGATTTTCCTTTTATTGATCCGCCGGATCAGCGTTTTATCAATGACGGCTTTCGTTTGTTGCTGGAACTGAATGCCATCAATGAAAAACGTCAATTGACCTCTGTGGGCAAACATCTGGCAAAACTGCCGATTGATCCGCGTCTTGGTCGCATGATACTGGCCGCCGAAGAAAACAACTGTCTGACAGAAGTGCTGATTATCGTTAGCGTTCTTAGTGTACAAGATCCGCGTGAACGACCTGTTGAGAAACAACAGCAGGCGGATGAAAAACATAAACGCTTGCGTGATGAGCAGTCTGATTTTATCTCCATGCTGAATTTATGGCGTGAATACAATGACCGTAAAAAACATCTCACGCAAAACAAATTACGTCAATATTGCAAACAGGAGTTTTTGTTGTATACCCGTATGCGTGAGTGGCTGGAAACGTTTCAACAATTAAAAACCTTAAGTAAGGGTATGGGGTTGAAAACTAATTCCAGTCCGGCGGAATATGCCGCGATTCATCAATCACTGGTCACGGGGTTACTGGGTAATATTGGCGTCAAAAATACGGATGACAACGCCGATGAAAAAAAGAAAGGTCAAGTACAGGCAAAACGAAAAAAAATATCGACATATTTAGGCGCACGGCAATCAACATTTCATATATTTCCGGGGTCGGGGCTGGCAAAAAAACCGCCACACTGGTTGATGAGCGCAGAGCTGGTGGAAACCAGCCGTCTGTTTGCGCGACAAAATGCGTATATTGAGCCAGAGTGGATTGAAGCGGCTGCACAACACCTGGTAAAACGGACGTACAGTGAACCGCACTGGAACCCCAAACGGGGAATTGTCATGGCGGATGAAACTGTGACGTTGTACGGACTGGTAGTGCATGGCGCACGTCGTGTTAATTATGGGCCGATTGATCCCGAAGTGGCACGTAGTATTTTTATTCGCGAAGCGTTAGTGGAGGGAAACTATCGCACACAGGCGGCATTTTTCGCGCACAACCGGGCATTGATTGAAGAAGCCTGTTCTTTGGAGTCCAAAACACGACGCCAGGATGTACTGGTTGATGATGCGGTATTGTGTCAATTCTTTGATGAAAAACTGCCTGCATCGGTTCGTGATCATGTTACGTTCGAGCAATGGCGAAAAAAAACCGATGCGAAAACCCCCGATCTGTTACGACTGACACGGGAAGACGTTTTTCGCTCTGCATCAGCTTCACCGGATACAGAATACCCGGGAGAAATGCTCTTCAATGATATACCGCTGCAACTCAAATATTGCTTTAGCCCTGGCAGTGATGATGATGGAGTAACGGCAATTATTTCCCTGGCGTCCATAAATCAGTTCAGGCAAGTACAGTTTGATTATCTGGTGCCGGGCTTTCTGGCCGAAAAAATAACAGCACTGCTCAAGGGGCTGCCAAAAAGCCTTCGCAAGCAGTTGGTGCCTGTTCCGGAAACGGTGAAATCTGCACTTGTTTATCTTGCTGAACAGCAAAATGCTGCGGGTGATGGTCAGAGCTTGTTGGAGAATTTAGCCGGTTTTCTAAAGAAAGAAAAAACACTTGTGGTGACTGCCAAAGATTGGCGACTGGAGCAGCTTCCACTGCATTTATTAATGCGCTTTGAGGTGGTTGATCATCAGCAGAAAAGTCTAGGCGTGAGTCGTTCACTCACTGAATTGCAATCACGCTTTGGTGAGCATGCCGCAAAGGAAATGGCACAGGTACAAAGTGATGTTTCATGGCCGGATGATGGCCTTACTTCATGGCAATTTGGCGATCTGCCTGAGTTTGTGATGGTGACGCGGGGGGAGCAACAATATCGGGCTTATCCTGCCATCGTGGATAAAGGGGTCGCAGTGGGTGTGAAACTGTTCGATGCACCGGCTACGGCTATGCGTGTGCATACAAAGGGGTTGCAACGTTTGGCGATGCTTGAAAATGCAAAAGCGGTAAAGTATTTATTACGGCAAATGCCGAAAATAAACGAGATGTGTCTTGTCTATTCTGTTTTTGCCCCGGCTAAGGATTTACAAAACGATTTGCTGGAATTAATTCTGGATCAATGTTTTTTTGAAAAGGGTTATGCCATTCATCAACAGGAAAGGTTTGCCGCTCATATGCAACAGGTAACAGCATTGATGCCGACCGCGAATGAAATCTGCAAATTGGTGGCGAAAATCCTTATTGCTTATCAATCTGCCCGTCAGCAATTTCAATTAATACAGGGAAGTTGTCATCAGGAGAGTCACCAGGATATTCGAACACAGTTGGATGCTTTGCTTTATGCGGGGTTTTTAACGCGCACACCGTATTTATGGTTACAGGAAATGCCACGTTATTTTCGTGCCCTGACAATGCGACTGAACAAGCTGGCAGATTCACCAGCGGGGGATGAAAAAAAACTGCAACTGCTACAACCGTTTTTACAGGAATATACATGCCTGCAAAAAACGGCGGAAGACAGCACTGAAATTATCCGGTTACGCTGGATGCTGGAGGAATACCGGGTGTCACTGTTTGCGCAGCCAATGAAAACAGCCATTCCGGTTTCACCCAAACGTATCGAGAAACAAATCAGGTTATGTCAGTGATATTATCTGTAAATTAAACGCTGAAATCATTAGTTTATATTCGGTGGAACTGGCTGTTTCCTGGCGACGAATTACAGCGTTATAAAATCTGACGCAAAGGCGCGAAGATGCAGAGAACGCAGAGATCCACAGTATTTGAGGCCTTCTTATCGCTTTTGCCCGTTATCTCCATCACCCTTTGCGCGCTCTGCGTCTTCGCGCCTTTGCGTTGGGTTTTCATTATCCAAGGCTCAGCCAGCATACGTCTGAAAACAGAGCGATTTAGCCCTTAATCCACACTCGTATTCTCAATATTAATAATATAGTGAAATGCTATATTAATTTATCGTTATTCTGGACAAGCTTGTAACGGTAAAAGATATGCTGACACCGTAAAAACCATGAAAAAACCATGAAAAAACGTCGAAAAAACAAGCCTGAAATAATTTTAAACTAAATTCCTTTATGAATTGGTCACTTAGCATTTTAAGTTGTTTTTATGCTTGTTAAGTTGGAAATAATCATTAGTATCAATAACGAGTGTCGCCCTCGATATGCTGATTGACCCAACTTGCATAACATGGAGCCTGGGCACCTGATGCTGTTGTGTATTTCTGCTTTGTCCAGAAATCCTGATGCGTCACACCGGCTTCCACTTCGCCTGGATGGTTCACGGCAGAGGGCGATATCGCACCGCCAAGCTTTGGAAAAATGCCTCCTGTTTTTGCAGGGGGCATTTTTTTATGCGTGTCTATATCATCGGGTCCAGAAGATCGGGTCCAGTAGGCTACAAGGTTTCCCGGGTGGGTACAGGTGACATGTGCTGGCTCAGGCGTTTTTGTTCAAAGCCTAACCGGTCTGCATAGATAATAGTGAAGGCCAGCACGCTGGTGACGTATTCGCGTGTTTCCCGGAACGGGATATTTTCAATCCAGCGTTCCGCATCCAGTGTGGTTTCCGTCGGCAGCCAACGCATGATGCGACTTTCTCCGGCATTGTATGCCGCAGTGGCGAGCACGGTCTGCCCGCCAAAGCGCTTGAGCATCCTACGCAGATAACGGGTACCCAGGGACAGATTAATGTCGGCTTGTGTGAGTTTGGATTTACCCTGGTATTTTTTGGGCAGAGAGCGGGAAATATACTTGGCTGTGGCAGGCATAAGCTGCATGAGCCCTAAAGCTCCTTTAGGGGAGCGTGCATCTTGCACAAAGGCACTTTCTCGACGGACAACACCGTAGGTCCAGGCCGGGTTAATATCTTCGCGTTCGGAATAATTGAGAATTTGTTTCTGAAACAGTAGTGGAAAGCGCAGGGTGAGGTCATCACGTTGATCCGTGCTGGCCATGGTGAGAATAGATTGCCCAGCCCAGCCCCAATACTGCGCCAGTTTGGCGGCATCGACTCGCTCGTCGTTACTCATGTGCCGTGTTGCTGACCACCACTCGCGGCGAGCCTCCACCATGCGTCCTAAATGCACAAATTCGCGGGCCCGCTGCACAGCGGCTTGCTGGCTGATGCCAAACAGGGTGCCTGCGCTGGCTTTGTGGGGGCGGTCGGCAATGGCATAAGGTAGATTCAAACGATCTGCGGATAAAAACCCGTAGTAGCTACGCCGTTGGGCGAGGGCTGTAAACTGTGCTAGAGCAGTCTCGGTTTCGCCCAGTTCTTCATGGGCGCGGGCCCGCCAGTATTGCCAGCGGTCACTGGCTTGTTGCCTGGGAGTGAGTGCGCCCAGCGCGGTGAGTACCTGTGGCCACTGGGCTTGACGCAGGGCGATGCGTACTCGCCACTGGCGTGCAATATCACTGAGGTATTCCTCAGGAATAATGGAAAACCACGCATCAGACTCCGGCAGTTGTTTGCGTGCCAGGGAAATCGCTATTCGCTGTGGCACATCGTACTGTTCGGCGGTTGTTGCTGTGTGTTGTGTTGTGGGAGAAAACCAGATTTTTGCCGCTTCCTGTGGGTCGCGGCGAGCTAAACGCTTCACTATATTGATAAACAAACGGGGTGCCATGTAGTGTGTGCTGTCGGCAATTTGTGGTTGATACCGAGACAACAAGTGTGGTTTGCGGTGCAGTTTGATCCACAGGCGTGCCAGTTTCTGATCCTCGGCAGGCAGTGAACGCAGCAGGTAATGCGCCAGCGTGCGACGGCCTTTATTCAACGCCAGCTCCATACGTTGCCATACCAGCTCGGTGGTGAGTTTGCCGGCCGCCTTCCAGTGTTTGAATATGCGGTCACAAGTACGTGGTTGTGAGCGACCGGTAAGCCACAGTTTTTTAATGCCTGGGTATGCAGTTTCAGTCTGTCCTGTGCGGATCAGCGCGTAAAGATAATGGCACTGTAAACGGACATTTTTTGTGGGAGTGTAAAAATCCAGGTACTGTTGCCAGCGTTCCTGACGCGCCAGTTGCCGCAAAAATTTGCGGCGTAGTGAATTTGATACCGGTAAATTCTGGTATTGCTCAAGAAATGCTGAGACTTTTTGTGGCGGGGTTTTGTGCAGATGCTGTTTAATGTCCTGATATTGCAGGTAAGGATAAAGCGGGTAATCCGTGAGTGTCGGTAATAAACGGTGAAACTCAGATACACGCCGTAGGCGCAGTGCTTTTTCCGCCGCCAAAAACCGGGTGCGCTGCTCAGCAAGTGTGGCGCTGTTGAAGTTGACCACGCGCTGTACAAAACTGTCTTGTGCAGCGTTGTGTGGCACAGCCCACACCAGCGCAGGGCATAGAACAGCAATAGCGAGGCCGATGTATAGCCATTTGGTGCCGGGTTTACGCGGCATGGTGGTACATAAAAATAAGGTGGAGATATAGGTTCACGTATCACTCGCTGCTTAGTGTGTGATTACAAAACCTTTAGCGGCCAGTTCTCGTAGAGAATTGAGGCACTTGCTACAGGTATTCAATAAAGCTGAATGATTTGCTCAAATGTTTCTACTTTTTATTTGACAGGCATTTGATTATGCTCAATTTTCAGACAATAAACCAGATAAAATTTTATGCACTTTTATGTGCTTTTTTTGTGTAGAGTGACTGCACATAAAACCCAACTGGAGGATGCAAATATGAGTATGTATACCCGTGGTGAACCCTATGAGCACACATTAAAAACAGGCGAAACGGCTTATATCTGCCAGTGTGGCCACAGCAATACTCCACCATTTTGCGATGGCAGTCATACGAAGCATCCTGGCGCGGAACCGCTGATTTATACTGCTGCAAAGGATGAAACTGTGTACATCTGTGGGTGTGGCAAAACGGGTAACAAACCCTGGTGTGATGGCAGTCACACGACACCTTGATGGATCTGCCAATAATGCAGGAATTACTCACGAATCCTGCGGTTCAGGCCGCTGTCGCCCCCTTTGCTGTGGCATTGGTGTCAGCACTGCTGCTGCGTCGTTTTTTACCTGGCGGGATCGGTCTGGCAGTTATTGGCGGTTTTTTTATCGCGGTATTGTTGACCACGGGACTGACCTTGCAGCCACTGACAGCCACACGCAAGATCATTATTTGCGGTTTGGTTTTGCCCTTTATATTGCTGTTGCTGGATTTCATCGCGGTAATGCCGCAATCAGCAAGGTTGAAACGTGTCCTTCGGACGTTGCCTGCGTTACTACTGGCTGCGGCAGCCTTGTGGATTATCTGGCCTGTGGTACAGCGCCAGGAAGGTATGGCCATTTGGGTGATGGCAGCGCCGGTCATGTTATATGCCGCCGTCATTACCTATGGTGCAGCTGCGCTGGGACGCGCGCAAAAACAGGTATTCAGCGCACAGGCTGCCAGTGCATTGATATTGGCAATGGGCACAGGCGCAACAACGCTGATCGCCGCATCAGCACTGTACAGTCAGTTGGCCTTCGCTGTTTCAGCGGCGACAGGTGCGGTGATTGTTGTGGGATTGCTGGGGAGTGTAGAAAAACCCGCAAGGCTGGGCATGCTTGCGGTGTACGCAGCAGCGGTGCCCGTGACGCTGCTTGCCGCAGCTGCAACGGTATACGCGCAGCTACCGGTACTGGTACTGCTGTGTCTGGCGCTGGTACCGTTGTTCGCCTGGTTGCTGTTGTTCAAACCCTTCAAGCTGATCAAATCACAGCAGCGTTGGCTGGCATTAATCGTAGCCAGCCTGTGGGCCAGTATTCCCGTGTTACCCGCGATTTGGCTGGCTTGGCGGGCCGCAGGGCCGGTGAGCTTTTAGGGCGTGGGAAAATGTTGCCTCGGCAATTTTCTGTAACAAAAAAACTAAGATGTAACTATAAGTTGCATTCTCAATATTAGCACCTAAGATTTACAACCAAGGAGATCGACCATGAGAAAAACAGTCATACTTGTCAGCGCATTGTTATTACCAATGGGCAGCATGGCAGCATCGTATACCATTGATCCGACCCATACTTACCCAAACTTCACCATTGACCACCTGGGGTTTTCAACACTGCACGGGCGATTTGGCAAAACCACGGGCAAACTCGAGCTGGATCAGGCTAAAGGTACCGGTTCGGTGGAAATCGTGATTGATGCCGCTTCAATCGATACGGGCTTTAAAAAACGTGATGACCACTTGCGTTCGCCGGATTTTTTCAATGCGGTTGAATTTCCGGAAATTACTTTTAAATCCACTAAGGTGACCTTTCAGGGAAAAGGGGCCACGGTGGTGGGAGACTTGACCATTATGGGTGTGACCAAATCGGTGAGTCTCGCGATCGCCAGCATCAATTGTGGCGTACACCCGATCAATAAAAAACAGGTTTGTGGCTTTGATGCCACTACCCAGCTGAAACGTTCAGATTTTGGTATGAAATTCGCGTTACCGGCCGTGGGTGACATTGTCAATTTAGCGATTGAGATGGAAGCGACTAAGGATTAGCCTCTTGAACGTCCCCGCTTTAATTTTACGCGGGGACGTTTACGCCTTTTTGGTCGTGTAATACGTTCATTTTTGTATGACAGACATGCCAGTCATGGTGACATAAAGCTGGGCAATGGAATGCGCTGCCGATGTTGGTCAATTTTTCAGCATGAGTCCTGTTTAAGTTGCAAAAAAAAGAGTCGATAGAACGAGCAGGTCAGCATAGTATACGGAGAACCTCGGGAATGACTCGAGGCTAATCACCTTTTATCTGGCGTGGACGCCGGAGAGTACTCATCAGTATACAATAATGGAGAACACGAATGTCAGTTACATCTGAAGTTTCAACAGATGACAACACCATTACCATAAAAATTAGTGGTCGTTTTGATTTTGCGGAGCAAAATGAATTTCGTGACTGTTACTACGATACCAGTCCGGGCGAAAACACGCAGTTTATCATTGATATGAGTGGGGCCAATTACATGGACAGCTCAGCACTGGGTATGCTGCTAATGATGCGAGAGTACCTGGGTGGTAATACGGCGAATATTTCCATTATCAATTGTTCGCCGGATATCAAAAATATTCTGACGGTGGCCAATTTCCAAAGTCTGTTTACTATGGACTGAAATTGCAGCTCTGGCGGGTGCCAGTGCATTATTTGCCGACAAACATATTATTCGTGTCATGAACCTTTCTGGTAGTGCAATCGATATGTCTGAAAACATACCATTGAGCAGTAAAATGCCCACGGTGCTCATTGCGGATGATGATATTCCAAACCGTCTCGTTTTACAGGCTATTCTTGAAAGACAGGGTTACTGTGTTTTGCAGGCCGATGATGGTGTGCAGGCTGTTGATGTGTTCCGTCGTGAACATCCTGATTTGGTATTGATGGATATCAAAATGCCCAATATGGACGGTTACGAGGCTACGCGACAGATTAAGGCGATGAGCACTGATGCTTTTATACCGGTTATTTTTCTGACAGCAACATCGGATAGTGAGGGGCTGGCCAGATGTGTGGCATCGGGTGGTGATGATTTTTTTACCAAGCCGTATAACCGAATCCTGTTGCAGGCACGGATAAGTGCTTTGTTACGCATCCGTGAGTTGTACAACACGGTGCAGTATCAGCGCAATGAACTGGATAACCACCAAAAACGCTTCGATCGTGAAAAACAACTGGCTAAACGCTTGTTTGCCAATATTATTGAAACGGGTTCGCTGGGTTTGCCCTATGTGCAGTCCATGTTGTCACCCATGTCACTTTTTTCAGGTGATATTTTGTTGGCTGCCCCCAAACCATCCGGCGGCCTGCATGTATTGCTGGGTGATTTTACCGGTCATGGTCTTGCTGCGGCGATAGGTGCTTTACCGGTTTCCAGTGTTTTTTACGGGATGACGGCAAAAGGTTATTCCATTGCTGAAATTGTCACCGAAATTAATACAAAATTAAAAATGATTTTACCGACGGATATGTTTTTAGCCGCGTGTGTCATTGACCTTAATCCCGGCAGCCATACCCTCTCTGTATGGAATGGTGGCATACCCCCCGTGGTGATTTATGGAGAAAAAGAACAGGAAATCACACGTTCCCTGTCGCCGCGTCATTTGCCGTTAGGTATTGCAGGTGATGAGAGTTTTAATCGGCGTGTTGAAATGATAGAGATACGTCAGGATGATCGCATTTATATTCATTCTGATGGAATAACCGAAGCAGCAAACCCCGACGGCCTGATGTTTGGTCGTCAGCGACTGGAAGATATTTTTGTAAAAAATGCAGACTCTGCTGAACTGTTTAACGAAATCCGTAGTGAATTAATAAAATTTCAGGATGGTGGCGCACAGCAGGATGATATGACGATGATTGAATTGCGGTATAACCAGCAACAGCTGGAAGATACCGTTTTTCATGACAAGGCACAAAGCAAACGGGCGGAGCAGCCATCATCCGAGTGGGATTTTTCCATGGGGCTTAGTGCAGACCTATTGGGTTGTTTTGATCCGCTGCCACTGTTAATTCAGTCTGTTTGTGACATGCAAGGTTTCCGTGGGCAGCGCCAGCAGTTATACACTGTGTTCTCAGAATTATTCACTAATGCATTGGATCACGGCATTTTGAATCTTGATTCCACCTTAAAAGGAACCGCAGATGGTTTTGCAAAATATTACATGGAGCGCGAAGTACGGTTGTCAAATCTTGCTGATGGCAGCATCAAAATTTATGTCGCACATCAGCCCAATGCTGAAGGTGGTTTGTTAACGATACGTGTTGAAGATACTGGAAGCGGGTTTGATTACCAGGAAAACCAGGTTTCGTTGGAAAGCAATGTAGGGCATTCTGGCCGGGGAATTCAATTGCTGAACACTATTTGTGAAAAAATTGAATACATGGGTAACGGAAATATCGTTGAAGTCACTTATCGTTGGCGTTAATGCTTTGATCCAGGCGATCAGTTAATCAACCGGTTTTCTGCGAACAGTGGTAATGGAGTCTATTGGGCTTTGCCCATTTCCTGATTGCCTTTGCCAAGCTGATTCAAAGTTCCACCACGACGGTCACCATTAATATACTCGGCATACTCGATGCGACGCTCTACTATGCGACGCCGATCTATGCTCACCAGAGTGCCGTGACTATCCACATAGGGGAAGTCCAGTTGGCACTCCCAGCTACGGCGATCACTCCCACTGCGACGGTCACTTACTTTTCGTCTTTCGATTTGATCCTGTGGCATTGAAGCGTTCCCCAATAACGCATTTTTATATTTAACCCCACACAGTTAAGCATAGAAAATGCCAATGTCATTAGTTACAGCTGGTTTTTCTACTGAATACAGGAATGTTGCAAAAGTTGAAAGATCATTATTTCAACAAAATGGCGTTAATTTCGCCAAATCGGCGCAGCCAGGGTGACCATTCACGAAAAGAGGTGGGCAGAGTTTTGCGTGTTTTTTCCGCAGCCTGGTAGCTGGGAAAACTGCCATAAATCAGATTGATCCACTCTTCACCTTTTTTATCCTTGGATTTGAATTGCACAATGACCTGATCCAAGGGTTCGGAAGCTGCCAGTTTGAGTATCGAAGCAGCATCCTTACTGCGTGCGAGTTGAATGGTGTAATGGTTCCGTTTTTGTCCTTCGATCCATGCCAGACCTTTCGCCACGGGATTACTGTGGTAAGGGGCATGAGCAATGGCTGGGGTGGTTTTGACTGTTTTTGCTTGAACAATAGGACGGTTTTCCAGCAAGGCAAGTGATTCCGTGGCTTTCTGCACACCTTGACGTGATGCGATGCGCCACCAGTATTTTGCTTCATCGCTGCTCTGCTTAACACCAAGACCTTCGGCATACATCCGTCCGATATTGTATTGTGCAAAAGAATAACCGGAGTTAGCGGATTCCCTGTACCAAAAAGCGGCTGCTTTTTGGTTGATATTTGTACCCAGGCCACTTTCGTACATGACTGCCAGGTTATTTTGCGCGATGACATGACCCTGATCTGCGGCCTTCCGATACCATGAAACGGCTGTTGTCGTATTGCGTTTTACACCATTGCCGGTGTGATACATCCAGGCCAGTGCTGCCTGGGCTTTGGCGTAACCCTCATTTGCCAGTGGTTCCCAGGCCTTGAAAGCAACCTTGTATTGACCAAACATAAAAGCCATACGCGCATTACCGTACAGCGTTTCCATCACATTTTCCGGTAATATATCGTCATCAATGTCGTCTTCATCACAAAAATCGACATCGGCGTAAGGCGAGTATTCTTCTGCGTATGGATTTGCCGACGGGTTAATGTCAGCTATTATCGCTTGATTAAATAGTAAGCTGAACGCAGCGAAGGCTACACGCCAGAAGGAACAGCAAGTGATATTGTGAAAGGGCATCGCAAATGTATTTAGGTTGTAGTATATGGTCAACAGTTAGTTTGAGTTGCAAGGGAGCCGCATTCATTGAAACGGCATTTCCGTGTCGGCCTTTAATCTGGCAAAAGCTAACGGACTTAGGTTTTCCATAACACTGAAAAATATGCTGCCCTACGGCATACATGCTAGGGTACTACAGAAAGATAAGAAAGACAGACAACTATGACAGCACGGCAGGAGAAATACGCGGTCTGTCGGAGGTTTTTTGCAGTTTGTACCCATTGCATAGCTCATTGCATGTATAGCTATGCGAATCAATGAGTAAAAAATCCGGTATACCTCTTACCCGGTGTTTTCGGTTCGTCGGAGGGAACAAAGAATGATAATAAAAGGAGCTGGCGATCCAATACCTACCCCGTACCCATAATAGCGGGGTTTTTTTTACGCAAAAAAATGATGTAACGAGAAATATGAATATGGCTCCCCAGCCCGGACTCGAACCAGGGACAGGCTGATTAACAGTCAGCTGCTCTACCAACTGAGCTACTGGGGAACAGCAAATCAAGCGGGCGTATGTTAACCGCGAGTCTGGTGCCGGTCAATAGACGCTGCGCTTTTTTCAGCATGTTGGCCTAAATATTAACGACGGACTCAATACGATCCAGTGCGCGGGCCAGGTTTTCCATACTGGTGGCAAATGACAGCCGCACATAACCCGGTGCGCCAAAAGCTGAGCCGGGGATGAGTGCCACACCGGATTTGCTGATGAGGTGCTCAGCGAAGGCCATGTCGTCAGCTAAACCCAATGCAGTAATGGCTTCCTGACAATTGGGGAAACTGTAAAATGCGCCTTGCGACGACAGACACTGGATGCCTTTCATGACGTTGAGGCGACCCAACACGTAATCATGGCGCTCACGGAAGGCGGCGACCATGTTTTGAATGCAGGCCTGATCGCCCTCCAGCGCCGCCAGTGCTGCCGCTTGTGAGATGGATGCCGGATTGGAAGTGCTTTGCGACTGGATTTTTTTCATGGCGCTGATCAGCCATGCGGGACCACCCGCATAGCCGATGCGCCAACCGGTCATGGAATAGGCTTTGGAGACGCCGTTGAGTACCACCGAGCGCTCAAACAGTGCTGGGCACAGGGTGACAATATTGGCAAAGGGCTCGCCAGTGAGGCTGATGTGTTCATAGATATCATCAGTGACGACGATAATGTTTTCATGCTGGGTCAGTACCGCCCCCAATGCTTTGAGTTCGTCCTGGCTGTAACTCACGCCTGTTGGGTTCGAGGGACTATTGATGACTACCATGCGGGTTTTGGGTGTGATAGCGGCTGATAATTGCGCTGGCGTGATTTTGAATCCGGCCTCGATGTCCGCTGCAACGATAACCGGCACACCTTCGGCCAAAGCCACCATATCCGGATACGAGACCCAGTACGGAGCAGGGATGATGACTTCGTCTCCTGCATTAAGCAGCGCCTGAGTCAGGTTAAAAAAACTGTGTTTGCCGCCGCAGGACACCAGAATCTGCTCCATGGAATAGGTCAGCTGATTGTCGCGTGCGAACTTACGCGCCACTGCGGCTTTTAATTCCGGGGTGCCGTCCACTGCTGTGTATTTGGTATCCCCGGCATTAATGGCCGCAATGGCCGCTTGTTTGATATGTTCCGGGGTGTCGAAATCGGGCTCACCCACACCGAGAGCAATGATATCTTCTCCTGCTGCCTTGAGCGCTTTGGCGCGTGCGGTAATCGCCAATGTCGGCGAGGGTTTGATGTTTTGCACTCGGCGAGACAGCTGTTCAGACGATGGGTTGTTCAAACGAAATTCCTCAAATGTTAAACGCATACAAGTAGTTATTAGGGTAATATACTCGATTGGACTTGGCGCACGAAAGAGTATGACAAAAAAATTTGAACTGGAGTCGGAATTTGAACCCGCTGGTGATCAGCCCTCGGCGATTAAATCGCTCATTGAGGGAATTGAAGCGGGTGAGGCGGGGCAAACCCTGTTGGGTGTTACCGGCTCCGGTAAGACCTTCACTATCGCCAATGTGATTCAGTCCGTGCAGCGTCCGGCGCTGATTATGGCTCCCAACAAAACACTGGCTGCCCAGCTTTACGGCGAAATGAAAGAATTTTTTCCACACAACGCCGTGGAATATTTTGTTTCCTATTACGATTATTATCAGCCTGAAGCCTACGTGCCCTCTTCAGACACCTTCATCGAAAAAGACGCCTCGGTGAACGAACATATCGAACAAATGCGTTTGTCGGCGACCAAGGCTTTGCTGGAACGCAAGGACGTGATCATCGTTGCGACGGTGTCGGCCATTTACGGCTTGGGTGACCCTAAGTCGTATATGAAAATGTTGTTGCACCTGTCGCGTGGCGAAACCATCGATCAGCGCAACATTCTGCGACGATTGTCTGAGTTGCAATACAAACGTAACGATGTGGAATTGCACCGGGGCACCTACCGGGTGCGCGGTGATGTTATCGATATTTTTCCTGCGGATTCTGATCGTGAAGCCGTGCGCGTGGAATTGTTTGACGATGAAATCGACAATATCGCCTATTTTGACCCTCTTACCGGCGAAGTATTGCAACGTGTGCCTCGGGTGACCATTCATCCCAAAACCCACTATGCCACGCCACGTGCCACTGTGCTGCATGCCGTGGAGCAAATCAAACTCGAATTGCCGGACCGTCTTGGTTACTTTTATGAAGAAAACAAACTGGTGGAAGCACAGCGCCTGGAACAGCGTGTCAAATACGATATCGAAATGATGCTGGAGCTGGGTTATTGCTCGGGCGTGGAAAACTATTCGCGCTATTTGTCAGGACGCGAAGCAGGTGATCCACCGCCGACGCTTATCGACTATTTGCCCAAAGAAGCCTTGCTGATCCTGGATGAATCCCATGTCACTGTGCCGCAGATTGGCGGTATGTACAAAGGTGATCGCGCACGCAAAGAAAACTTGGTGCAATACGGTTTTCGTCTGCCGTCTGCGCTGGACAATCGGCCGCTGCGCTTCGACGAGTTTGAAGGCATGATGCCGCAAACCATTTTTGTCTCGGCCACGCCCGCTGTTTACGAAGCTGAACATTCCGGTGCGGTTATCGAGCAGGTGGTACGGCCCACCGGTCTGCTGGACCCGGTGATTGAAGTGCGTCCGGCAACCACACAAGTGGACGACTTGCTCTCGGAAATTCACAAACGCACAGCGGTGAACGAGCGTGTACTGGTTACCACACTCACCAAACGCATGGCCGAAGATCTCACTGACTATCTGGGGGATCATGATATACGGGTGCGTTACATGCATTCGGATATTGAGACCGTGGAGCGCATGGAAATTATCCGTGATCTGCGCCTGGGTGAGTTCGACGTGCTGGTAGGCATCAACCTGTTGCGTGAAGGGTTGGATATGCCCGAAGTATCGCTGGTGACCATTCTCGATGCCGACAAGGAAGGTTTTCTGCGTTCCGAGCGCTCACTGATCCAGACCATTGGCCGCGCCGCCCGTAATTCCAATGGCAAGGCAATTCTGTATGGTGACCGCATTACCAATTCCATGCAAAAGGCCATCGATATCACGGAATCGCGTCGGATAAAACAACAGGCTTATAACGAAGAGCACGGCATCACGCCCACCACCATCCGCAAGCAGATTGCGGACATCATGGAAGGGAGGAAGAGCGGTGGCAAAGGCTACGACCGCCTCAAGCCAGGTGAGTTTGCCAGGGTGGCCGATGAAATGGCCGAATATGCCGCTATGTCGCCCGCACAACTGGCACAGCGCGTTGCACACCTGGAAAAGAAGATGTACCAGCATGCGCAGGATCTGGAGTTTGAAGATGCCGCCCGGGTGCGTGATGAAATCGCCCACATCCAGGAAAATGCCATGGGTATAGCAAGTACGACTTAATCCTGTTTGGATAGCACTTGTCATTGCCACCTGCTTTCGGGTAAAGTGTGCGACCTTCGCAGGCGCGTAGCTCAGTTGGTTAGAGCACCACCTTGACATGGTGGGGGTCGGTGGTTCGAATCCACTCGCGCCTACCACTTTATTTTGATGTTTTTTTAAGCACTCACGAGCAATCGGAGTGCTTTTTTTATGTTTGTTTGATTTTTGAACAAGAGTGCGAGTGGTGGTGGGGTAGTACATCTTTTTCTCGTTATCCTCTAAATCCTTTGCGTTCTCGGCATCTTCGCGTCTTTGCGTTAGATTTTATGACGTTGTGATTCGGGGGTGAGGAACAACCTGTTCCACCGAGTGGAAACTCATGATTTTATTCGGCTGAATGTTTTTAGCGCTTAATTCAGATTTAAGTGGAAGTGATCCGGTAATTTTTCCATCCAGAACGGGTGAGATTTCCTATAATAGGTCACGCGCGCCATACTCTGCTAATTGATGGTGTATAAATCACAGGTCGGTTTACGGCCAACAACCAACGGGTGACCTTATGGCAGGAAAACGTTTTTCACTTGAGGTTCAGCCCCACGTTCCAGAGCGTCTGAATCGTCTCAACGAACTAGCGAATGATCTGTTGTACAGCTGGGATCGTCAGGTTCGAGGGTTGTTTTATCACCTGGATTCAACGCTCTGGTCGGAATGTCGGCACAGCCCCAAAGTTTTCATGCGCCGTATTTCTCAGGCACGGTTGGAGCAGGTGGCCGAAGACCGTATTTTCATGGAGGATTATGAGCGCGTACTGTCCGCTTATGACATTTATCACCAAAAAAACCGCCATCCCAGTGTGTCGAATTTGTTGGATGATAAACAGGATCTGGTGGCCTATTTTTGTGCCGAATTCGGCTTGCATGAAAGTGTGCCGATCTATTCGGGAGGGCTGGGCATACTGGCGGGAGACCACTGCAAGGCTGCCAGTGATCTCGGACTGCCCTTTGTCGCAGTAGGTTTGCTTTATCGCCAAGGCTATTTCAATCAGACCATTGATGGTCAAGGCAACCAGATTGCCCATTACACCCCGGCCAATTTTGATGACTTGCCCATCGTGCCAGCAAAGGACAGCGAGGGCAGGGAGCTGCATGTGCAGGTCAAGTT
>WFQM01000206.1 GCA_015487095.1 Gammaproteobacteria bacterium | reverse complement strand
GACTTTTTCGAACATTTTGAACTCACCGTATGGGTGATACGCTTTCATTCAAAATAACCGAAAAAGTCATTGATCTTGAGCACCTTAGCCGCTCTCGCGACGGCTCAACTGATTAATTTAGGATGATCGAATGATCTCTTTGGGTATTCCGGCATGTTTTTAAGCCGGAACCCAGAGGGCTAATCCCCTGGACCCCAGCCTGCGCCGGGGGATGTTGTTTGAGCGCCTATTATCGGTGTTACGGGATAGTTTATTCCTCAGCTCTGTCGAGTAGTTTCTTCTCCCAATTCAGCGAGGTTTTTACGATCACATCCAGATCATCGTATTTCACCTTCCAGTCCAAAGTCGTATGAATGGCCTCTACCTTGGCAATCAGCTGCGGTGGGTCACCGGCACGACGGGGTTCTTCGACAATGTTGAGTGATTCGCCATGCACCCGCTCAACGGAATCCAGTACCTCGCGCACACTGTAGCCGTGGCCGTAACCGCAGTTCAGTGTGGTGGAATCACCCCCGTTGCGCAGGTATGCCAGGGCGGCGAGATGCGCGCTGGCGAGGTCTTCCACATGGATGTAATCGCGGATACCGGTGCCATCCGGGGTGGGGTAGTCTGTGCCGAAAATACAGATTTTGTCCCGCTTGCCCAGTGCGGTTTCACAGGCCACTTTGACCAGCAGGGTGGCTTTTTTGGTGGACTGACCTATACGGCCCTCGGGGTCGGAGCCTGCAACGTTGAAATAACGCAGGGCGACATGGCGCAGGTCGGTGGCAAAAGAAAGGTCTTTGAGCATTTGCTCCGTCATCAGTTTGGAGCTGCCGTAGGCGTTAATGGGGGCTGTGGGTGTGTCTTCGGTGACTTGATCGACATCAGGAATACCGTACACAGCAGCGGTGGAGGAAAAAATGAAATGCTCTACACCAGCGGCCGCGCAGCATTCCAGCAGGTTGCGTGAATTGCAGGTATTGTTTCCGTAATATTTTAACGGGTTGGAGACAGACTCCGGGACGATGGTATGGGCCGCGAAGTGCATTACCGAACCAATGTTGTGCTCCTTCAATATCTGTGAGACCAGCTCCCGGTCACCGGTATCACCAATAATCAGTTCACCAGATAACACGGATTCTTTGAATCCTGTGGAGAGATTGTCCAGTACCACAACGGTTTCACCCGCCTCACCAAGTTGACGTACTACATGGCTGCCAATATAACCGGCACCACCGGTGACTAAAATTGTTTTTTTTCGGGACATTGCGAAGTTTCCAAAGTGGGGTGAGTTGTGTGCAGGCTGCGTCCCGCAGCTTGCTGTGGGAGAGCATCCTAGCTTTCCTTTTCATCTGATACAATAACAATGCCTTGCTGGTAATTGTTGATTTCGACGAAGTGAAAGCCAGTTGATTGCACGATCTGTCAGCAGCATTGCACGGCTGGATAAGGGTGTTTATCTAGCTGTAAATAAAATGTGAATCAAGCGCTAAAAACATCTGTTTTAAAATCACCGGGTATTTAACGCAGAGGTCGCAAAGTTTTTAGTGTTTTTCTCTGCGTCTTTGCGACCTCTGCGTTTATAACACACCCCTTGTCAGTACCACGACAACATAGCCTTCCGATACACTGGAGCGATTGTTCGAAAGCTTCTGATACTACACAGGCTTTAGTCAGAATACGTGTTGTAACATCATGTAAAAACCGTCAGTCATTGATTCATTCTTCGAGTGCGTAACATCAGTTACGATGCCACTGGTTCACCAGCGGAGTTCACGGTAAACAGTGGCTGGGTCGGCGGGCGGTAGCGCAGAAACGGCAGCCATCGGCCAAACCTGCGAAACACGCTGCGCTGGTTCATCGCCAGTGCGTATTCCACATACACCGGGTCCCATGACAAGTGCCGTTCCTCGGTGCGTGCCCGTGCGAAATAGATGAGATTCACCCCTAACAACAACAGGCAGTCGCGCATTGCATCCAGCGGGGTGCTGTCCACGATAAACGGGATGGTGATAAGCCACCAGCTGATATTTTTGGCCACATAAGCCGGATGTTTGCTGTAACGGTATGGGCCATTGGTCACGATGCCGCGATGCGTGAGGTTGGAAAAGCGCAGACCGAAGGCAACTGAGGAAAAGGCGTACAGCCCGGTGAGTAACAGGATGCTGGCACCCCACATAACATACAACACTGGCGAATCTGCCAGCCAGTTACCCCAGGATACGCGGTCCACATTGTAGGCCAGATAGGAACCATAAATCAGGGTCCAAAATGGTGCATAGTTGATCAGCGCTGCCAGCCAGCCTGACAGGGTAGGTTCAGTGGTGCGGATGTGGGTGTCCAGCAGGCGCAGCGTCAGGGTATAGCCTACCACCACAAAAACCAGGTCGATGGTATAAAACAGTTCCCAAAAAAGATCAAAGCTGTAAGACGCGTTACCCGCCAGACGATCAAAATCCACTTCACGTAAAAAAGCGATTCCACCTTGAAAAAAAACGAACATTAATGGCAGAAAAAAACTTTTCACCAGCCAGCCCAAGGCATATTGCTTCAGCGATGGCCCATGCACTGCCGACCAGCGTCCCAGCACCAGCATACCCATCTGCCAGTAACCGTCCTGCGGTCGTTGCATACGTCGGTCGAGCCAGATGAAATAAGGCACCGCAATTAGCAGCAATAACGGCATTACGATTTCCAGTACTGCCCAGAATGGCTGGTAAAAACTGCCCCGGTAGACGGGAAACAGCCAGTATATCAAGGCAATAATGGCCAGAGTCAGATAATACCCCAGTAATTTGATGCCGACCCGACGCCAGTCGATGGCGGCGGCTGGTGTGCCGAGACCGGCATTACGCCGATGGCGTTCGCCGCGTTGCCCCAGCAGATCGAGCAGAATCATCGGCAAGGCCAGGGCAGCGAGTGCGATCAGTGCTGCTGTTATGGCATCCGGTTGCCGCCAGTAACGTAGCAGCATAACTGCAATCAGGAAGCTGCCGAAACCTGTCAGATTAACAACCATGGAAGTGCAGGATGCAGGCAGGGGCGGTACGATATTCCGGGTACGTTGCGACATACAAATCCTTTAACCTAACACATCAGTTGAGCCGTCGCGAGAGCGGCTAAGGTGCTCAAGATCAATGACTTTTTCGGTTATTTTGAATGAAAGCGTATCACCCATACGGTGAGTTCAAAATGTTCGAAAAAGTCCTTGAGATTGAGTGCATTAGACGTT
>WFQM01000205.1 GCA_015487095.1 Gammaproteobacteria bacterium | reverse complement strand
CTTAGGAACGTGCATGTAATAACTTCCGGTTTTGCATCCCGGCTTCAGCCCGTCTTCGCCCGTTCTTCAATCACAAAAGCTCGAAATAGAACGACTATTCCTGCACTTTTGTTCAATCAGAACGAACGAAGACGCACTAAATCCGGGCGCTAAACCGAGAAATTATTACATGCACGTTCCTTAATTATTCCGCGCGCCCTGGTCAATCCACTGACGCAATGTTTGGATTTGCTCACCACTCAATGGTGGCTGATTGCCATGAGGCATATTAATGGAAGGGTTTGCACGCCCTTCAACCAAAATAATCAAGGTGCTGGAGAGACTGTCTCCGGGTTTGATGACCTGCCCGAATTTGGTGCCTTGTAACAACGCTTCATAGCCCGATAATCTCAAGCCGCTGGCAACCGTGCCCGCACCCTTTTCATCATGGCATTTCAGACAATGCTGGGTGAGAATGGGTTGTATTTGTTTGGAAAAACTGACTTCGGCAGCGGGGGGTGTGCTGTCACAACTGCTGAGCAGTAATACGGCAGCGACAGCGGATAGCGTCAGATGGGTAGGTCGATATTGGTACACAGGGTGTCTCCAGCGGTTATCGATGTGAAAGTATAGTCCTTAAATCCTGCAAATGACGGCACTCACATGGCGCGTTCACTCACGGGATCTCGGTAGTATGAATTGTTGCATATAATGCATGACGATTAAGGCATGAAATGTAGTTGGTTTTTTCTGGGGTTTGAGGTATGTCGAATAAGAATTGAAAATATTGATTTATACATGTATTTTAAATATAGTTTTATGGGGTCAGTGGCAATATAGTGAAAAACGGTGATAATTACCGTAATGATAGCGCTCAAGAGAGATTTATGAATGTTGATAAAAGAGCACTGTAGCCATTTTTCCATGCTGCCTATTGGTATGCGAGTGATGTTTACCGGCACCCTGATTGTGCTGGGGGTGGGTTACCTGTTTGCGATGATCTATATTTTTGCTTCGCATGCAGGCCGGGATGGAAATCCGAATTTGTCAGTGGATGATTTGATTATTGCCTACAGTGGCAGCAAGTCAGATACCCGCCTTGAGGGAGCCTTAAAGGGGCCCATGGCCAATATGCTGCCACAGAATGAGCGGGATGAAATCATCGCCTGGGTGCGTCGAGGGGCGGTGCTGGAAGAGTACACAACACGTATTGAGCCGATTATCGAAAAACGCTGCATGGTGTGTCACAACGGATCAAATCCTCACATAGCAAGTTTAAAAAAATATGAAGACATAATGTTAATGGCGGAATTGGATACGGGCATGGATATTTTTACCCTTGTGCGTGTATCGCACATCCACTTATTTGGCATTACCTTTATTTTTTATATCGTGGGTTCAATTTTTTGCCATGCTTACATTAAGCTTGTCTGGGTCAAATGCGCATTGATAGCGACGCCTTTTCTGGCAATTGTGCTGGATATTGGCTCCTGGTATCTCACTAAGGTTTATCCACCATTCGCATGGGTAGTAATGGTTAGTGGTGCATTGATGGGTATTTCATTTGCTGTGCAGTGGGCAATTTCAATCTATCAAATGTGGTTTTATACATTGCCGGAAGATGTGCAGAAAGGTGGTGGACATGTATCTTGATAAATGCGTTTTATGTAAATCGCAGAACTGAAGACAGTTAGAAAACCAGAGAAAACAAAAGGAGAGATAAAATGAACGTATCCATTAGAGGTCTTTTGTTGAGTTCAGCAATGTTGGCAACAGGATTGATGTTGGTTAATGCGCATGCAGGTGATGCTGTTGCAGGCAAGACAAAAAGTGCCACCTGTGCTGCTTGCCATGGTGCAAATGGCAAGAGCAGCATACCGACAAATCCGCACCTGGCGGGACAACAAGAATTGTATTTGGTTAAGGCTATCAAGGATTATCGTGACGGCAAGCGTAAAGATCCGATGATGAGTACGATGGCTGCCAAATTGAGTGATACTGATATTGCTGATCTGGCTGCATTTTTTGCCAGTATAAAATAGGGCGCTCAGGAAAAACGATGAGCCGACGGCTCATCGTTTTTCATAAACCTCAAAGGCCGTGTACAATCGCAGCGAGTCCCTTCCGTGGATAAGCTGCCTTGAACCAACCCTCACCAATATCTGAAAACCCCCAGAGCCAATCATTGACCTGCTTGAAAGGAGTGGGTCCCAGTGTGCAACAAAAGCTGGCCAACCTGGGCATTCATTGCATTGCCGATTTATTATTCCACTTGCCGCTGCGTTATCAGGACCGTACCCGGACTGCCGTACTTGGCAGTTTGCGCAGTGGGGATGAAATTACCGTACGGGGTGAGGTGCAGCTCACTGAAATAAAATATGGCCGCCGTCGTATGTTGTTGTCACGGATTAGTGATGGGACCGGTTTTTTAACCTTGCGATTTTTTCATTTTAGTGCTCCGCAACAAGCAAATCTTGCGCGTGGAGCCCATGTGGAATGTTTTGGCGAGGTGCGGGCAGCAGGTGGCGCACTGGAAATGGTGCATCCGGAATATCGCGTGCTGGAGGGCGATGCCGAGCCGATTAAAAAGGAAGCTCGTTTGACTCCCGTGTATCCGACCACAGAAGGCCTGCGCCAATTAAAGTTGCGTACTTTGATTAATACGGTGTTGGCAGAATCAACATTATTTGCCGCACAATTAGCTGAATTTCTGCCCGCAGAAATATTGCAGCGGGAAAAAATGCCCACTCTGCAAGCGGCCATTCATTATGTGCATTATCCACCTGTGAATGCGGATGTTCATGAATTACAGGCGGGTGAGCATCCTATGCAGCAGCGCCTCGCTTTTGAGGAATTGTTAGCGCACCAGGTCAGTTTGCGCCAGTTGCGTCACCAGCAACAAAAAAAAGTGGCTGCGGCAATGCGTGTCAGTGGACGTTTAAAAGTGGCTTTGCAGAAAAACTTGCCATTCAAGTTAACCGCAGCTCAGCAACGAGTGGTCAATGAAATAAAATTGGACCTGGATCAGCCGCACCCAATGCAACGTTTAGTGCAGGGTGATGTGGGCAGTGGTAAAACCATTGTCGCGGCGATGGCGGCCCTGCAAGTGGTGGAGGCGGGTTTTCAGGTGGCGGTAATGGCTCCCACAGAACTGCTTGCTGAGCAGCACCGCATCAATTTTACGCAGTGGTTATCCGCGTTGGATGTATCCGTATTTTGGCTTTCCGGTAAAACAAAAGGAGTGGCGCGCAAAGACACCCTGGCAGCGATGAATGATGGCAATGCGCAGGTGATTGTGGGTACCCAGGCCTTGTTTCAGGAGGGAGTGGAATTCAGACAGCTCGGGCTGGTGATTATTGATGAGCAGCATCGTTTTGGTGTGCATCAGCGTTTGTCATTGCGCAACAAGGGCGCGAGTGATGGTGTGCATGGCGAAAGTTATCCGCATCAGCTGGTGATGACCGCGACTCCGATTCCACGCACCCTGGCACAGACAGCCTACGCTGATCTGGAAGTGTCGGTTATTGATGAATTGCCGCCAGGTCGTAGTCCGGTGGATACAGTGGTGATTTCAGAGCAGCGTCGTGATGAGGTTGTGGCACGTACCCACAAGGCGTGCCAGGGTGGCCGACAGGCTTACTGGGTGTGTCCACTGGTGGAAGAGTCTGAAAAGCTGCAATGTCAGGCAGCACAGGAAACGGCAGAAGCCTTACAAATGGCCTTGCCGGACTTGCGTATTGGTTTGGTGCATGGTCGGCTTAAAGCGGCGGAAAAAGCCAAAGTGATGGCGGTATTTAAAGCAGGTGACATCGATTTGCTAGTGGCCACCACGGTGATTGAGGTGGGTGTCGATGTGCCCAATGCTACGTTGATGATTGTTGATAATGCGGAGCGCCTGGGATTGTCGCAATTACATCAGTTACGTGGTCGTGTGGGCCGGGGGACACAGCAAAGCAGTTGTGTGTTGCTTTATGGTTCGGCGTTATCAAAAACGGCCCGGGCGCGTCTGGCGATTTTACGGGAAAGCAATGATGGTTTTGTGGTGGCACAGCGGGATCTGGAAATTCGTGGCCCGGGTGAATTGCTGGGTACCCGGCAAACGGGGCTGGTCAATTTGCGTATTGCTGATTTCCAACGGGATCAAGCGTTGATTCCACGTATTGCCCGATGTGCTGAACTTTTACTGAAAGAGCATCCTGAGAGCGTGGCTCCGCTGATGCGACGCTGGTTGGGGGATGGTCTGCAATACGGCAAAGTGTAAGCAAAATTACAGGCGGGTTCAAAGAAGAAAAAGTGAATAATGGGGCTGTTTTCTTGACTATTCAAATGTCTGCGTCTAAATACTCAGTTGAATCATCATTATTTCCTCTCTGGTGATGATTTCGTTTAACGGCCTTTCCACAAGGCCGTTTTTTTGTCCATCTATACCCATAACGATTGAGATTTAGGCCTGACTGCACGCCCTCTTTATTCCATGACTGCGTTGAAATTCCTTGCAATAGAACGACTATTACTCGTCATTTCGCCTTGCCATGAAATAAATATGACGCACATTCAGACCTAAATCCCAAATGCTATGGGTATATTAAAAAACCCACCTCGTGGGTGGGTTCTTGTGCATCGTTCCGGACGGGATCAGGAAATTACTTTTGCAGCTCTTTTTTTCTTTCTCCGCTTTCTTTTTGGTTTATTTAGCGTTTTGTCAGCAGAGGCTAAAGCTTTAGCGTAGACCGTCGCACGTTTAGATACGATCTTAAGTGTGGACAGCTCTGCAATAGCCAATGACTTTTCAGCCGTGATTTTGGCTGCTTCTTTTTTATTCACCGAAATGTCTTTCTCGATAGTTTTGAGGGCTTTTCGGTTGGTTGCACTGGAATCCTTGTTCAAAGCGGCCTTGGCTGCTTTTTTCTTTTTCATCAGGGTTGCCAGCTTTTTCGCGAGGCGTTTGGATTCAGCCAGCAGTTTTTTCTTGTTTTTGGTTATATCGATAACAGCTTTCGATGTTGAAGCTGCTGCGTTTGCCAAGGTGGAAATGGCATCATCTACAGATTGTAGCGATTTGTTGCTTGATACGCTGGATCTGGTTTTCTTTTTTACGGCCATGAGTAAAGTGCTCCTGTTTGATATAAAGCACGCATTTTGACATTTCTTATAATTTAATGAAAGGGAGTGTTTAATTTAATGAAAAAGAGTATTTGGGGAGGTTTACAGTAATAGTTTTGAATTGTAAAAATTTCAAAAGAATTGGGAAAGCTTTCAACTGGGAAAACTCGATATTCAAGTTGGAACTGATTAACTTTCCACGTAGTTTTATATGATTTTTAGCTGGCAGAGGTGTTATTTTTGTTTTATCGGAAAAATAGCATTAAATAAATAAGGATTAATTTGTGATTTTTCTCATAAATTTTGTCTGCGCGATTCATGCTTTTCTGAGTAATGAGTTCGTTAATGGCGGATAATTTAGGGGTTATAGAGGGATTGGATAGGGATTATACGGATATCGAGCAGTTTTATAGATTGCAGTAAGCGAATACAGGGAAAGATAAGTTAATATTATATCCTTTTCATAAATATGGTTATTTTGCCATAAGTTTGTAAATTTTAACCATACTAAAAATCAAAGGTAAGCTGAGTAGCTACAAAACATCAGTTAAAGGTCTGGTGCATATGCCCATAGCGTTTGAGATTTCATTGCGCGCCCTCTTTATGTCATTTGTATGGTTTCGTTGAAATTAATATGGCGCACACTAAAAACCTGACTTTCAAACGCCACGGGCAGAGTGCGTTGTCAAAATAGCCTTGATGGCGTGTGCTAGGTTTCACTAAAGATAATGATTGTCATGGTCTGATTGTGCAATTCACGTTTTGTACCGGGAGAAAATGGAGAAATTTCTCCGTAGGAATAAAAGCCGGTGAGGATGGGGTGTGGCCCAAGCATTTCCCGGATACATTCGACTTCTTTCTTTGTTTTTTGCCTGAGCGCCATTTTACGTTTGACGCAGCTGATAAGAACGGCGAGTTCAGCAGGGGCCGTATTGAGAGTCGGAGGGTTGATTTCGGTTGCAGTTATTGTGTCATCCGCAAGCCGGTTAATATCTTCCTTTACCAGGTGGGCATGGCTGCTTTCGAATGTATTGTCAGCAAAGCCCATATTTTTTTCATTTTTATTGGGAGTGAGGGTGGTTTTTGCCAAGCTGGTGTTATTGTCCACAGGGTGAGAGTCCAATGAAGATTGTGTGTCTGTAGCGGGCAAATGAACAGCATGCCCGCCTAGATGTGATTTATAGAGTTCCAGTGCAGATTGTCCATCCATTTCATAGAGTGTGTTACTGTTGATGTGTGTGCCAGTATGCTCAGGCTCAAGGGAACTCCAGTTTCCCAGTGAGCTAAAGCCAATTTTGAGTTCTTTGCCATATAGACCGACCAGTGTGACGACATGGGATTGTGCTGTGTCCTGCCATAACACCAGAGTTTCCTCGAAACGACCCGCATCACCCGACAAGCCCCCTGTAATAGTGACGCCTGATGGAAGTTGCTCGCTCAACCCGGTGATTAGTTCATTGCTGTTGATATTAAGGCCGTCCGATAGCACGAAAACGTGCCGAAGTCCTTGATGAGAAATAGTCTGGGCTAGTTTTGTACCACAGCGAAAACTGTCCTGTGGATTATTGACTCTGGCATGTGTTGTTTGTAATCGGGTATGTTCAAAATGGATAGCGGTTACGGATAAAGAGCCGTTCAGCACGGTAACATCAAAAATTTCGCCCGCTGTAGAACAACCGCTGATAAGCGCGTTTGGATAAGCTTTCCGAATATTGCTGATATGCCATTTGTTTTTTAGATGTTCAGTAGAGCCAAAGACCAGTACCCAATTGGCATCGGCGGCCAACTTTCCCGGAATTTCAGGATTCCATCCGGCGGATTGTGTCCACTGCATTTGTTCAATTTTCATTCCTGGATTATTCCTTGCTAACATAAAGTTGATAGGCTGATTCAGGTGCTGCTACTCGTGCCGGCGCAAAAGTTTGGGGAGCTGATATTTTTCGCTGTAACCGTTCTTGCTTTCCTGAATTTCTAACGGGGTTAATGCTTCCCGAGTCGGGTTTGTATTAGTTGCTTTTTAGTTAATACGACGACATTGCATACATGCTGAACCTAAGCTTGGTGTTGCCAGTACGTTCATTGATTGATTTGGGTTAAATGGCATATGTCATTAGTGCATCTGGTTAATATAGTTGCGAGCCAACAATGCTGATGCCACAAGCTCCCCCCAAAGAATAATAGTGTGTATTTGTTAGTGTTAAAGGTCTCTGTGTTTCGTGAGTTCGTTGAACCGGGTAAACTTTGACAGCCAGCTGTCAATTATTTTGGTGTAATTAGAGCGGTGGTAATCTACAGGTTTTTAGTCGAAACTGATACTTTTCTATTGGTCAACTACTGCTATCAGATAAATACACGTATTTAAAAGCACAAAGCTTAGCCATTCTTTTAGCTCTCTGTGTTTAACGAATGCTTCACGGGAACCCTGTGGTCCGGTCAGTGTCGTTTTTATTAAACTGTTGGTTTCTATTGTTTGTGAGTGGTTTGGTTGCGGAATATGTAACTATCGGTGATAAGAGCTAAGTATTACCATAGTATCTTGGTGGGAAGAGCCTTTATAATTTATTGAAAAAACAAAAGGTTTGTGGAAATATAGGCGTTGTTGAATGTGATGTTTTATTTGCACACTATGTATCTAAATAGTAAATATTTACTGATGCACAACAGTAGCTTGCTGGATATGCTTGGTCATACGGAAATGTCTTGTCATTAAAGGAGAGTGAAAGAACCTAATACCTACATTAACTGGAAATTTTTACACTATTTTTTATGGATAAAGATACATTATTACCATCGAGCAAAACGGGTTTCACTGGCGCAGACCTGATTCTATATTTTCTTGAACAAATAGGCGTTGAATATATATTTGGAATACCCGGTGGCGCGATTGAACCACTGTACGACTCACTTGCCCGAAGTGCCCGAAATAATGGAATTCGGCCGATTGTTACCCGTCATGAGGCAAGTTCTGTTTTTGCCGCTGATGGTTACACAAGGCAGACCGGAAAGCTCGGGGTCTGTTGTGCAACAACGGGCCCGGGAGCAACCAATTTAATTACCGGTGTTGCCAATGCCTATGCGAATCATGTTCCTTTATTAGTGATAACCGCGCAAACAGCCCTGCCAACGTTTGGGCGGGGTGCATTTCAGGAATCATCTGATGCAGGTATAGATGTAGTGGGTATGTTTCAATATTGCACACGCTACAGCAGCCTCGTTTCCCATGCCGACCAGATTGAGCAAAAGCTTGTTACTGCCATAATGACGGCAATGCATTCTCCAAAAGGTCCGGTGCATCTCAGCATTCCAATTGATGTCTTGCGTGCAATGGCGCGCTCGCCTCATGAGCATGTTGACCTCAATAAGCTGCTCAGAGCAAATGCCACTTGCGATCAAATTGCATTGCGTGAACTTTATTCAAATATTGTTAAAAATAATAAATTTGCATTGGTGCTGGGTGGGGAGTGTGGAGAAGCCACTGGCCTTATTCTGGAGCTGGCCGGGTTGCTGGATGCAAGCATTGTTACCACCCCGCATGGAAAGGGGCTGGTGGGTTCAAACCTTAGTTGTTACAAAGGTGTTATCGGTTTTGCAGGGCACGATAGTGCGCGAAGAGCGCTGAGTGAAGAAAATGCGGATATTGTCATTGCGATTGAAACCAATCTGAGTGAATGGGCGAGTAGTGGTTGGAGCGAAGATTATCTTCTTAACAAGCGTTTAATTCATATCGACTCGACAGAAGAAAATATGACTCGATCTCCCATGGCAAGGCTACATGTTCGGGGGAATATTCTGGCCATCTTTGAGCAGCTGCTAGAGTTGATCAGAAGCAACAAGCCCGTATTAAGTGCGCCTGAAAATATCAATGCCCCTTCTGGTTTGCATGCAACGCTGACACCTGATGAACAGAAGCTTATGCTTTCTGATGCAGTACCCATTAAGCCTCAACGATTAATGTATGAGCTAAATCAATTGTTCCCATCTAATACCCGCTTCTTTGCGGATACGGGAAACAGTGTTGCGTGGGCTATACACTATCTTCAGCCGACAGATCGACGCAGTGTCCGACGGCGTGGTATCAATGCCGGGTTGTTTCGGAGCAGTATCGAGTTTTCATCAATGGGCTGGGCAATTGGTTCGTCCGTAGGAGCGGCATTAGGTTATCAGGATGGCCCTGTTGTATGTATTACTGGCGATGGCAGCTTTATGATGCATGGACAGGAATTAAGTGTTGCTGTTGGTGAAAGGCTTTCCATTGTTTTTGTCATCCTGAATGATGAAGCTTTAGGTATGGTCAAGCATGGGCAGCGATTGAATAACGCTGAACCAATTGCGTTCGAGCTTCCGCCGACAGATTTTTGTGCGATAGCCAAAGCGATGGGGGCTCAAGGATATATTGTCAGATCTTCAGATGACCTTCAAAATCTGGATTTTGATAACTTGATTTCAGACCGTGGCCCTGTCGTGCTTGATGTGAGAATCGATGGAGAAGAAATACCACCAATGGGTGTGCGGATTCAGGGGCTGGCAGCGGGATAACGGATGCCTGTCAATGTCATTAAGTTAAGGAACGTTCACGAAATAACTTCTGCACTCTGGCTTGCCATTTTACTCCGGCTCAAACGATCTCAATCGTTACATAGGCCAGCTATGCGCCTCTTGAGATCGTTTGAGCCGAAGCAAAATTTCTACGCCATAGTTGCAGAAGTTATTCCATGCACGTTCCTTAGAAACGAATACTTATTTTTGTCGATTAAAAAACATTGGGCAGCCAGTGTCCGTGGCGAGTAAAGTGTAGAAGGTTCAATGTGTACCACATAATGTGGAAACAAAAAACATAGTGTCTATCACGCAGAAGTGCAGAGTTTTTAGTGTTTTTCTCTGTGTCTTTGTGGTCTTTGCATTTACAAGCAGCAGATTTGACCAAGTGCGCTTAACTTAGGGTCGCTCGAAGCATAGCTGTTTCATTGGTGAGCGGGTTCAGTTTTGTTTGGGCATGCACAAGACTCTGGTGGAACCGCTACGCTTGTTCCACCCTACCTGCGTACATTACATTACTGACGTTGGCGTATTCATAATCCAGGTCAGAATCAGGAGAGTAGTTTGTTTGTTCCGTCTCCTCAAACACAAGGTAAAGCCG
>WFQM01000204.1 GCA_015487095.1 Gammaproteobacteria bacterium | reverse complement strand
GGGTAAATATCCGGCGTACGCCGTGATATTGATGGTTTTAGAGGGTTTTGCGGCATGCGCCGGATATCGTCGGAATATCAGGTAAAAATATGGCTCTGCAACTTGTTGAAAAAACAGGAATTTAATATCTATTCAACCAATATCCACCCAATATCAAGGCGTACTGCTTGACTCCATCACTTTCCTGTTATTCAATAACACTGTGTATGAATACAGCTAACAGGATAAAAACAATGCAGGAATTACGATTAATGGATCAGGTCAAGGTCGCCATCAAAACATGATGCCCGGCGGAAATATCGGAACCGGAGGTTTCCATTTTTCTCAGCTTTTTGCCTCTACCCAAACCAGGCTTCCAATGCATTGGTAAAAAAGTATCCGGCGGAAGACGGGTATGATATTCGTGCGGTACAGGATTCCCTGCTTCAGGTAATTAATTTTGTTGGGTGTGTGCAAAGTCATGGTGGAACCGCTGCGCTTGTTCCACCCTACGGTTTTAACTCTGTGTGAATAGAACGAAACAAGAATGATGAACACTTCTGTCTATCATCCACCCAGGTCGGACTTAATCTGACGGCTATGGGGTCAAGAGATGGCCATGTAAAATTACAATCAGTATTTGCTTTTACCATCTGCGATACCCGGCAGTGTTAAGGGGTCAGGTTTATTGCATCACGGATAAATTGTTATTTTTATAAGAATATAATGAACCTGATTTCTGATTCCCCAACAAAATATCTTTGTTAACAAACCCTGTCACCATAAAAGTAAACCTGTCGTCAGGCTGAAACCTTTGTGTTAACACGGTATACCGTTTGACAAACGGCTTCCATCGCGGTGGATGACCAATGGCCAATAGTTATCCCGAAAATACGCAAGCCTTCCTGTTTTTGGGCATCAGCCAGTTTTTTTGTCAGGTGTTCCGGTACGGGAAACCGGCCATCGCTGACCAATAAAACATCCGCGTGCTGCCAATGATGTTCTGTGATTTTTTCCAGGGCACGGGAAAAGGGTTCGCGAATATCTGTTCCACCGTGGAATGTTTGTTGCAGAAAACGAATAATTGGCCGCAGGCCATCGCGGTCAAATGATAACGACTGCTCCAGCAGTTGTCCGGGGCCGCTGAATGCAAATAATAAACAGGGTTGCCCCAAACGTATGGCTTGGCGGATAACTTCCAGACAAATTGCTTTGGCGAGCCGTTCTGGCTCTCCGTGCATGGAGCCCGAGGTGTCGATACAGAGGATGATGGGGCCTTTTTTTCTTGTGCCGGAGGGTGATGAATGCCGGTGGCTTTTTTCCGGTGTTGGTATGTCTGGCTGGTGATCTGACAATACGCCTTCTACCTGATAGCTTAGTAATGCATTTTCTGCGCGGCGTACGTGCCATAGCATGTGCAGTTTTGGGTGACCGAGGAATGCGGCTTCTTGTGGCAGCATACGGGCAATATCACCACTTCGAGTCACGCCTTGTGTTGATAAGGGTGATTCAGTTTTTACCGGTTTTTCTTCGGTTATTAACATCTCGTTCGATGTGATACGGGATCGTTTGTATGCTGAGACTGTTTGCTGTTTTTGTCCAAGGATGCTGATAATTTTTTGGAGTTGTGGATGGTCACGGATCAATTTTCGGTAAGCAATAAAATCACGCCAGCCTGCTGTGGTCAGGATGCCTTTGGAAAGGTCCCAGCCCCGTCCCGGGCGAGTTCCCATGCTATTGAAAATTTCGCTGGTTTCTTTCCATTGAAACAGTAATTTTATCCACTGCTGTTCAAGATTCTCAGCAATATTATTCAGGATATTAAATTCAATATTTGCAGGCTGATTTTCGGGCGGTATATTTTCTGTGTTTGTGGGCTGGTTATCGCCAAGTGTATTTTGTTCCGGCCGGTGGGAATCGAGAGCATTATGGGGAGGCTGTTGTGCAAGGATGTCGTCAAACAGGCTTTCAGTGTTATGTATCCGCTGTTGTAAAACACTTTCAATAGCTGTGCAGATGTCTTGCAGTATCTGGTCAACCAGGCTTTCTTCATCACGACAAAAAGGTAATAAATCAATCGCATGAAGACGTTGATGGATAATTTTTGCAATATCCGACTCCGGCCAGAAAATATCATTAACCGGCGGAAGAAAACCTTGTAAAAGATTTTCCCGCCAAAAAAGAATACCACGAACCCGTTCTTGCAGGTTGCCATATGCCAGTGTCACTACCCGGTCGAACAGGGTTTCGGGAAGTGCATCCAGAAATTGGAATTGTTCTTCCAGACATAAGGCTTTCATGGATATGGAAAGTTATATTGTAGTAAGTGAGGGTTTACCCGAAAGTGTGTCACTCTGTTACAACCTCGGTGTTGTAAACGCAGAGGCGCAGAGAACGCAAAGAAAAACGCTAGAAACTTTGCGCCCTTTGCGTCTCTGCGGGCTTTGCGTTACCAACTCGATATTTTTTGTTTCCACATTCTGTGACATACGTTAAATACCTGAATTGCAAATGCTACTGTTACATTAACTTCAACCCGTTACTCCGTACCACTGGGTTCCGGGACAAGCCCGGAATGACGGGATAGGTTATCCATACTTCTGAAAATATATCGCTCTGTTACAAACCCCGTGTTGTAAACGCAGAGGTCGCAGAGGTCGCAGAGGCGCAGAGAACGCAAAGAAAAAACACTGAAAACTTTGCGACCTTTGCATCTCTGCGAGCTTTGCGTTACCGACTCGATATTTTTTCCCACTAAAATCGCAGAGATGCAAAAAGCTCAAAAATTTTATGTTTTTCTCTGCGCCCTTTGCGTCTCTGCGACCTCTGCGTGTACAACACCTAATTTGCTCATTTCACCGGTAGCTGACTAAAACCATTACGCAGTTTTTCGATACGTTCGCCCAACGCTTGAACAACACGAAGACTTTGTTGCAAATTTTCATGGGCCGGGATAACAAAGGCTTTTTCTATCCACAGCCGTTGTGATATATCAGCTTTTAATGTTAACAACTTTTTATCCACGGCGTGTTCGTAGCGTTTAATGGCATCGAGGATTACCTGCACTTCCTGCACCCGTTCGGCGACATGTGTCTGGCTGAAATATATGGGCTCAGCATGTGGCGGGTAGTGAATATCACGGGTTAAACGGTTTTCCGGATCGGCGGTGTATTGCGCCAGGGAGACCCATTTTCCGTCTATATGACATTGTTGATAGTGGTCATCAAAGAAGAGTGATGCCAGTTCTTTTTGCTGATAGCCTTTGCCGTTATTGGTACGGTCAGTCTGGTCAGGGGGTGCCAGATATAATGCTTCCCCGTTTCTCGTCAGTTCTTCCTGATGGCCTGAGCGTAGTGTCAGTTCACCTTCAGTGTTGAGATATAACGGGTTACCATTTTCATCGTTTAATTGCCGATGACTGCCCTGTTCATTGTTCAGGGTATTTTCCCAGGCGTCTGCCAGACGGGTGAGGCGTGCGGGATTAATAATGGCATCCGCACCGAGGCTTTTTTCATACCATTGCAATATGTCAGTGCGTTGTTCCGGTGAATACCATAAACAATGCTGCAATAACCAGCAGTCCCACACGTCAACGGTATTACGTCCATCTGTCCAGGCGGCTACTTTGAGCAGTTTCACCAGTTTCCGCCAGCGACGGTCTGATGCATAAATATTCTGTGTTGTTAAGTGTTCACGTAACTGGCTTAAAAGATATTGAACATCATCATCCAGCAGGACTTGTGCGGATTGCGTTTGTATTTGTTGCAGGTCGTCGTGGCTCAGTTTCCATTGTGGATCGATGGCTGGTATTTCTGTGTTTTCCAGCGTTAATAGTTGCTTAAAACCTTCAGGGCTAATGGGTTCAACGTGGTAGCGTAATAAAAAACGATCATACAGTGCGTCCAGCTCGTCACCTTCGGGCAGTTCATTGCTGGCTGCAATGACCGCGACCAGGGGAATTTTGATGCGTTGACTGCCGTTATCAAATTCACGTTCGTTCAGTATTGTGAGCAGTGCATTGAGGATGGCGCTATTGGCTTTAAAAATTTCGTCAATAAAAGCAATGGATGCGTCGGGAAGGTAGGCTTGTGTCAGGCGTTCATAGCGGTCATTTTCCAGTGCCTTGATGGATAACGGGCCAAACAGTTCCTCCGGTACGGAAAACCGGGTGAGCAGTCGTTCGAAATACTGGCCATGATCAAAAACAAGGTGGAGTCTTCGTGCCAGTGCGCTTTTGGCGGTACCGGGCGC
>WFQM01000203.1 GCA_015487095.1 Gammaproteobacteria bacterium | reverse complement strand
TGACCACCGTGGGGTCACAGGACACCACCGGTGCCATGACCCGCGATGAACTCAAGGAACTGGCCTGTCTCGGTTTTTCTGCGGATCTGGTCATGCAGAGCTTTTGCCATACGGCCGCGTACCCGAAGCCGGTGGATATTTCCTTGCAACATGAACTGCCGGCATTTATTCAGACTCGGGGTGGTGTGTCGTTGCGCCCCGGCGATGGTGTGATTCACTCGTGGTTAAATCGCATGGTGCTGCCGGATACCGTTGGTACTGGAGGTGATTCTCACACACGTTTCCCCATGGGCATCAGTTTTCCCGCAGGTTCCGGTCTGGTCGCCTTTGGTGCTGCATTGGGTGTGATGCCGCTGGACATGCCCGAGTCGGTACTGGTGCGCTTCAAAGGCGAAATGCAACCGGGTGTCACCCTGCGTGATCTGGTGAATGCCATTCCTTATGTGGCCATTCAAAAAGGTTTACTCACCGTAGAAAAGGCGGGTAAGAAAAATATTTTCTCCGGTCGGGTGTTGGAAATAGAAGGGTTGCCGGATCTCAAAGTCGAGCAGGCTTTTGAATTGTCTGATGCCTCGGCTGAGCGCTCTGCCAATGGCTGCACGGTGCGGCTGAATAAAGAACCCATCCAGGAATACCTCGAATCCAACATCACACTGCTTAAGTGGATGATCGCTGATGGCTATGAAGATGAACGTACCTTGCAACGTCGCATTGATGCCATGCAAGCCTGGCTGGATGATCCGCAACTGCTGGAACCGGATGCGGATGCAGAATACGCGGAAGTGATCGACATTGATCTCAGTGAGATAAAGGAACCCATCGTTGCCTGTCCCAATGATCCGGATGATGTGAAACTATTGTCGGATGTCGCGGGTGAAAAAATTGATGAAGTGTTTATCGGCTCCTGCATGACCAACATCGGGCATTATCGGGCAGCGGGCAAAGTGCTGGAGCAAAGCGGGGCAGTACCCACACGTTTGTGGATCGCACCGCCGACAAAAATGGACGAGCATCAACTTACCGAAGAAGGTTATTACGCCATCTTTGGCCGCGTTGGTGCGCGCACCGAAGTACCGGGCTGTTCCCTGTGCATGGGTAATCAGGCGCGTGTAGCGGATAACGCCACCGTGTTTTCCACCTCAACGCGCAACTTCCCCAATCGCCTGGGCAAAGACGCCAATGTTTATCTGGGCTCGGCAGAGTTGGCGGCGGTGACCGCATCGATGGCTAAACTGCCAACGGTGGAAGAATACATGCAGGCCGTGAAGCATCTGGAGCCCATGGCAGATGATATTTATCGTTACCTTAACTTCCATCAGATGCAGGAGTACAAATCTGTTGCGGATGAAGTGATGCCGGTGGTTCTGGCGTAATGCTGGCAACGGTGTTGTAAACGCAAAGGTCGCGAAGACGCAAAGAGCGCAAAGAGCGCAAAGGGTTGGAGAATAACCGACAGTAGTCTTGCGTTCTCTGCACCTTTGCGATCTCTGTGTTTATAACACGCTACTGACCAATGCCACGACAACCTTGAAAAACACCGCATAGCCGTCAGGCTAAGCCGGGTAGGGTGGAACAAGCGTAGCGGTTCCACCAAACAGGAGGTGAGTCGTTGTTGCATGTTGTTTCTTATAGCCTGTTGGTGGAACCGCTGCGCTTGTTCCACCCTACAATTTTACGCTGTGTTGAATAGAGAAACCTCGACGCCACTCGCTTCCAGGACAGGGCTTAGCCTGACGGCTATGGGACACAGAGGAGACTACGAGCCTATGAAGCTCGTTTTTCTGAAGTTTTGAAGGCTTCGGAGGCCAGACATTATTCGTTTATAAACGGAGCCTGTATCCGCCTTAATTATAGGTGAATTAGTGTTGGCTGAAATCATGACCGACTTTGGTCATTTTCGGGCGGACACTATAAGGCGGACACTACAACAAGGATTTGGGAATTGCTTTTGACTTGCTTAAGTGTATAGACTGCGCCGAGTATGAATTCTTTTCGCCGGATAAACAGACGGATATTGTTATTGTGGAGCTTATTGCTCTCTCTGGCGCTGCTGTGTGCGCAGGGAGCGATATTGCACGTCCACAATCTGCATCATGGACATGATGATTTTTACACGGATCACCATGCTCATGCCATCGATGAAGCCAGCGATCATGGCCATTTGAGTAAAGCTCATTTCACTCACGATACATCCCACGAGCATCATGGTGGTGTGATGTCTGCGGTCGATATTACTCCTGACAGGTTATCGAAAAGTGCCAATAACAGTGTTTTTTCGATAGCGTTATTCGCTCTCTTTTTTACCTTGATGGCATTTGTCTCTTCACGACAGCTCGTTCAGCGCAGTCGAGAGAATAAACTTGTCCCTCATCGGTTTTATGTCCTTTCTCCGCCTTTACGAGCACCCCCCTACACCTTTTGAGAATTTCTTTTCCCGTAGCTTATGCGTCATGCTTTCTACGCGGGCTTGTTTTGCCTTGTTTTTTTGTGGCCAACAAGCCATCGAATGATTTCTCTCAGAAGAACTCTCTTTATCGGTTTTTCAATATCGCTCCTTTTTGAATAGGAATGTTGGACGATACACCGCATCGTTTACATGAAACCGAAAACCAACCCGTTTTTTTAAATACGTTGTTGCGCCGGTATGGTAGTCAGCGTACACAAGGAGTTTGTCATGTGGGTATCTGTTTTTAGGCCAGGACGAATAGCATTGCAGTCGGCTGCATTTTGTTTGGCAATACTAAGTACAACCGCTGCTACCTTTGTTGGTGCAACCCCCGATTCAACGGCTAACAAACGCACGATCAGTTTGCACGAAGCCGTTATTAAAACCATTGAACACAACCCGAGCCTACTCGCTTTTGATTATCAATTGAAAGCACAGCAAGGTCGAGTGCAGCAGGCGGGATTGGCCCCCAGCCCTCAATTACGTTTCCAACTGGAAGATGTTTTAGGCACAGGCAATAACAAAGGCGTGGATAGCGCACAGGCGACCCTTAGTATTGGCTGGGTGCTTGAGCGCGGAATCCGCCAGCGTTACGTGGATGCCGCGAATGAGGGTTTCTCTTTAATCAATGTTGAAGCGGAGTTAAAACAGCTTGATGCAGCGGCTGAAACCGCACGTCTTTATCTTGTCAGTTTGGCCTATCAAGCACGAGAGGTAAATGCAGACAAAACCATTCAGCTTGCAGAAGAGACGATTAAATCAGTATCCAAACGTGTAAAAGCAGGCAAAACACCGGAAGCAGAACGCTCCAGGGCACAAGCTGAACTGGCGCGTAGAAAACTGGAGCGCGAGGAGATTGAACATGAGTTGCTCTCTGCGAATCGTCGCCTGGCTGCTCAATGGGGCGAGACGACGTTGACGTTTTCACGGGTTGCCGGTGACATCACTCATCTTCCCCAGGTGATCTCATTTGCAACACTCAAATCTCGATTACCACAAAATCCTGAATTCGCCCGACTATTGTCAGATCAATTGTTAAAGAAGGCGGAGTTACGGCTCGCACTGGCTCAAGACAAACCCAGCTGGCGTGTCAATGCAGGGATTCGTCATATGAATAACAGTAATGATCAAGCCTTTGTTGCAGGCATTAGCATCCCTTTTGGTGAACGCACACGTAATCCCGGTCGTATTGCAGAGGCCCGTGCCAATCTGGCTAAAACAAGCAGTGAAGAACATGCTGCTCGCATTCGTATCGAAACCGCGCTCTTCGTGATGCATGAAAAGTTGCAACACAGTTTGCATATCATCGAGACGGTACGTGGCGAGATTATCCCGCCTCTTGAGCAGGCGCTCACCGAGACCCGCCGAGCTTATAACCTTGGACGTTACAGCTATCTGGAACTGCGTAGCGTCCAGGCAGAATTGCTGGACGCACACAATGCGTTGATTGAAGCCAGCATTGATGCTCATCGAAACATCATTGAAATTGAACGATTGACGGGTGTGCGCATTGCACAACCGAAGACAAAATTATGAGGTTCCAAATGAACAACACTATTAAGATATTATCAGGCCAAATTTGTCTGTCGTTGCTAATAGTCACATTCTTAAGCGCTTGTGGGGGTACGAATTCAGAACAAACCCTGTCATCAAAGGATGCCCATGGTGAAAGCAGCGAAGCAGAACCGGAAAAAGGCCCGCATCGAGGGCGATTATTAAAAGAAGGTGACTTCACCCTTGAGCTGGCTATTTTCGAGACCGGTGTACCCCCTGAGTTTCGTGCCTGGGCAACAAAAAGTGATAAGGCACTTAGCCCTGATGAGGTGGATCTCAACATTAAGTTAACCCGCCTGGGTGGTAAAATTGATGATATTAATTTTACACAACAAGGTGATGCGTTACGTGGTGATACGGTTATCTATGAACCTCACTCTTTTGTTGTCACGATTAATGCCACGCATAACGGTGCGACATACAC
>WFQM01000202.1 GCA_015487095.1 Gammaproteobacteria bacterium | reverse complement strand
CATTGGTCAACACTTCCCTGATACCAGTCGTGAATTTGAAAATATCGACAGTCGTATTCTGTTGCGCAAGGTAGTGGCGTTGTTAACAGAAAAAACGCTGGCTGTGAGCAATGTGGATATCACTATTATTGCCCAGGCACCCAAAATGGCCTCTCATATTATGGCCATGCGCGAAAATCTGGCGGCGGATCTGAATGTCGATGTCAGTCAGGTTAACGTCAAGGCTACCACGACAGAAGGACTGGGCTTTACCGGGCAGGGTGAAGGTATTGCCACCCATGCCGTCGTTTTGCTTTCGTCAGAATGACAGAATATTCAGAACTCCCCGACTGGCCGCGTGCATCGGGAAAGCCTGTTACATCTGCTGTCATCCGTTCCTGCCCGGAAGATTTTCAAGTGGATGAAATCCTGAACTTTGAGTTTGATGGTGAGGGTGAGCATTTACTGGTTCATGTACGCAAGCGCAATCAAAATACCGCAGACGTGGCGCAAAAACTGGCCCGGCATGCCGGAGTGAAAGTGCGTGATATTGGATACGCCGGACTTAAAGACCGCAATGCCGTTACCACGCAATGGTTCAGCGTGTGGTTGCCAGGTAAACCTGACCCGGACTGGTCTGCGTTTGAGAGCGAGGATTTACAGATTCTCAACAGTCAGCGCCATCGCCGCAAATTACAACGAGGCGCTTTACAGGGTAACCGTTTTGTCATTGTGTTGCGTGATATTGAATTTGAAAAACTTACCGATAAAGAAACCCTGGAACATCAACTTGCCGTTATTCAAAAACAGGGTGTGCCCAATTATTTCGGTGAGCAGCGTTTTGGGCGTGGTGGAAAAAACCTGAGCGAAGCGGTCGCCATGTTCAATGGCCGACGAGTGAAGGCCAGACATCTGCGCAGCCTGTATCTTTCTTCAGCACGCTCGTTTTTATTCAACGAAGTACTGGCGGCACGTATTGCGGCAGGTAACTGGCTACAGGCATTGCCGGGAGAAGCCTTGATGCTTGCTGGCAGCCGCAGTTTTTTTGTCGCCGATGAACTGAATGCGGAAGTTGAACAGCGTCTGACGAGTGGGGATGTACTGCCTTCGGGACCGTTGTGGGGGCGGGGTGAACTGGCCAGTCAGCAGAATGCGGAGATTCTGGAACAAAATACACTTGCTGGACAGGCTGTTTATCGTGAAGGATTGGAAACGGCCGGTTTGAAACAAGAGCGCCGTGCCTTGCGGTTGGCTGTTTCCGGTTTTCAGTGGCAATGGTTGCCTGAAGGGAAAAATCTGCAACTGTGTTTTGAATTACCCTCGGGCTGTTATGCCACTTCGGTACTGCGCGAACTGATTCATTCCCGCCACTGAAATCATGGGGAATATTTCAATATCACGTCAAGCGTTAAAAACCTTTTTCCAAAAAGGTAGAGAGTGTTTAAATGTGAATTAAGGGCTAAAAACACTACTTTTAAAAAATTACCGAGTATTTAACGCAGAGATCGCAGAGACACAGAGGGCGTAGGTTGGGGTGAATGTTTTTTATGAACCCCAACATGCCAGAGTAGCAGGCTACCTCTGATGCTATATTCAAATTGCCATAAACAAATTCATTTTCAAAGCCAAAGAAATATTCCGGTTCTGTATGATGAACAAGTTGGGGTTCGTACCTCACCCCAACCTACCGAACAAAAATCAAACCTCAAATTGTGCAATATGGGATTGCAGATTACAGGCCAGCCGTGAAAGTTCTTCACTGGAGGCGGTGATCTGGTTCGAGGCCGCCGCGTTTTGTTCGCCAACGTCACTGATGGCAGTGATGTTGCGGTTGATCTCTTCAGCCACCGCACTTTGTTCTTCCGCAGCGCTGGCAATTTGCGTGTTCATGTCGCTGATGTGGCTGATCGCCTGAGTAATGGTTTCCAATGAAGTACCAGCTTTGGCGGCCTGTTTTACGCTGGCTTCGGTCTGGCTACGGCCATCCTCCATGGCATGAACCGCATTTTTTGAACTGTCCTGCAAACGTACGATGACCCCCTCGATTTCTTTGGTGGATTCCTGGGTGCGTTTAGCGAGGGTGCGTACTTCGTCAGCGACTACGGCAAAACCACGCCCCTGCTCTCCGGCGCGGGCGGCTTCGATAGCGGCATTCAACGCGAGCAAGTTGGTTTGTTCTGCGATAGATTTGATCACGTCCAATACCGTACTGATGTCGCTACTGTCTTCACCTACCTGATGAATCACTTGGGTGGCTTTTTCTACCGCAGAGGCCAGGGAGCTGATGGAATCAATGGTATTACCGACTTCCTGTTGCCCCAGGTGGGCCTCCGTGCTGGCATGTGTGGCAGAGTTGGCCGTGTCTTGCGCGCTTCTGGCAACCTCCTGCACGGTGGCGCTCATCTCATTAATGGCGGTTGCTGCCTGTTGCACCTCGGATTGCTGTTCATGCAGCGTGCGATTGGTATCCTCGCTAACGGCCGCCAGCTCTTCAGCCGAGGCTGCCAGCTCTGTGGATGCCTGATTCATTTCATTGATCATTTGATGCAACTTGTTGCGCATAATACTCAAGGCGTTTAACAGTTGCGCTATTTCATCAGAACCTTCGACGTGTACTTCTTCAGTCAGATTACCAGAGGCCACGGATTGCGCCACACGGATTGCATCACGAAGACCGCGGGTAATACTGCCAATTACCAGAAAAGCAATGGTGATCCCCAGCAGCCCGGCAATCAGTCCAATGGCACTCAGAGTGGAAAAAGCACTTTTTTCATACCGCTTCGCGTTCAGGGCCGCTGTTTCGGTAAATTGCCCGATTTCCATTTGTAGCGCCTCAAGCTCATGACTGATGGCTTTTTCTTCCGTTTCAATACCCTCGGCGGCTTCAAAGGCTTCGTGTAACCTGCCTTGTTTGATTAACCCAATGGTATGCTCAGCATGCCTGACATAATTCTCATGTTCTTTTTTGACCCGCGTTAAAATGTCAACAACCTGTTTGAATTCCTGCTGTTCGTTGTCGTTGCGGGCAAATGCCATGGTTTTTTGGGCAATTTGTTCACCGTTGCTGAATTCTTTATTTATCTGCCGGGAAAAGTCGGTGAATGTTTTGACAGCTTCACGGAAGTGAGCTGCGGCTTTGGTTTCCATATTCATGCTTTCTCCGAAGCGCAGGGCTCGCTCGAAGTTGATGGCTTGTTCCAGTTGATGGATGGTGATTTGTGATACCACTTGTGTCAGTGGGATATTCTCCTCGGAGATAGCGGACAATTCTTCACCGATCTGATTCATGCTATTGAGTGCATAGATGATGCTAACGGCCAATGCACCTATGAATATTACCGATATGCTGTAAATCTTGGCTTTAATGGTGTAACGATTGAGGTGAAGTGGACTGCTCATTAGTTTGGAACCTTTTTATACGTTCATGGAAAGTGTGCGCAAGGTTCCTTGGCTGGTATCAAAATGTCTTATGGCACACCGTAATCTGTCTTTCCTTGCTGTCGGCAGAAACAGCGAAAAACTTTAGCAGACTGTTGATTTGGCAGGATAAAGTTATTGATGAGGTTATTAACAAAGGTGTTTTGCTTTTTTAAGAAAAATGCAAACTTATTACCTTGGTGTTACACATCGCCAGTGCAATATTGCTGTTCCCTTTTTTTGAGGTAACTATTTTTAGTGATGTAAAAAATTCGGAAAGAGATAATCCTAAATTAATCAGTTGAATCTACTGCGAATGCCTATAGCACAGAATCCAAAAAGTCTTTTATCTTCAGCTCCATAGTCGTTCTCGCTGTGATCCGACTGATTAATTTAGGATAATGGTTTATATTTCAAACTTTGAATTGCGCCACCATTTGCTGTAACTCGGCAGCCAGATTAGCCAGGTCTTCACTGGCCCGGGCAGTCTGCTCGGCACCCTGCGCTGATTCGTCACCCACCTGACTGATTGTCACTACATTATGGTTAATCTCTTCAGCTACGGAACTTTGTTCTTCGGCGGCACTGGCAATCTGGGTGTTCATATCGTTGATACGCGCCACTTCATCAGCGATGGCGGTGAGGGCATCTCCTGCTTTTGCCGTTTGCTCAACACCGATCTGTGCCTGTTCACGGCTTTCATCCATGAGTTCTACAGCCTCTTTGGAGCCGGCTTGCAGAGATTCAATCATTGCCTGGATTTCCTGGGTTGCTTCCTGAGTGCGTCCGGCCAGCGTACGCACTTCGTCGGCGACCACAGCAAAGCCCCGGCCCTGTTCACCAGCACGGGCTGCTTCAATGGCAGCATTTAAAGCGAGTAAGTTGGTTTGTTCGGCAATGCCACGAATCACATCCAGCACGGTGCCGATGCGGTCACTGTCGGTTTCCACCCGCTGAATGGCTTCGGCGGATCGGCTGATGGCCTGGGCAAGGGTATTGATCGTATTGACGGCGCTATTAACCACCTCGCGCCCTGTAGACGATTCATCATTAGCCGTAGAGGCCGCTTCCGCCGCTTCCATGGCGTGGCGGGCGACTTCCTGTACGGTGGCGGCCATCTCGTTCATGGCAGTGGCCAGTTGGTCGGTTTGTGATTGTTGTTTTTGAATACCATGACTGGTTTGCAGGGTGACTGCGGACATTTCTTCCGCTGCTGCTGCCAGCTGTGCTGTTGATCCCGTAACCTGTTGCACGATGTTCTGGAATTTATCCAGCATGCTGTTGAGGCTGGCGGCCATATCGCCGCTTTCATTTTTGCTGTGGATATCAATACGACGGGTCAAGTCAGACTGTTGTTCGATCATGCCCATGGCATCTTTCAGCAGGATCAGTGGTCTTGTCAGTTTGTTGGCAAAAAACCAACCTGCAACCACCGCAATGCTGATCATCAGCAGGATGCTCCAGAGGGCGGCCCACAAGATGTTACTTTCCATTATATGTTCGGTAGCAAAGGCTTCTGCTTTATCAATTTCCGCCAGTATGGCCCAGTTCAGGCCCAATATGTTAATGGGTGAATAAGCGGACAATACGTCTACACCGCGATAATCCTTGATGAGTTTAAAACCGGTTTTGCCGGACAAGGCAGATTCTGTGGCAAAGGTCTTTACCGGGAGCAGGCCTATAGTGGTTTCTTTGCTGTTGATGAGGCCTCGAATACGTTCCGCAAGCTTCATATTTTTGATGGCTTCCATGAAGTTTGCCTTGTCCTCGATGAGGAATCGACTCTGGCTGCGCATGAGACTGTCATTTCCGACCAGGTAGGTTTTACCCGATGCGCCCAGACCAACCTCATGCCAGCGTTCAGCGCTGGTCATTACCTGATTGATGTTGGTGATAGGAATTTGGAAGATAAGAATGCCTTCCATTTTACCGCTGTCCCCGAAGATGGGGGATGAAATAAATGAAGCTGGATTGTCGTAGGACGGTGTATAGGGAGCAAAATCATCGAGGTAAACAAAATCTGTTTTATTGGCTTTTTGAGCCGCTTTGAAAGCACGGCCAATGCCGGTGTTGGCATAGGGGCCGCTGGTTAATGAAGTGGCAAAATCCAGTTCTTTATAAACGGAATATACGATTTTACCGGTGTCTGCATCCACCAGAAAAATGTCGTAATAGCCGAATTTATTAAGGAAATCGCGAATATGGGAATGGTAACGTGTGTGGAGTTGGTCGTAATGGGAGCCGTTACCGGTTTTGACCAATGCATCTTTTGAACCCAGAGGATTGTTGTTGGCTTTGATGTAAGTGTATTGCAGGGCCACGGCATTATCATCAATGCTATCAGACATGGCCTGAGTGTTAATGCTTTCCCCGTGATTCTGGCTTTTGTATTTGTTGATAAAGTCATTGGTGTAATAGTGGTTGAGCTGGCTGCGATATTGACTGATGTTGCCACTCAGAGCTTCTTCCCGATAATGGTAAAAGGCTGGCTTGAAGTTCTGCATGGCACTGATGACCATCTCATCGTTGGAGAAAGTCTTGATCTGCTTGAGAATCGTATTGAAGTAGTTTTCGACTTGGGTTTTTTTGATTTCTCGGAGTGACACTAACTGGTTATCAATCTGTTTTTCCAGGGCGTCTTTTGCCGTATTGGTAGCGACCAATCCAATAAATAAACCTGCGAGGATGACTGGTACCGCAGCAAGCAAGGATGAGCCGAGAATCAATTTGTTTTTGATGTTCATGTATATCCCTATTACATCTGTCCCTTGAGCCCAGATTTAACCATTATTCATGTTCAGGATATTTCGGCAACGCGCAAAGCATCTTTAGACAACGTTCTTTAAGCATGCGAAGTTTTTGCAAGGAAGATCCTTGGCCTGCCAGTCAGCCACCAGGTATTTACGTTCGGCGTCGTAGTAAAACATACACTGCGCCCATACCTCCGTCTTTTGCCTGCGCGGAACTGAAGGCAAGCACTAACGGTACATCTCGTAGCCACTGGTTAATCTGGGCTTTGAGCACTGGGCGACCCTCGGAGGATCGATAGCCTTTGCCATGGATGACACACACGCAGCGCTGGTGATTATTTTGGGCATCACTCAAAAAACGGGCAAGTAAAGCAGCAGCTTCCACGAGGGTGCAGCCGTGCAGGTCAAGCCGGGCTTCAGGGCGTAAATCACCGTGCCTGAACTGGCGTAGCAGGCGGTGTTGCAGACCGCCGCGACTGAAAAACAGGGATTCTTCCGGGGCAACGTCGGGCACATAATCACGGGGAATGAAGTCGGTAGTTACTGTGTTTTGTGTATTACTGGCACGCTGTTGTGGAGAAGAATGGGTTTTGTTGGGGGGGATGCGCCTTTCGGCCAATTTTTTATGCGACAAGGGTTTAACGTCTGACATCATTTGCCGGAACAGATCACTATCGTTGTCAGGTTTTTTTTTGCTCATAAGGGCGAGTATTTTACGTGAGAACGAGGGTGGCTTGTAAAGAGGGAGGTAATCAGCCGAAACACAGTTTTCCCCCGTGAGCTTCGATGTACTCATAACGTTTGATATTTAGGTCTACATGTGGGTCATATTTATTTCGCGGCCAGGCAAAATGACACGGAATAGTCATTCTATTGCAATACATTTTAACGCCGCCACGGAATCAACAGGGCGTGCAGTTAGGCCTAAATCTCAATCGCTATGGGTATATAATGCCCCCATGAAAATATTGTTGAGTAACGATGATGGTTATCAGGCACCAGGACTGCTTTGTCTGGCAGCAGCGCTG
>WFQM01000201.1 GCA_015487095.1 Gammaproteobacteria bacterium | reverse complement strand
TCCAGTATCCACAAATCTTTGCCACCAGGCCCGGCAGCCAGCACCATACCTTCGGAAATGCCGAAACGCATTTTGCGCGGCGCGAGGTTGGCCACCATTACGGTGAGCTTACCCTCCAGGTCTTCCGGTGCGTAAGCACTTTTGATACCCGCGAAGACATTGCGGGTTTCATCGCCGAGATCCAGGGTGAGTTGCAGCAGTTTGTCGGCACCTTCGACGTGTTCGGCTTTGGCGATGCGTGCGATGCGCAGGTCAATCTTGGCGAAGTCGTCGTATTGGATGGTTTCTGCGATGGGGTCCATGTTGCGGGTCTCTTTTTTGTTGACGGGTTTGGCAGGCTGTTTTGCCGCCAAGGTCTTTTGCGCATCGGCCAGCACTGCGTCGATTTTGTCTTGTTCGACGCGAGTCATCAGTGGTTTGAATTTTTTGATGACGTGGTTCGTTAACGGCTCGGCACAGCTGTACCAGTCCAGTGCTTCGATATTCAAAAAGACCTCCACCTTTTCTGCCATTACTGGCAGTACCGGTTTGAGATAAGCCATCAGCACGCGAAACAGGTTAACGCCAGTGGAATATATCGCCTGTGCCTGTGCGGTGGTAGCTTCATCTTTGGCCAGCACCCAGGGTTTTTGTTCATCAATATACTGATTGGCGAGGTCAGCCAGGGCCATGATTTCGCGCATGGCATGACTGAATTCACGGCTTTCGTACAATGCGGCAATGGTGTCGCCAGCATCTACAAAACGGTGGTACAGCTCTGGTTCACTGCATTGAGCAGAGAGTTGTCCATCGCATTTTTTACTGATGAACCCGGCGCAGCGACTGGCAATGTTAACCACTTTACCCACCAGATCACTGTTCACCCGTGCCATGAAATCTTCGAAATTGAGATCGATGTCGTCGATGCGGCTGGTGAGTTTGGCGGCAAAATAGTAGCGCAGGTATTCCGGGTCCAGGTGATCCAGATAATGCCGCGCGTTAATAAAGGTGCCACGGGATTTGGACATTTTTTGTCCGTTGACGGTCAGAAAGCCATGCGCATAGATAGCGGTGGGGGTGCGCAAATTGGCACCCGCCAGCACCGCAGGCCAGAACAGAGCGTGAAAGCTGATGATGTCTTTGCCGATGAAATGATACAGCTCGGCATCACTGTCTTTGGCGAGGAAATCATCGAAGTTGATATCGTCGCGTTTGTCGCACAGGTTTTTGAAGCTGGCGAAATAACCCATGGGTGCATCCAGCCACACGTAAAAGTATTTACCGGGGGCATCGGGAATCTCGAAACCAAAATAAGGCGCGTCACGACTGATGTCCCACTCGCGCAGTTCTTCCTTCAGCCATTCGTCCAGTTTGTTGCTGACTTCGGGTTGCAAATGTCCGGCACGAGTCCACTGGGCGAGCATGTCCTGAAAATCGGCGAGCTTGAAAAACAGGTGTTCGGACTTTTTGCGAATAGGCGTGGCACCGGATACTGCTGATACCGGGTTAATCAGATCGGTGGGGTCATAAGTGGCCCCGCAGGCCTCACAATTGTCGCCATACTGGTCGTCGGTGCCGCATTTGGGGCAGGTGCCGCGCACAAAACGATCCGGCAGAAACATCTCTTTTTCCGGGTCATAGGCCTGCTCGATGATGCGGCTGACGATGTGGCCGTTTTCCTTGAGGCGGCCATAAATAGTTTCTGCCAGTTCACGGTTTTCGTCACTGTGAGTGCTGTGGTAATTGTCGAAACCGATGTCGAAGGCGGCAAAGTCCGTGCGGTGTTCCTTGCCAATACGTGCCACCAGTTCCTCCGGCGTAATACCTTCATTTTGTGCGCGCAGCATGATGGGCGTGCCGTGGGCATCGTCTGCACACACGTAAATACATTGGTGGCCACGCATTTTCTGGAAACGCACCCAGATGTCGGTCTGGATATATTCCACCATGTGCCCCATGTGGATACTGCCATTGGCATAGGGCAGGGCGCTGGTGACGAGGATTTTGCGGACTGGGTGGTTCATTAATTGGGCTCTCATTAAAAAATCTGGCGTAAAGATGCAAAGGCACGGAAGATCGCAAAGGGTTATCTGTCTTTCACTTTCTTGATTTTAACTATTTGTTTTCTAAAGCAATAATTCTTTGCGTTCTTCGCGCCTCTGCGTCTTTGCGTTGGATCTTTCGCGGTTAATAACACAATAAAGGATAAATGTTGCCGGACTGGAAACCCCTTAAATACTAACGGTTTATGCAAAAGGTAATATTACGATGCATGGATAAATTGTGTAAACTCGCGTCTCTTTATTAAGTCCCTTTCTCGTTGTGAACAGGAGCAGTGAACATGAGTAGCGTTACCCATGAGCAGGTTGAGTCTGCGATTAAACAATATATCGACCCCTGCCTACAACAGGATCTGGTGAGCGCGAAGTGTATCAAAAACATCGCCATTGAGGGCGATAAAGCCACGATAGATGTGCAACTGGGTTTTCCCGCCAAAGGACACGAAGCGGCACTGGTGGATAAAGTGAAAGAGCAGATCATTAGTATTGACGGTATCAGTGATGCTGCGATTAATGTCAGCACCAAAATTGAAGCGCATGCCGCGCAAAAAGGTGTGCAGCCGATTGACGGTGTAAAGAATATTATCGCTATTGCCTCGGGCAAGGGCGGTGTAGGCAAATCGACCACTGCGGTTAATCTGGCTCTGGCTTTGCAAACAGAAGGAGCCACTGTAGGCATCCTTGATGCTGATATTTACGGCCCCAGCCAGCCACGCATGTTGGGTGTGACAGACAAACCCGAATCCAAAGACGGCAAATCCCTGGAACCATTGATGGGTCACGGCGTGCAATCCATGTCCATAGGTTATCTCATCGAAGAGGAAACGCCGATGATCTGGCGTGGCCCCATGGTGACCCAGGCGCTGGACCAGCTGCTTAATGATACAAAATGGCGGGATGTCGATTATTTGATCATTGACCTGCCGCCTGGCACGGGTGACATCCAACTGACTCTGGCACAAAAAGTGCCGGTAAGCGGTGCGCTGATCGTCACCACCCCGCAGGATATTGCCTTGCTGGATGCACGCAAAGCGCTGAAGATGTTTGAAAAAGTAGAAGTCAGCGTGCTGGGTATTGTGGAAAACATGAGTATTCACATCTGTTCTGAGTGCGGCCACGAAGAACACATCTTTGGTCAGGGTGGCGGACAGAGTATGTCTGAGGAGTACAATGTGGACTTCATCGGCTCGTTGCCGCTGGACAAGCAGATTCGTGAAGAAGTGGACGAGGGTCAGCCTACGGTAGTGTCTGACCCCGATGGTCGCATCACACAGATTTATCGTGAAATTGCCCGTCGTGTCTCGGCCAAACTCTCTTTGCAGGCGCGGGAATTCAGTGCCAAATTTCCGAATATTGTGATTCAGAATAATTAGTTGTTATTGGGCTTCGGGATATAAATGCAGGGTATGCAGAGGCACAGAAACGCAGGGTTTTTCAATGTTTTCTCTGCGTCTCTGTGCCTCTGCGCACTCTGTGTTAAATACATTTTTGTTGGATTAAACCATCCACCAAGGGACCGGAATACCCATAATCAATAAATAGTGAAGGGGAAGTATTAAATGGGCATCAAAGCAGACAAGTGGATTCGCCGCATGGCGGAACAGCAGGACATGATTGAACCCTTTGAGCCAGGGCAGGTGCGTGAGGCCAATGGCGGTCGTATTATTTCCTACGGTACCTCCAGTTATGGTTATGACGTGCGTTGTTCTGATGAATTCAAAATCTTCACCAACATCAACTCGGCCATTGTTGACCC
>WFQM01000200.1 GCA_015487095.1 Gammaproteobacteria bacterium | reverse complement strand
CGTTGCAATACAGAATTTGAATGCAAGGCGGGTTCAATTTTATTGTGCCAGTGTCAAACGGTTTATCTGTCCCCGGAGCAAACAGAGTACGTGAGCACACAGTTTGATGGCTGCTTGTGCGTAACCTGCTTGCAGGCTTTACGCAGTGAATACAATTGCCGACAGCATCAGTGGCAGATATACCGGTTGCGGCACTGATGATGGAAAGCATTAAATGGTTGCATGTGGCTTGTGCCGTGCTGAGCGGTGGCGGGTTTTTTATCCGTGGTATTTTGATGATGCGCGAATCGGTTTGGTTGCAGGCGCGCATGGTGAAGGTTGTCCCGCATGTGGTGGACACGGTGTTATTGGTCAGCGCCATCGCTTTGGCATCCCAGTGGGGTTGGGCGGCGTTGCAGTTGCCGTGGATTTTGGCAAAAATCGTGGCGCTGCTGGTGTATATCGGTCTGGGCGTGGTGGCATTGCGAGCGGGGCGAAGCAAGCGTGTGCGTGTGTTGGCGTGGCTGGCGGCGATGTTGGTATTTACTTATATTATCGCGGTGGCTGTGAGTAAAAACCCGCTGGCCTTTTTTTGATTTTCCTCCGCTGATCTTACGGCAGTCTTGAGCGCTATGACCATTGATACCACTTGGCTTGACCATTTTCCTGCACTGCAATCCATTGGCGACGATGCCTGGTTGACGACGCTGGCAAAAGCCAGGACGTTATCCCTGCCGGCCGGGGTTACCGTGTTTCACGAGGGCGATGTTTGTCAGAATTATCTGCTGGTATTGACAGGCTCGGTGAGGGTGCAAAAGCTTTCTGAATCGGGCAAGGAGATTGTGCTGTATCGCGTGGAGGCCGGGCAGTCGTGTGTATTGACCACTGCTTGTCTATTATCCAGTGAGTTTTATCATGCTGAGGCCATTACCGAGACGGCTGTGGAGGCGGTTAGTATTCCGCTGTCGGCTTTTCAGCAGGCTTTGGCCGTTCCCGCATTTCGTGAGTTTGTTTTTGCGACGTATGGTGAACGGGTTACCTCTCTGGTGATGCTGATTGATGCTATTGCCTTTGGGCGCATGGATGCTCGCTTGGCACGCTTGTTGTTGACGATGACGGATGCCGATGATGTGGTACACGCCACCCATCAGGTGCTGGCGCGCGAACTGGGTACGGCGCGTGAGGTAGTGAGTCGTTTGTTGAAGGAATTTGAGCGCCACGGCTGGTTGGTGTTGCAGCGAGGGTGTATTCATTTACGGCAGCGGCAGGTTTTGGTCGAAGTAGCAGCCAGCTCTGTGTGACATTGTCACTGCCATTTCGGTGTGGATGTTTTATTTTTCAAGCGAACTTATTTAAAAAGGAGATTGGAAATGAACCTGAATGTTGGTGGCATTGATAAAATATTGCGTATCGTGGTGGGTGTTGCACTGATTGGTTTGACGTTAACGGATGTGATTGGTGTATGGGGCTGGGTTGGCATTGTGCCGCTGGCTACGGGATTGATCAATTGGTGTCCTTTGTATCCGGTGATCGGTCTCAATACTCGTCGCACGGAAAAAAGTGAGTAATAACCCGCATTAAAGCCGAATGATGGCAATGGCCAGCCAGGCCACTGCCAGTCCGGCGGGCGTGCCCAGCAAATAATACCGGGAGGAGACTCCACCAATAACGCGCAGCCAGGCAGGTGCGCGCTTTTCTGCGAATGTTATGTTGAGTATCTGAAAGCGCGCATCGTCAGGGTATTGTTGTGCAATATCATCCAGTTTGTTTTTCCAGGCCTTTTGAAACAATGACGTACGGCCAATTGAAAGCAGCCAGATGATATTGAGCACAAAGCCACCGGTGGCCAGTAACGTTAAGTTGTCATTCTGCAATGACAAAAAACCCAATAATCCGGCATTGCTGGCAAGCAAGAATTGCAGTTTGATGGTTTTGATCGGGTTTTCTGCCTGCCAGAGCTGGAGCAAGGTGTTGTAGATTTGCAAATCACCTTCAGCCGGTGAGTTATCACTGGCGACGTTGTTGTTTTTGTCGTTAACGTCGGGAATGATATTCATGATGCGTTCCTGTTGGCTATGTGTGAATTAAGCGCTAAAAACACGCTACTTTTAAAAATCACCGGGTATCTAACGCAGGGGACATAGAGCGTTTAGTGTTTTTGTTTTTCTCTGCGTCCTTTGCGCCTTTGCGACCCCTGCGTTTATAACATGCCACTTGTCAGTGCCACGACAACATAACCCCCCATTGTACTGAAGTGCTTATTCGGAGATTAACCCCATAGCCGTCAGGCTAAGCCGGGTAGGGTGGAACAAGCGTAGCGGTTCCACCAAACGGGAAAGAGACATATTCAACGTTCGATCAGCTATCGTCGTTTACCGGTGAGTTGTTGCTGCATGAGGGCTTTTTTCTCCTGTTTCAGGCAATCGGGTTTTTGTTGTAAGGTTCTTTTGTCAGCGGTCGTGAGCGCAGAGGCGGTTTGTTGTTTCTTATCGCCCATTGGTGGAACCGCTGCGCTTGTTCCACCCTACAATTTTACGCTGTGTTGAATAGAGCATTTAGTATTTTTTGTTTTTCTCTGCGTCCTTTGTGCCTCTGCGACCTCTGCGTTTATAACACGTCGCTTGTCAGTGCCACGACAACATAATTTCCCATTGTACTGGAAGCGCTTATTCGGGGATTAACCCCATAGCCGTTAGACTAAGCCGGGTAGGGTGGAACAAGCGCAGCGGTTCCACCAGGCGGGAAAGGGATATGTTCAAAATGACGGTGTTCTCAGTAAAAAGGGCTAATAGAGTGGTTTAATTTCCATTCCTTAGCGCTTAATTCACATTGATGATCTGAATCAGCGTGTGGATACAGGTCGTGGTCG
>WFQM01000199.1 GCA_015487095.1 Gammaproteobacteria bacterium | reverse complement strand
GTCATTTACCAGTGCCAAAGCCCGCAGCATTGCCTGTCGCTCAGCTTGTTCTCTGATTTGCCTCAAATCAGAAAGCACAGAAGTATCATCACTATCACCGACAAGTTCCAGATCATCCGGCTCAATAAAGGCACCTTCAGCCAGAATAACTGCTCGCTTAATTTTATTTTCTAATTCACGCACATTACCGGACCACGGATGCTTTTCCATAGCCGAAACGGCTGATGCCGAAAATCCTTTGAAGACATTTTTATTTTCTTTGGAAAAACGATTAAGGAAAACCCGCGCCAATAACAGTACATCTCCTTCACGTTTACGCAATGGCGGGATGTCCAGAGTAATTTCACTAATACGATAATACAAGTCTTCGCGAAACGTTCCCGCTTCAATTAGCGCTGGCAGATCCTGGTGCGTCGCACAAACCACTCGCACATCAACCGGAATTTCTTTCCTGCCCCCTAAACGCTCCACCACTCGTTCCTGGAGAAAACGTAACATCTTAGCCTGTAAAGACTGAGGCAGATCACCGACTTCATCAATAAAAAATGTACCGCCTTCAGCCAGTTCAATTTTGCCAGGAGTGGTTTTATTGGCACCGGTAAAGGCACCTTTCTCATAGCCAAATAGCTCACTTTCCAACAGAGTTTCTGGAATTGCGGCACTATTAATAGCGACAAATTTTTTGTCGCCGCGAATGCTGAGCTGGTGCAAAGCCTTTGCCAAAACCTCTTTTCCTGTACCGCTTTCACCCAGCAACAGCGTTGTAGCATTCGTGGGTGCCACTTTTTCTATCATGCGGCACAGCTTAAGCATCTGCGGACTGGATGCAATCACACCGTCTAACGGAGAAGATGGCTGCTGAAGTAATTGCCGATTCTCGGCTTCCAATTCATAAAGCGTATAGGCGCGTTCAATAATCAGTGAAAGAATCTCTGGCTCAATGGGTTTTTGATAAAAATCATAGGCACCCATGCCAATAGAACTTACCGCGTTTTCCCGGTCATCATTGCCTGTTACCACAATGACTTTAGTATGTGGAGCCTTGTTTAATATAGCTTCCAGTGTAGCCAATCCCTCTGAAGCATTAGCTGGGTCCGGTGGTAAACCCAGGTCCAATGTAACAACAGCCGGTGTCAGAGTTTCGACAGCCTGCAAAGCAGACTCTCTATCTCCAGCAACGGTGACATCGAAGCCTTCAAAGCACCAGCGTAGCTGATTTTGTAACCCAGGATCATCCTCAATAACGAGTAATGGACGTAGTTTTTTGGTTTTTCCCATAATTAATTATCCACAGTGGAAAATGACACCCCGTTTGGAGTTTCATTGACATTGTTTGCAAGCCTCAATCGAATAAAAAATGTCGTCCCTTCGCCTATTGCACTATGCACATCCAGTTGCCCGCCAAGACTGTGAATAAATTCCCGGCTTTCATATACGCCAATCCCCATTCCGGCATTTCCTTTCGTCGTATCAAAAGGTCGAAACAACCGTTCGCGTAAAAATAATTTATCCATTCCACAGCCGTTATCTTTTATCAGCAAAAGCGCATGTTCACCCTCTCGGCAGACACTTAAACGCACAAATCCATCATCGGCGGTCGCTTCTTGTGCGTTCTGAATTAAATGACCTATCACCACAGAAAAACGATCCATACTGGCAATGATGACCATATCGTCCCCAGTGGATATAAATTCGGGAACTGGACGCTCTCTGGAATGGTTCTCCACAACGTCGGCAAGAACGGTATTCAACTCGATTTGAGAATTATCACGACTATCTGCGCGCCCCTGTCGTAGCTGGGATAACATATGCGTCATCTTATTCACCGTATTTTCTACGGTAGCAAAAGCATCATCAACAAAAATCGGATTATCTCTATGTCGCTTGGCATTTGTCACAATTAAGGACAACTGTGCAACAATGTTTTTTAAATCATGCACTACATAGGCTGAAAGACGGTTAAAAGCCTCAAACTGTCGCGCATCCACAAGGTCTTCATTCGCTTTTAACAAGGCTAAATATCCTGCACACTGGCGGCCAATCGTTAATAATAAATCACGAACTTCCCAGTTAATCTGCATTTTTGTACGCGGACGTCCCAGTATAACAAATCCCACTACAACGGAAGATGATGCCCCTTCATCTGAAGTAACCCTCGAAACCTCATCGCTCATAAAAAGTGGCACGATCAACCAGGCATCGGACAAATGCGCTAACCATGGGGGCACTGTCAAACCCTGATATGATTCCCGTTCTGCATCCAGCTCATCAAGATCCACCACCCATTTTTTTTCGGATAAAAAATTCAATAACGCGGTATTATCATTTTGTTGAAAAGAGACTTCGTCTGGCATGTTCCAGCCAGCTTCCAGATGATAGCCTCCAGTATCCTGGAGCAACCATAGCATGCCGCTAGGGCTTTCAACGATTTTTGCCATAGCACTGACAACGGTGGTTTTTAAATTTGAATCAAGCCGCGCCTCTGACAAACTCTGAATCAACCGCAACCATTCTTCACGATAATCATAACGATAATTAAAAAAATGTTTATTTAAAAAAACCCGGAAACGAGCCCGCATATGCCCTGAAAAAAGGGCTGTTAACAAAACCAGGGTAGCGCCAAAGAAAAATACAAGCTGACCGAGGCTGCTCCAGTCCCCCCCCACATTTTTTATATAGTAGCCGCCCGCCGCCATGGCTAAAAGATATATCCCGCCAGCCATCATCGCCGAGGAATGAAAGACAAAACTCCGCGATACAAAAACATCCAGAGACCATTGCGGGTTACGTGCTGCGGAAACGGCAATCAAGGGCATGATAATGGCGTTGATATAGCCTCTCGCCCCCCAGATTTCTTCATCAAGATTTTTCAGTAAAAACGCATCTGAATACAGGTAAAAATCATAGGCGAAAAGACCACCCAGTCCAAGACAAAGATATTTGATTGTCCAACGTGATTCCAGCGGAGTATTACGAAATATCTGCTCAACCAGCACCAGTCCCAGCAGTGCCAGCATCAAAAATAGAAAAACCTGTAAGCCAAAACCTGTTCCAGCCGGAATACTCTGCCCGTTCAGAACGATGTAGCCCAAAATCAATGCCACGATCAGGATCAGACTACCTCCGACCCATAACAGTGAACGTGCGATATTCTGCTGTTGAGCCTTGGCCATGACCAGCAAAAGAAAGCCTAACCAACCGGCATCCCGCAATATTTCAGCGACCAGCATATAGAGGGAGGAGTAATACCCCAGCGAGGCCTGATATGCTGCACCACCCGCCCAAACAGCACTTAACACAGATGCCAACAACAACATGCCACCTTCCGGTCGGCCACGCCAAGCTGTCGATAATAAAACAGCTAACATCAGGAATGCGAATGCCGCCACTGCGTAACCGAAAGTTACCACTCCTACCATCGTTTATTACCCCGGTACAACTTTTCGGCTCATGAACGTCATCGTCCACCTTTTCCGGCAATCACTGAATGGGCCGTTTGCAAAATAATAACCAAATCAAGAAACAGGCTATAATTTTTGATGTAATACAGATCAAACTGCAATTTTTCCAGCGAGTCTTTTTCGGATGCACCATAGGGGTAACAAATTTGCGCCCACCCCGTAATACCGGGTTTTACGCGATGCCGTTCGGCAAAATAAGGAATTTGCTCAGATAATTGCGTGACAAATTCTGGCCGCTCCGGGCGCGGCCCGACAAAACTCATATTGCCCTTTAACACATTAAAAATTTGCGGCAATTCGTCAAGCCGTGTTTTGCGAATAAACGCACCTACCCGCGTAACCCGATCATCATTTTTCTTTGCCCACTGAGCCTTACCGCCTTTTTCTGCGTCTTCACGCATGCTTCGAAACTTATAAACATTGAATAACTGCCAATGCTGGCCGACACGTATCTGGCGATAAAAAACAGACCCTCGGCCCCAGCCTTCCATTTTTATGGCAATGGCTACCAGTAGCATGAAAGGCCACGCCAGCCCTAAAAGCAGCAAGCTCACGATAATGTCAAAAATACGCTTTTGCGCATTCAGGCTTTTGCTCTGATTAAAGCCATCAGAAAAAATCATCCAGCTGGGGCTTAATATATCCAATTTGAGCTTCCCGGTTTCACGCTCAAAAAAACCCAGCAAATCGATAACATCAACGCCACTTAATTTACAATCGAGCAAATCATGTACAGGAAAGCTTTTGCGTCGTCTTTCACCAACTGCAACCACGATTTCATCAACATGCAATTCTTTGGTTAATGTCAATAATGTCACATCCGGTCGAATCACCAAGGCTTCATCCACCACATCATGTTCGCCGCGCACATGAACGTGGCCAACAATCACAAATCCTTGCTGGTCTGCCCTGCGTCGGAGTTGTCGTGAAATTTGTGCTGCATTCTCACCCGCTCCTAACACCAAAATCCGTCGTTTGAGCTGACCCTGATTCATCGAACGCACAAACAGGAACCGGGTGAGAACAAGCAACAACGCCGCCGTCAAAAGACTGAATGCCAGCACACCTCGGTCTAAAAGCAAGTCTGGTACAATGTAATACAACAGGGTCAAAGCAACTGCGGTTACCGCGAGGCTGATACCAATACGCAATATCATACCCGCCAGGCCAAAACGGAAACGCCGCTGATATAACCCCATGGACATCTGAGACAGCAAGACGACTAAAGCGAACACAAGCGCCCTTGCCCAAAGAGGCAACACATCCGCCTGAACAATGTCAGGATCGCCAAAGAAATTCCCTAACCGCGTCCCTGAATAAACAGAAGACACTAACAGCAAAAATTCTACCAACCCAAGCACAAGGAAAGGAATGGGAATATATTGTCGAAAAATTCTGACCACTTACTGGTAACGTCCTTACTTTGAATATCGGGCTATTGATGAGCAATGTGTTACGTAACAAAAACCGCCACCCAAACTCATCTGTTTATAAGCATTTCGATATGTTTGGATTGAGTTGCGCCGCAAGGCAGCCATTCTAGTGACTTTCCGCAATGCTAACCAGCAAAACTAGCGGAAAGTAACTATCACCAATATCGGGTTGACGACATGATTCCGGAAATGCTGTTTTTCAACCATTTACAACCGTATAATGCGCCAAACTCGTATAAAAATTGCAGCAAAAATGACCAGATCACCGACAATCCGGGAAAGTTTGCTGATTTGGGCAATATTACCTATTGCAGACTCAAGCGCGCTTACACAAGCCGGTACAATAAAACAATTCAATCCGAGGAGACCTGTCAGTCCATGAAAGTCACCATCTACGGTTCAGGCTATGTTGGCCTGGTTACCGGTACCTGTTTGGCAGAAGTTGGTAACGACGTGCTCTGCGTCGATATTGACCGCGCCAAAATTGATATGCTGCTGCGCGGCGAAATCCCCATTTATGAACCCGGCCTAGATGCCATGGTCGCCAAAAATATTGCCTCCGGCCGCTTGCGTTTCACCACTGATGCTGCCGAGGGCGTCGCCCATGGCCTGTTTCAGTTCATTGCGGTGGGCACACCACCCGACGAAGATGGCTCTGCGGACCTGCAATATGTACTGGCCGTCGCCAACAGCATCGGTGAACATATGTCGGAGTACCGGGTAATTGTAGACAAATCCACGGTACCTGTGGGCACTGCCGACAAAGTTAGCGAAACGGTAAACGCCGCATTAAGCAAACGTGGCACCGATATGGAGTTCGACGTGGTTTCCAATCCTGAATTTCTCAAGGAAGGGGCGGCACTAGACGACTTCATGAAACCTGACCGCATCGTTATCGGCACTGACAATCCGCGAACCACCGAGTTGTTACGTGAACTTTATGCGCCCTTCAATCGCAATCATGATCGTTTAGTGAGCATGGACATCCGCTCCGCCGAGCTGACCAAATATGCAGCCAATGCCATGCTGGCCACCAAAATCACTTTTATGAACGAGCTGTCCAACCTCGCCGATTTGTTGGGTGCCGATATCGAAAATGTGCGTCTGGGCATAGGTTCTGATCCACGCATCGGCTACCACTTTATTTACCCGGGTTGTGGCTATGGAGGATCCTGTTTTCCAAAAGATGTGCAGGCATTAGAACGCACCGCCAACGAAATCGGCTACAAAGCTGAATTGCTTAGCGCGGTGGAAGCCGTGAACCTCCGCCAGAAACAGGTGATGTTTAATAAAATCAGTCAACATTTTGAAAATAATTTGTCGGGTAAAACCATCGCGCTCTGGGGGCTGGCCTTCAAGCCCAACACGGACGACATGCGTGCCGCACCTTCGCGGACACTGATGGAAGCTCTGTGGGAGGCTGGTGCCAAGGTGCAAGCCTACGACCCCGAGGCCATGGATGAGGCAACACGTATCTATGGTACACGTGCGGATCTGACGCTGGCTGACTCCCCGGAAGCAGCTCTGGCCGGTGCTGATGCCCTGGCCGTGGTCACAGAATGGAGCGCCTTTCGCAGCCCGGATTTTGAGCAACTCAAAACCCGGCTTAGTCAGCCCACTATTTTTGATGGTCGAAATCTGTACGACCCTGTGCGCCTGCGTGCCGATGGCTTTAACTATTACTGCATTGGCCGACCATAACGACACCGGGCAACAATACAATAATAAATGCCGATAACTTTAAATATAATGAAAGGATGAGCAGATGTTTGATTTGAAGGACACCCGCATTGCTATCATCGGTCTGGGCTACGTTGGATTGCCACTGGCCGTTGAACTTGGCAAACACTACCCCACCAAAGGCCTGGATATCAATGCACCGCGTGTAGCCGAATTACAAGCAGGCAAAGACAGCACTCTGGAAGTGGATGCTGATGAACTCAAGCTTGCCACCCAGCTCACGTACACAAGCAACCCGGACGAGCTGACAGACTGCAACGTCTATATCGTCACTGTTCCAACGCCCATCGACTCCGCTAAGCGCCCGGATTTATCACCTCTGGTCGGAGCCAGTCATACTATCGGCAAGCTGCTTAACAAAGGTGATGTGGTCATTTATGAATCCACGGTTTACCCCGGTGCCACCGAAGAAGTGTGTGTGCCCATACTGGAAGCCGAGTCTGGCCTGAAATTCAACCAGGACTTTTTTGCAGGCTATTCACCGGAACGCATTAATCCCGGCGACAAAGAACACCGGGTCACTACCATACTCAAGGTCACTTCCGGGTCAACACCTGAATCTGCCGATTTTGTAGACGACTTATATGCCAGCATCATCACCGCCGGCACCCACAAAGCCAGCTCCATTAAAGTGGCGGAAGCGGCCAAGGTCATTGAAAATACGCAACGGGATGTCAACATCGCTTTGATCAATGAGCTGGCGTTGATCTTCCACAAACTGGGCATCGATACCATTGAAGTGCTGGAAGCTGCGGGTACCAAGTGGAATTTTCTGCCCTTCCGCCCCGGATTGGTGGGAGGACATTGTATCGGTGTCGATCCTTATTACCTTACCCATAAAGCACAGGAAATTGGCTACCAGCCAGAAATGATCCTCGCCGGTCGCCGCATCAATGATGGCATGGGCAGCCATGTCGTCGAGCGCGTGGTAAAACGCATGACCCGCAACCGCATCCATGTGGTGGATGCCAACATCCTGATAATGGGGTTTACCTTTAAGGAAAACTGCCCGGACCTGCGCAACACCCGCGTCATCGATATCATCGAAGAATTGCAAACCTACCACGCCAATGTGGACGTTTACGATCCCTGGGTGGACCCCGATGGCCTGGAACACGAATATGGCATTCGACCTATTCCATCGCTAACGAAGGGAAAGTACGACGCCATTATTTTGGCTGTGGCACATGATCAATTTAAAGCCATGTCTGCCGATGAAATCCGTACCCTGGGCAAAAATGAGTGCGTATTGTTCGATGTCAAACATATTTTGCCCGTCGATAAAGTGGATGATCGGCTGTAAAACCCATCACAACCGAACCTGAAAAATGATTTGTAACAACAAGGTCCAAACATGAAAGTTCTCATCACCGGCACTGCCGGTTTTATTGGTAATCGCCTAGCGGAACGTCTGCTGGAACGCGGCGAAGAAATTATTGGCATCGATAATCTCAACGATTATTACGATGTCACCCTAAAAGAAGCCCGTCTAGCCAAAATCAAGGACCACCCCGGTTTTACTGAAGCACGTATCAGTATCGAAGACCGCCCAGTCATGGAAGCACTGTTCGCCAAACACAAACCCAACAAAGTGGTCAACCTGGCAGCCCAGGCCGGTGTCCGTTATTCGTTGGAAAACCCACATTCCTATGTGGAAAGCAATATCGTGGGTTTCATGAATATCCTCGAAGGTTGCCGCTACAATGGCGTCGAACACTTGGTATATGCCTCCAGCAGTTCGGTCTATGGTGCCAATACCAACATGCCGTTTTCCATCCATAACAATGTGGATCACCCACTGAGCATGTACGCCGCCACCAAAAAAGCCAACGAACTGATGGCGCACACTTACAGCCACCTCTACGACCTGCCCACCACCGGCCTGCGTTTCTTCACCGTTTATGGCCCCTGGGGACGCCCGGACATGGCACTGTTTCTGTTCACCAAAAAAATCCTCGCGGGTGAACCCATTGATGTCTTTAATTACGGTAAACACCGCCGCGATTTCACTTATGTCGATGATATCGTCGAAGGTGTGATTCGCACCCTCGACCATACTGCCCAGCCCAATCCGGACTGGTCTGGTGACAAACCTGATCCCGGTACAGCTGGCGGACCTTATCGCCTTTACAACATTGGCAATAATTCACCTGTCGAACTGATGCATTACATCAAAGTGCTGGAGGACTGTCTCGGCAAAAAAGCGGAAATGAACATGCTTCCATTACAACCCGGCGACGTGCCTGACACTTACGCCAATGTGGAAGATTTGGTGACCGATGTCGATTACAAGCCTGACACCAGCGTGGAAGATGGCATAGCCCGTTTTGTTAGCTGGTATAAATCTTACTATTCGCAGGCTTGAATAGACTAGCAGCAGGCCCGGCAGGTCAACCGGGCCTGTCATCCAAGTCCGATGGCCGCTTTTCCACAGCCCCTCCATCTCTCTGATTCTCTAAAGTTTTCCCCCTGTTTGACGCTATTTCTTGTAGTGCCCTGTAACGCCTTGTAATTGCACGACCAAGTGCCTTGCTTTGTTATTCTCACCGGGCATCACAAGAAGCTGAGGCCAATATATGTCATGCGTCCCCCCTCCAAAAACGGTTATCTCACTGTGTGTTTTTCTGACAGGCAGCATACTTTTCAGCGGAGTTTGGGCAGCTGCCGCACCAGAATCCATTGATGCCACCATTAATGTAAACGCCGAAGAATTTATCGAGCTGGTGGGAAATATTCCTGAGCTTGTCATTATCGATTCCCGCATCCGAGGTGATCGCATACAAGGTTTTATTGAAGGCGCACTCAGCCTGCCGGATACAGACACCACCTGTGATTCCCTGTCCAAAATTATCCGTAAAAAAGAGACTGCCAGTCTGTTTTATTGCAATGGCGTTAAATGCGCCCGCAGCAGCAAAGCCATTAAAATTGCTCTCAACTGTGGTTACTCAAATATCTATTGGTTCCGTGGCGGTTTTAGGGAGTGGCAGGAAAAAGGCTACCCCTATTTGCAAGAATAAAATCCCGGATCACCAGAAAAGCCCAAATCAATTATGCCCAAACTACAACCATCCATGCGTGCCAGTCTGGGACTCACTGTTCTGGTCATGGGTTTGCTGGGTATGATGTTAGCGGTGGCTACGGGTGAAGCCTATCAGAGACTGGCACTGGATAATCAGCGTGAATCTTTCGTTTCTCTGGCAAAACTTAAAATCCAGGAAATCACTGAAAACCTGGCACAAGACAGCATGGAACTCGGCCTCAATGCACAAGCTACCCCTGGTTTTCATCAGGCTGTTATCAACAAAGACTCTACACATCTCAGCCTGCAATTGGATGAACACTTTCATCGCGCTTTCGTCACCCTTGGTCGCGTCAAACTTATCAAAATGTACGCCTATGACAAAGAGTTCAGGCTTATCTCCTCCTCAAAAAAAGGAGACCCGACACTGCCGGACAACAAGCCTGTTTGCACTGGACTCTTAAGTAAAATTGCCAGCCGCAGCAAAACAGCACGCCTGAAACCGGACTCAGAACTCTGTCGCACCGGTATGCGTCCCGTGCTTGCCACTATCGTTCCGGTTGGCGGTTTGCAAATCAAAGGTTATTTGCAGTTGATCATTGACCCAACCCCTAACTTTGCAAAAGCTGATAGTGGCCTAGGTACACCGTTAAAGCTGACCGGACCGGATAAAGCCATACATTATCAATCTGCAAACTGGCCAAAGAAACTCAACAAAAATATCCTGCTAGCAGAATATAGTCTGTTTACCCCAAAAAACCAGCAGCTTTTTGACTTAACCTTTGCATCCAATATCGCCGAATTGCGGAAACAACTTTCTACAACTCGTAATTTTATTTTTTCTATTGCCGCCATCATCATGCTGGGCACAACGTTGATTGCTCTTCTCATGCTACAGCGCACAGCACTAAGCCCTCTCAACACTCTGACCAATCACCTGCGACGAGTACAGAAAGACAAATCCCAGTTAGGAACAAAAGTGGTTGTCAGTGGCAATAGCGAAATTGTCGAACTAGCCACCGACTTTAATAACATGAGCGGAGAACTCAGCACCCTGTATCGCACTCTGGAAAATATGGCGTTTACCGATGCACTGACCGGCATGCCAAATCGTGTCTTGTTTTATGATCGGCTTGAGCAAATCACAATGAGCGCATCACGCTATAAAACACAGTTTGCCCTGATGATGATGGATCTCAATCGTTTCAAAAACATTAATGACACTCTGGGCCATCACATCGGAGACCGCTTGTTAAAAACTGTGGGCGAACGCCTGCAAACGATACTGCGCGAATCAGACACCGTTGCCCGCCTGGGTGGTGATGAATTTGCAGCATTGCTTCCCGCTATTGATCATGATGAAGGTGTCAGCATTGTGGCAGAAAAAATTGTCAATGCGCTCAACAAACCCATTACTGTAGAAGGGCATAACCTGTCCATTGGTATCAGTATCGGCCTAGTGCGTTGCCCGCGTGACGGCGATAAAACCACACTGCTCATGCAGCATGCTGATTTGGCAATGTACCACGCAAAACGTAAAGGCCTAGGCTATGTATTTTACGACAAAAGCATGAGCAGTGAGAACCTGTTTGAACTCACTATGGAATCCGAATTACGGCAAGCCGTTGAAAATAGAAATTTTGAATTGTATTACCAGCCCAAAATCGATCTCCAGCACGGCCATATTACCGGTGCGGAAGCACTGATCCGTTGGGCACATGATAAATACGGGTTCATTTCACCTGAGAAATTTATCCCCCTCGCCGAACAAACCGGTTTGATACAAACCTTAACCGAATGGATACTGGAACAAGCTCTGACACAATGTGCCGCATGGCATGCAGACAACATTAATATTGGTGTTTCAGTCAATCTTTCTGCATACAGTCTTAACGATATCGATTTGATCGATACCGTGCATCACGCCCTTATTAAAGCAGAAATAGAACCACAATGGTTAACTCTGGAACTGACTGAAACCGCTATCATGTCAGATGCCAATCGCGCATTGAACACACTCTCCCAACTTAATACCATGGGTGTGCGTCTATCTGTTGATGATTTTGGCACCGGCTATTCTTCATTGGCCTATTTAAAGCGTTTCCCCGTCGATGAAATCAAGATCGATAAATCTTTTGTCATCGACATGCTGACAGATGCATCCGACGCCGTGATCGTTCGCTCTACCATCGATCTTGCTCATAACATGGGTATGAAGGTTGTCGCCGAAGGTATTGAAAGTCAGAAGGCCTGGGACAAACTTGCCGAACTGGGCTGCAACCTGGGACAGGGATATCATATGTGCCGACCATGCCCGGCAGCAGATTTTAAAACATGGGTATATAAATCCAGTTGGGGACTGGGCCACATTAAAGCTGTGGGTTAAGAACACCTGTCTAATTCTTTTGTAACTACTCGGATGACTTTTTTTCTTGTTGCCACAGGCATACACCACCATTTGATTGACTGATGCCTTGCAAACGCACCTCATGCGCTGCCGCTTCTGCCTCACTGGCCTGCACTACGCGTAAACGCGGTCGCTCACCCGATAACCGGCGTATTTCACCTGCGGTGGATTGCGACTCATTGTTCTGCCCGGCCAGCAACAAATCAGTCTGCCCACCCGTCATTAATAAATAAACGTCAGCAAGGATCTCCGCATCCAGCAACGCGCCATGTAATTCACGGTGCGCATTTTTTACTTCATAACGTTTACACAAAGCATCCAGATTGTTTTTTTGCCCCGGATGCATCTTGCGCGCCAGCGCCAGAGTATCCAGTACTGTGCAGTTTGTTTCTATTTTTCCATCGGGCCAATCCAGTAACTTCAATTCATTATTTAAAAAACCCACATCAAAAGGCGCGTTATGGATCACCAATTCTGCACCACGCACAAAATCCATAAAATCGCTCACCACATCAGCGAAACGGGGTTTGTCCTGCAAAAACTCATTACTGATGCCATGCACCTCGATGGCACCTTCATCGATTTCACGATCCGGTTGCAAATACTGATGATAGTGACTGCCGGTCAAACGACGATCAATGATTTCCACACAACCGATTTCAATAATACGGTGGCCTTGCGCAGGCTCCAGGCCGGTGGTTTCTGTATCCAGAACAATTTGACGCATGGTTTTTTATATCTCTTTACTTTTGTCTAAAATGTGAATCAAGCGCTAAAACACGCTGTTTTTAAGAATCACTGAGTATTTAACGCAGAGGTCGCAGAGACGCAAAGGACGCAGAGAAAAACATGAAACACTCTGTGCCCTCTGCGTCTCTGCGACCTCTGTGTTTATAACGCGCCACTTGTTTAATGCCACGACAACGCTCTCAGTAAAAAACTGAACAGTCATACTACAACTCATCCACACCCCGATTCGCCAGCGCATCGGCACGTTCATTTTCAGGGTGCCCGGTATGACCACGCACCCAACACCACTTCACGTCATGCGGTTTCAGCGCACTTTCCAGGCGCTGCCACAAATCCACATTTTTTACCGGCTTTTTAGCCGCTGTCATCCAGCCTTTACGTTTCCAGCCCGCCATCCACTCTGTCGCGCCCTTCATCACATATTGTGAATCTGTCGTCAGTGTCACCTTGCAGGGCTTTTTTAGACTTTCCAGACCACAAATGGCAGCCATCAACTCCATGCGATTATTGGTGGTTTCTGCTTCACCACCGTACAGTTCCTTTTCACTGTCGTTAAAACGCAGCAGCACTCCCCAGCCACCCGGACCGGGATTCCCCCGGCAGGCTCCATCACTAAAAATTTCTACCATTTGCTCACTCATGGTTTATCGTTTCTCTCTCAACTTACCCAGTGTACGTGAATTGCCCGCCAGACCTGCCGGAGCAATGTGTCGGCGCGCAGGCCGCCAGCGTGATTTGATGGGCGTCAGTGTCGCCACCCGTTTACGTGCCACCACCACATAGCCAGCACCAAAAAATGGCACCCAGCGGCGACCAATACGATCCAGGAATCGCAAGCGTCGCATCACACCTTTATGACTCAACGGCGGCCGGAAAAAATACCGTCGTGCTTCAACAATATCGAAACCCAGCAATTGCAACCAGTCTTTCAAACGTGACTGACTGATAAAACGGCCACACCAAGGCGGCTTGCCACGCCAACACAAGACCACGCGCCAAATCATCCACAAACTCCAGGGATTAAACGCAAGAATCACCACATGGCCTTCAGGAATCAGAACACGATCCACCTCCCGTAAAACCTGATGTGGATCATTGGTGAATTCCAGCGTATGCGGCATAACCACAGTATCCAGAGAGTCCGTGGCAACCGGTAACCATTCCAGAGAACCACGAATCTCGTTACGCGCACACTCGCCAGCAGGCGGCGTGTCCTGCAACCACTCATCCAGCACCATGCAATGCGGAATACGTGTACTGGTCAGACAGTCTTTGGAATACACATCGCCCAGTTGCAACAGGTGATAACCAAACAGTGTCGGCAAAATCGCCCGCAACTGCGCACGCTCCTCCGCCTGCAACCAGCGCCCGGGCAAATGAGTAAACCAGGCCCGCAGGCGCTGTCGCGTCACCTGCGAAGGCTCACATTTTGTCCAGCGGGTAATACGTTTTTTAAGGCCTGATAACACGATAATTAATCAAAAAGTGACTTGGGGTGATTAGGGAGCAGCCATTCACAACAACGTTCATGGCACGCGCACTGCGTAACGATACCTGCTCTGCCATCTCATCACCAGTCGAATCACCGCCCGGCAATGCAGACACGCAGCACTTCACGTAAACTCACCTATTCCCGGCACACGTCACAGAGACCAGCACATGCTCACTGTCCAAACTATCACTGCCTTTGAAGATAATTACATCTGGCTGATCCGGCACCCGAACCAACCGCACGTGGTCATTATCGATCCCGGCGACGCCACCCCGGTCATCGCCGCCATCACCGCACAATCACTGAAACCAGTGGCCATTTTGATTACCCACCACCACTGGGATCACGTCGGTGGTATCGAGGATTTACTGGCCCGCTGGCCTATGCCGGTTTACGGCCCTGCCCGTGAAACCATCCCCCACATTAGCCAGCCGCTGACCGAAGGTGATCATGTTCACATCGAGGCACTAGCCGCAGATTTCCAGGTTTTACACGTACCCGGCCACACTGCCGGACACGTCGCCTATTATCACCCGGCCAGCGATGTTGACGAACATGGCATGATTTTCGTCGGTGACACCCTGTTTGCCGGTGGCTGTGGCCGTCTGTTTGAAGGCACACCAGCGCAGATGTACGACTCACTGAGCCAGATCGCCGCCCTGCCCGACGACACCCGGGTCTACTGTGCCCACGAATATACCGCAGACAATCTGACCTTCGCCCGCATTGCGGAACCTGATAACCCCGCACTCCAGGCACGACAGCAAACCGTGCAACAGCAGCGCGAACAGGACCAAGCCACCGTGCCCTCATTGCTGGGGGAAGAAAAGGCCACCAACCCCTTTTTGCGCTGTGAGCAAGCCGAGATCATCCGTGCTGCCGAGGGCTTTTCCGGCCGCAAATTACACACGAGCGCTGAGGTCTTTGCCGCAGTACGTCACTGGAAAGATACCCTGGATTAAGAAACAAGCATCCCCTGCCGACAACATGACGTGGAACACATTTATTGTCATAATCGTCTAACTTCTTGTTGTCTTGCCTCTCAAGTTTCCTTAAACACTCACCCAAGAAAACTCAAATATGTCACTTTCATTTTTACGCCTTGTCACTTCACTGCTCATACTGTCACTGGCCGGGTGTGCAGGCTTGGCCGGTTTAACCAAAACATGGGAGTCTGACGATGCGGGAAACACTGACACAACCGTCAACACAAACGCCGATACTCCCCTCGTTACGACAGCGCAACCAACAAGCAGTACAAATACTGCTGACACATCAACCACCAAACACCGCTCCCAACACCTGCCTTACACGCCCGACACCGCCACCCCCTGGTGGGCACTGGTGGCGAATCAGGAATCCGACAACAGCACTGATGAACCGTGGACAATCGAAGAAGCACGTCGCGATACCGGTCACGACGATACAATCACACCACTCGCTCAGCCCGAAAGCCCGCAAGAAAATAAAGATCTATGGCACCGCCTGCGCAGCGGCTTCCAGTTAGGTACTCAGGAGCACCCACTCGTTCGCCCCTATATCAAGTGGTACGCCAAACACCAGCCTTATCTCGACCGCGTGGCAGAACGTGCCCGCCCCTTCCTTTATGACATCGTTCAGGAAGTCGAAGCCCGTGGCATGCCCATGGAAATTGCACTGCTGCCCGTGGTGGAAAGCGCCTTCCAGCCTTTCGCCTACTCTTCCGGCCGGGCCGCCGGCATCTGGCAATTCATCCCCTCTACTGGCAAACACTATGGCCTGAAGCAAAACTGGTGGTACGACGGTCGACGCGACATACCCAAAGCCACCACAGCTGCACTGGATTACCTTGAACGCCTGCACAAACGCTTCGACGGCGACTGGCTGCTGGCACTGGCCTCCTATAACTCCGGTGAAGGCCGCGTAGCACGCGCCGTGAAAAAGAACAAAAAGAAAGGTCGCCCTACCGATTTCTGGTCGCTGGACCTGCCGAAGGAAACCCAAGGCTATGTACCCAAACTGCTCGCCATCAGCGCCATCGTCCAACACTATAAAACCCACGGTGTAACACTCACCTCCATTCCTGACGAACCCTACCTCGAACATGTTGATGTCGGCTCACAAATTGATCTGGCCCTGGCCGCCGAACTGGCCGAACTGCCCATTGAAACCATGTATCAACTCAACCCCGCCTACAATCGCTGGGCCACCGACCCCAAGGGACCACATACCCTCTTACTGCCCATCCATAAAGCAGAAACATTTCGTACAGCCCTGGCCAAAGTCGATAAAAAGAACCGAGTACGCTGGGAACGACACCGCATCCGTGAAGGCGAAACCCTTGGCCACATTGCACGTAAATTTCAAACCTCCGTAGCGCTGCTACAAGAAGTCAACAACATCCGCGACAAATGGATACGTGCAGGGCAAAGCATCATCATTCCTGTGGCCACTAAAAACCTTCAACACTACCTGAGCGAAGACCGCCGCCGCGTTGCCCTGCAAAGCACCAAACGGAAAGGCCACAAACGGCATCACACCGTCAAACGCGGCGACACCTTCTGGGATATTTCACGTAAATACAACGTCAAAGTCAGCCAACTGGCCACGTGGAACGGTATGTCACCCAAAGACACACTCAAGCTGGGTCAACAACTGGTGGTCTGGACAAAAAAACCCAATCGTGCAGACCGACAGTTTGTGTCCCTGCCACGTAGTGTCACCCACCAACAGGTACATTACCGTGTACGCAAAGGTGATTCACTGGCACGCATCGCGCAGAAATTCAGCGTTACCATCGCCAAGCTTAGGCAGTGGAATTCGTTGAAAAAAGGCAAATACCTGCAACCCGGGCAACGGTTGACACTGTATGTGGATGTAACACAGCAATCTTAAACTTTACCGCTGTAATTAACTGAATATCAGAAGCGCCCGGACAATCGCTCCAGTCTATTAGGAGGATTATGTTGTCGCGGTACTAAGCAAATGGTGTGTTATAAACGCAAAGATCGCAAAGACGCAGAGGACGCAACGTTTTTCGTGTTTTTCTCTGCGTCCTTTGCGCCTCTGCGACCTCTGCGTTAAATACTCGGTGATTCTTAAAACAGATGTTTTTAGCGCTTAAGTCACATTTGTGGCCTGCGGAACATCAGCTATTCATAAAGAAAACAACGCGCCATATGTCCTTCACTTAAAAACCGTGGGCCTGGATAATCTTGTTTGCATTCAGGCATGGACTGAGTACAGCGCGGATGAAAGTGGCAACCTGATGGTGGATTGATGGGTGATGGCATTTCACCCTGCACACTCACAATACTTCGTTCAACACTTTCCACTGATTTTTCAATGACCGGCACAGCAGCCAACAATGC
>WFQM01000198.1 GCA_015487095.1 Gammaproteobacteria bacterium | reverse complement strand
TAGTAGTTTTCCAGGTTGGCGTCGCCGACGTTCATGGAAAACACGCCGCGTAGATTGGACCAGGACGATACGCCCACGCCGGTGACATCGGCGAGGTCGCAGGCCCAGTCGCGCAGATAGTGGGAGATGTCCTCCGCTTTGCGGGCGAAGATGCGGGTTTGGTGTTCACCGTAGCCGTGGCGTTCTGACATCATGATGCCGAGGTATTTCATCAGTTGAATGTCGTCAGGTTCGGGAAATTTTTCCGGTGCGCTGTTGTGTACTTTGAGGATGTTACCGTCGCGGTCACCGTGCGGACGAATGCGTAACCGGTAAAGTTGATAACCTTCGATGTCCAGATTGACTGCGGTGAGTATGTTTTTTACCCAGTGCTCCACGGTTTGACCGGGATAGGCGTATATCAGGTCGATAAAAATGTTTTCGATACCGGCACGGCGCATTTGCTGGATGGATTCCAGTGTGTCTGCATTGTTATGGGTGCGGCCCATGGCGGCCAGTACCGGATCATCAAACGATTGCACGCCCAGGCTGATGCGATGTACGCCGTAGTCTTTCATGATGGCCAGTTTTTCCATGCCTTCTTTGCCCAGCAGGGTGGTGGGTTCGGCTTCGATGGAAAACTGGGTGCAGTCGCTGAGATCAAAATGTCGGGTAAATGCGGCGAGAAAACGCTCCATTTGTGGTGGCGATAAGTAGGTGGGCGTGCCCCCGCCGATGAGGACCGAGCTGGCAGGGATGGCGTTCATGCCCATTTTGCTGCGGTACAGGGCCATTTCCTGTTCGAGGTGGTCGAGATAGTCGTCCACCTCTTCAGTCCGGGTTTTGGTTTTGGTGATCCAGTGACAAAAAGTACAGCGCGAGGGACAAAAAGGAATGTGGCCGTAGGCGATGGTTTTTGAAGCCGGGCGTTGGGCAAAATTTTCGAACAGGGCGGTGTCGTCCATTTCGGAAAACATGGTGAGCGGTGGATAGCCGATGACCGGGAAAAACTGTTTGCCGCCGCCGGGCAGTATGCCGGATTGTCGCACTTCGTCTACGTTCAGCTCTGCCAGTTCCTCGCGTGCGAGGCCTATCCAGTCATTTACATCATTCACGTACAGCACTCCTGATTACACTTTGGTTACGAATTCATATTTTCGCATCCTTGCTGAAACAGGTAGCGGACATCATACCGTTATTCCATAGTGGTTTTCTATGTCATTCGCTGCTGCTGGTTTGCATAGGGTCGCGGGGAGGGTCGCGGGGACTTATCGTCAACGACGTGGTCCGCTGAGTTTGTCCAGCCGTAGTCGATCTCGGTCATCGAACAACCGTTTTGAAGCCAGCCACAGTGCAGCTGTCACTCCGAATCCGGTTCCGGCGCTGATCAAAAACATGATCAGAATCTGGTATTTCACGGCTTCCAGTGGCGGGCTGCCCGCGAGAATCTGTCCGGTCATCATGCCCGGCAGGCTCACCAGTCCGGCGGCGGCCATGGAATTGATAATCGGCATCATGCCGCTGCGCATAGCTTCACGGCGAATTTCAGCAATGGCATCCAGACGTGCGGCACCCAGCATCAGGCGCTGTTCGATGATGGCGCGTTGTTGCCATGCTGTGGTGGTGAGCCGGTCCAGCGCCAGCGCGATGCCGCTCATGGTGTTGCCCAGCAACATGCCCAGCAGAGGTACGGCGTATTGCGGGTCGTACCAGGGGTCGGTGGCCACCATGGTAGTCAGTGCCAGCACGGTAATGGCGAAGGAGGAGATAAACATCGCACCGGTGCCCATGCCAAAACCCCACCAGCCGGTGAAGCGTCGTTGCTGGCGGGCCATTACTTCGCGCCCGGCGGCCAGCAGCATGACCAGCGAGATGCCGGTTACCCAGAGTAAATCAACATTGGCAAACAGTGCCTTCAGTACCAGCCCGATGAGCAGCAGTTGCACTACGGTACGTGTGCCTGCAATGAGCAATTGCCCGCTGAGGCCCAGTTGCATGCGCCAGCTCAGTGCGGCCATGGCCAGCACCAGTCCGGCGGCGAGGGAGAGATCCACGGCACTAAGCGTGATCATGCTAAGTCTTCCCGAATGCCTTTGGTGGTGAGTTGTAAATGACGATTGCCCACTCGTGTTGCCTGTTGGGCATCGTGACTCACCCATAACACGGCAGCGTCGGTAGTGTGGCGATATTCATCGATGAGCCGTTCTACGGTGATGACATTGTTGGCATCAAGACTGGCGGTGGGCTCGTCCAGCAACAGTACGCGAGGCTTATTCATTAATATTCGCGCCAGCGCCAGACGCTGTTTTTCACCACTGGAGAGACGGCTCACCTGCCAGCGCATTGTTTCTGTGCCAAAACCCAGCGGTTCAAACCAGGGGCATTCCTCAGTCGGGAAGTGAGCGCCTACTTCATCCTGCCACCATTGGCTCTCAGCTGGTAACAGTGCGACCCGTTTGCGCCACTGTGGAGCCGTGAACTGTGTGACGGGCATGTTATCGAGCAACACCTGCCCTTCATGAGGATCGAGATCGGCGATGGCACGTAACAACAGTGATTTGCCGCTACCGGAGTCACCACGCAGGCTGACGCATTCGCCGGGCGCAATAGATAGGGAATAAGGGCCGCGTTCATGAGTGCGCAAGTCGATGACATTCAGGGAACTCATGTAGGATCTTTCCAATTCCACCATTTGAGTTTTTCCGGGTCTGGATCAGAGCAGCTGGCCCCATGCTCCGCAAACCAAACCGCACAGCGAAACACGTACAATACGCAGCGGTCCACTGGTTGGCCAACCTGTACACACAACTCGGCATACAATGCCTCGGGATCACTGTCGCGTAAATCCTGTACAGCAGTAATACCCAGTCCGTACAAATCGTTGGCAATGGACGGTCCCACGCCGGGGATACGTTGCAGGTCTTTGAGGGCGGCGTTACGGTGAGTCACGGGTGTGGTGTTTATCATAAGCAGGCCATAACATAGCACGCCCTGACTGCTGAGAATTTAATGCCCGTGTTTCAATTTACTGCCCTGCCGCCGTTGTCCCTATACATTCACCTGCCGTGGTGTGTACGCAAATGCCCGTATTGTGATTTTAATTCCCATGCGTTGAAAGACGGAATACCCGAAACGGCTTACATCAATGCCTTGTTGGCGGATCTCGAACAAGACCTGCCACGCATCTGGGGGCGGCGGGTAATGAGTGTGTTCATTGGCGGAGGGACACCCAGCCTGTTTTCTCCCGAAGCGCTGGATCAGTTGTTGTCCGGTCTGCGTGCGCGATTGAGCATTAACGCCGATGCCGAGATTACCCTCGAAGCCAATCCCGGTACTGCCGAACAGGAAAAATTTCGTGAATACCGGGCGCTGGGTATTAATCGCCTGTCCATCGGTGTGCAGAGTTTTCACAATGATGCTTTGCAAGTGCTTGGCCGCATTCATGGCCGGGGCGAAGCTATTCGTGCCGCAGAAATGGCTCACGCCGCTGGTTTTGATAATTTTAATCTCGACCTGATGTTTGCTCTGCCAAACCAGACACCGGCGCAAGCGGCCGAAGATGTGGCCACTGCCATCGACCTTGAGCCTACGCATATTTCTTATTACCAGCTTACCCTTGAACCCAACACGCCATTTTATGCACAGCCACCAGTGTTGCCGAATAATGACTTGGCCTGGCAAATACAACAGGCAGGGCAGCAGCAATTGGCCGAAGCCGGTTATGAACAATATGAAGTATCGGCTTATGCCAAAGAGAAGCGCCAGTGTGCGCATAACCTGAATTATTGGCAGTTTGGTGATTACCTGGGGTTGGGTGCGGGTGCCCACGGTAAAATTACTGATGCCGCGCAACAGACCATTACCCGTCTTGCCAAGCAGCGTCAGCCGCAGGCCTTTATGGATATGGCGGGCACCTCACAGGGCATTCAAGGTGAGCGTGTTTTGACGCGAAAGGACGTGGGCCTGGAATTTATGATGAACGCACTACGTTTGAGTGCAGGTTTTGAGTCTGCATTGTTTCCTGCACATACCGGTCAACAACTTGTGTTGATTGCTTCTCCTCTGCGCGCTGCTGAAGAGGCAGGTTTGCTTGAGCGAACGTTAAAGCGAATCCAGCCAACGGAAAAGGGTCGCCGGTTTCTGGATGATTTATTGACGTTGTTTGTTGCTGATTAAAGGTAAATTAAGCGCTAAAAACACGCTGTTTTTAAAAAGTCGATAAACGCCTCAACGCCACCCTCTATCTGGTATCTGGGTAGGGTGGAACAAGCGCAGCGGTTCCACCAAACGGAAAAGGCTGTCATTTTTACGCCTGAAAATGCTGTACCAGGCTGATATTTATAGGCTTACTCTCTTGGCCTGACGGCTATGCCCTTGAGGGGTGAAAATGCATCGAGATTGACCCAAACCCTCTCCCAGTTTTGGGAGTACCCGTAGGGCCAATCAATCCGGCTTTTAATCGCAACTTGACGCTACCGGCTTTAGGGGATGGAGTATTCACCGCAGAGCGCGCAAAGACGCAGAGTTTTTGGTGTTTTCTCTGCGTTCTTTGCGTCTCCTACTACAACATAACCTCCCACTGTATCGAAACGTTTACCCAAAGGAGGTTAAATTTCTGGATTCCAGCGAAAGACAGACGGAATGACGGTGTTTCCAGGTTGTTATTGCGTCTCAAGGCTGGGCTGGTATTACCAGCACCTCATGCTGGTCGTAGGAGGCGTTGATTCTTGCCAGTGCCTCTTCTGCCTGCGGGTGACCATGGGCAGCCGCAGTAGTAATCCAACGGATGGACTCTTTTGCGTTACGCGGCACGCCGTAGCCGTAGTGGTACATGTAGCCAATGGTATATTGCGCGTCGGTATGGCCTTCTTTCGCTAACATCAACAAGGCATTGGCAGCTTGCGTGTATTGTTGGTTGAGAAACAGCGCTTTGGCCTGTTTGAATATTTTTTGTTGTATTTCCAGCCTTGTTGCGGCCGATGGCCGGTCATTATCAACTGGAACAGTGGTGCAGGCACTGAGCAATAACAGGAGCAGTACACTCGCGATATGTGCCACGGGCGATTGGGTGCCGGGTTGCCAGCGTATGGTTTTTTGTCGCAAAAACAAACTGTTGATAGATATAACGGATCTCATGGTTGTGAATGATACACGCTTTTACACAAAGGTCACGGCTATGCGATGGTGATGATATGCGTCACAAATGCCGCTGCCATTTCATCAGATTCGAACTAAACTGGGCTGTGTGAGTGGTAACATTCTGAGCCTGGAGGGAAAATGAGTCATGTTATTAACCGAAGATTCCGGTTTTGAAGTACTTGCTGATGGCCGACTGGCAAATTTGAGTGAATGGAATAAGTCTGTGGCACAAACCTTGGCTTCACGCGATGGCCTTACTCTGGACGACGGGCATTGGCAGGTGATTGACATCATGCGTGATTATTATCACGCATTCAATGTCCCCCCGATCAAAAAACTGTTAATCCGTGAACTGAAAAAACGTCATCCGACTGATGTGTTTGACGATGCCACACTTCAGAATTTATTTCCCGGCGGTGTACTGGTGCAGGGTTCAAAAATTGCGGGTGTACCCATTCCCATGATGGACGTGGAACTGGAACGAGAAACTTATCAGGCCAAGGCCGCACCCAATGTCGCACATTTTATGGGCTCGTTTAATTTTGATGGTGAGACTTTTGCCGTCACGCACACCGGTAACCTCGTAGAGTTGCACCACTGGAATTCACGTCTCGCAGAATATATGGCAAAGCAGGAAGGTATTGAACTTACCGAAGAACACTGGGAAGTGCTGAATTTTTTACGTGAGTTTTATTTTACCTACGGCGTAAGCCCTATGGTAAAAATCCTCATGAGATACATGGCGGAAGATATTGGCTCCGAACGTGCGAGCAAAGAACATCTTTACAGCCTGTTTCCCAAAGGGCCATCACGACAGGGGTCACGTATCGCCGGTTTGCCTGCACCACAGGGCTGTTTGGATCTGGATATTTAATTATCAGCCATCTATACCAAAATTAACCGCTCACCAAGCAGCACCGAAAGCGCGAGGCGGAGATCGAAAGTCTGAAAGTTATCGGAAATCAAGAATCAATCGAGTCTGATGACCCCATCGATTTAGTGAATGGGATGGCGAGCGCCTGCATTTGGAGAACTCATCTTATCTTGAACCGCTAAATCCGATTCCTTCCCTTTAGCAGCAGCCCATTTTTTATGACTACTTTTTGTTACAAGGTATTAAGAAATCGACATGATAATGCTCATCATGTCTCACCCAGGAACGCTTACGGGAAAAAACGACATTCTTTTTCAGATAGTCACCATATTTTGTTTTGAAAAGCAGTGGCTGAAGCTCAGGATCAAATATCACACGCCATAAATCATGGCCCTGCTTTTTGGCTTCTTTGTGTAACTGAACAATATGCGCAGCCAAGGCATCGAAGTCGATTTTTAAACCGTTGTAATTTCCCTTTTTATCGAACTCAATATTATAGCCGAACTTATTAAATGGATGGGTTGGTAAATGCACAGATTGGCCATCAGTATTTAATACCGGCACCATAAAATCCACCGATAAGCCATTTTGATGTGTTTTGTGTGGCTTGAATTTACCCCCTTTTTTGAATCCTGTTTCTGCATATTTGAATTGATTGCCCGGTTGTTCGGTTTCCAGGTTTTTATAGGTGTTGAGCATAATCTTCATTACTATTGAATGGACATAGGTTCGACCCAGAAGCCTGGCCAGAGAGCTATAGCCTTCATAGTTGGAGCCACTCTTCGGCAATTGTAAACCTGCCTCAAGCCGACCATTGGATGTGGTTCCGTAGCATATACTTGATTCGGCATAGACATAGGCTGGAAAACATAACAACCATGTCATTAACAACGTTAAAAGTTTCTGCATTGTTTGATGCTGCCCCTGGTTTTTTTATGCATGGTACTACCAACCAACCAACCAACCAACCAAGCATTCATCTGAAGAATCTAACGTGGATTTCCAGGTGAGCCAAGTTTTTTTACATGCTTGTAAAGAAATTGCCAGCTGTATTTATTCAGGCGTATCAAATGCACTACCCGACAAAATGAAAACCTTGATTTTGTGCCATAACAGAACTGTTGTGGATGGCTGGTAATCGCGACGGTCACCGCGAGACGTCACATGATAAAGCGCATCCGCATATTCTATTCTTGATGGCGTGTCATGAGAATGAAGAGTGGTGCCACTTTTGCTTGATTGCAAGACCCCTCTGTTTGTGGTGGTCATCGACGTCTGCTCACGGAAAGTGGTTGGCTGGAGCATGGGTACGCGAATGAAAGCACAGTTAGTCTGTGATGCGTTGAAAATGGCTGTCTGGCAACGAAAGCCTGCCGCCGGGTAATCCACCACTCGGATCGCGGTAGCGAGTACGCAAGCAAAGCCTTCAGGAGACTGCTCAAGATCCATGATCTTTAAAGGCAGTATGAGCCGAAAAGGTGACTGTTGGGACAATGCTGTCGTAGAAAGCTTCTTTGGCAGCCCGAAGCAGGAACGAGTGCAATGGCGGCATTATCAGACACGTTACGAAGCACGGCAGGATATATTGAATTACATTGCTGTTTTTATAACAACTATCGTCTGCACTCAACACTGGATTATATGAGTCCGGCTAATTATGAAAAGCAATTAGCGGAAACAAGAAAAGCTGCTTAACTGGGGTGTATCAAAAAAGTTGACCAAGTCATGGTTATGTGTCTTGCTTCATTCAAAATATAGTTCTCCGGTAGGGAAATAAAGCTCGAATTCTTTACTAATACGTTTGAAAATGGGTTCTATATTTCCAGCCAAGTCTAAAGCTTGCAGGGTGTCTGCACCATATACTTCCTGATTGTACGCTTCTGTTCCTATACCTGGAGATGATGAGAAATCAACCGCTCCACCTAAAAATCAACAACTCTGACCCCTTGGTTTTAAAAATACTTTGAACCTTTACTGAGCTCACTCCGACTGACCTTGTAACAAACATCATAACTTAAGAGGAAAATATCATGCTCACACTTACTTTAAAAAAGAGTCTTGCAGCTATAGCGATTGCAACAAGTTTAATCACTTTATCACACACGGTTGCAGCACAAAGTGGACTCGATAATAATCACAAGAGAATTCAACCGATACAACAGTCACAGCAACATCAAAGCATTACCCCTACTTTTTCTACTCGAAAGACTCCTACCGAATCGGTACGTGAGTTGAGAAGAGCTATTAGTAAGCCTACAGTTTCTGCTGGGTATTATGAATGCTATCCATCGTCAGAGGATTTTATAACAAACTGCAACTTGTTTAGAACCATGTGTGAAGGAGCTGAAGGTGGAATTGGTAAGCTACCAGGCGGTGGATATAGCTGCTCAACAAATGTAAATTAAATTATTCCACGAACAAACTTAAGGGTTTAAAGTTGCCATGTTTGAAGAGGTAGTCTTGTCGAAAGGCACATAACGCCTACATCAGCGGTTGCCAAAAGAAAGATAAAAAAGGACGCACATCAAATAAAAGCCTTACTCAAACCCATTCTTCAGAAAGTATGTGTAAAAATATGGCTGGGAATTTCTGGTTTTTCCAGACACAAAAAACTGAGTGTTTTCCGACAAACATGCTGATTTTATGGGCCGCAGACAATAGTAGAGAACAGGAAATTTTTGCCATCTACTCAGGTGGCCTGAAAAGGGAAAGATGAAGTGAGTGGAAGCTACGTGGGTAATAGCGGCTTATAAACACAATTACCCATAGATTGCCCCTTCATCCAACTCTGGCCTAATCGATGGGCAAACTGTTTCAGTTTGTCCATCGCGCCTACAGCATTGATGGGTGTCTTGTTTTGTTGTGTTAGAGACCCTCGGCTACCCGATTTTGCATTTTTTAGTGATGATGTTTATCGCCCTCAATATTAGGCTTAAAGGATGGAAATTTTTTGGTCGCATATAAACTATGACAATTAACACAGGTTTCACTCATTTTAGAAAAATAAAAGCCTATTAATTCCGCTTTTTTCTTTTCGGAGACATGGGCTAGCATTCCAGAATAATAATGAAATTTTTCATCCAGGCTTAAAAACTCTTTTGGTAATTTAGAATGTAATTCATGAATTTGATCTTGAGATAAACCTTGCCTTAGCACATAACTGTTCTCCATTTTCTTTGCTATTGGCACTATGTCGTTCCACTCTCCTGTTACATAAGCATCCATAATTTGATTCATTCCTTTCTTCAACTGAACCATTTCTTTTGAAAGTAATAGTTGTAATTCAGGAGTTAGTGACGATACGCCATTATTCTCACTAGCATTTCCGATAGGTACTATAAAAAATAATGATAATATAATTGCTAAAAGTTTCATTTTTTCTCCATTTTATTTTTATGCATAATGCTTTAGATAAGCGGCACCCCACCAGGCCC
>WFQM01000197.1 GCA_015487095.1 Gammaproteobacteria bacterium | reverse complement strand
GACAATATCGTCGATATCTTCTTTGTCCACAAAGGTGTACCAGACATCATCGGGATACACCACGGCCACCGGCCCCAGTTCGCAGCGATTAAGGCAGCCCGCTGAATTCACCCGCACACAGCCTTCTTTGCCTGCGATGCCCAGCTCCTTGATACGCTGCTTGGCATAATCGCGCAATGCCTGCGCACCGTGCTGCTGGCAACAGGCGCTGCCGTCATCGCGTTGATTGGTGCAAAAAAAGATATGGCGCTGATAATAGGACATATCGGCAGAATAAAGGGTAAAAGGAAATGATAAAAGGGGGGAAAAGCAGGCTTGCGTCTACTGAAAAGGGTAACTGGTTCGGCACATTGCCCGAATTTCTCTGGCCTTCCATCTCTGTAGTGCGCGCATCCCATGCAACAACAATTGTTATGGTGCATGGAATGCACCCTGCATGATTGAATATCATCTACACACCTAGGGGGCGTTAACAATTAACTCCATTTCGATGATAATTCACCAATAATTTGAATTTGAAGGTGAATACGCGATGAGTCGAATGATATTAAGTGATGATAAGTGGGCGAAAATAGAGCCATTACTATCAGGCAAAGCCAGTGATTGTGGTGTTACCGGGAAGGAGAATCGCTTATTTCTTGAAGCCGTGTTGTGGATTTGCCGTACCGGTGCCCCGTGGCGAGATCTTCCGGGGGACCTTGGGAATTGGCACACAGTTTTTACTCGCTATAATCGCTGGTCAAAAAAAGGGCGCTGGCAGAGTATATTTGAAGTGTTATCGAAAGACGCTGATTATGAGTATTTGATGATCGATGGTTCTATTGCTCGAGTACATCAGCATGGGGCTCCCAAAAAAACGCACAGGAAGCAGAAGCTGTCGGAAAGTCACGAGGTGGCTTGAGCACAAAAATACACGCTGCTGTTGATGCTCTGGGCAACCCTGTCAAGTTGTTGCTGACGGCTGGTCAGGCTTCAGAGTATGGTCAAGCCAGCGCACTCATTGATGGTTTTGATGCGGCTTATGTTTTGGCAGACAAGGGATATGACAGTGATAAGTTTATTGGGGAGCTTGAAAAATCAGGTGCCACAGCAGTGATACCGCCACGGAAAAACCGCAAGGAACAGCGAGAATATGATCAAGAATTGTATAAGGAGCGGAATCTGGTTGAGCGATTATTCCAGAAACTCAAACATTTTCGCCGCATTGCAACACGTTATGAAAGACTAAAGCGAAATTATCAAGCCCTGTTGTTTTTGGTCAGCTCAGTAATTTGGCTTGCTTAATTGTTAACGCCCCCTAGCCACCAACCAGCATGCTCACGGCACAAACAGGGCAGGGTAAGTTTTACGCACCATAACGATCCATCAGCATTTAAGCTGAAGTTCCTTGCTTGATAAGATAAAATACCCTTTATTTATCATATAGATAAACTAAAACAAGGTTCAAGACTCTGGCTACATTTTTATTTTCTTCAATAGCTGGTAGGCTTTTTTTTGCATCTTCGTTGATTGGGTATCTATAACAAAACAGGGTTCTGATGCATCAGCATCACGACGTCGGCAGGTATTGCGGACAATGGATCGTAAATTACTGAGCAGAGACTGGAAGCTATGGGCTGGTGAACCATCCGCGAGTTTTTTGCTCCGTACTTTCGCTTCTGCATGATCAGATCGTCTTGCGGGGGCAACAGGATCTCGTTTTCTTTTTTCTTCTTGTGCCTCATCTGCAAAAAGAAGAGGCCGCCACGCTTCCATCATGTGCCACTTAACGTAGTAGGCCAACATGCAAATAAACAGATGGGTTCGCACTCGGTTTTCGTCATGGTGGTAAATAGGCCTTACTTCCAGGTCAGTTGTTTTAATTGAGCGAAACGCGCGCTCGACTTGGCTCAGTGACTTGTAATCCAGAACGATATCATTTGTCGTACGCTGCTTTTTTTCCAGCGAACTACGGATCACATAGATACCATCGAGTTCAGCTTCTTTGCTTACACTATCCACATCAATTTCAAAATCAAACCTTGCCTCGGTAATGTCAAGCCTGAAGTGTTTGGCCATTTTGTATTTATTGATCACTCGTCCCGTTCGAACTCCGATCTTGTCAGCTCCGTTGAGCGTTCCTTTTTTCACCATCCCTTGAACCTTCGAAAGCGCTTCTGTTGTCGCCTCCAGTAACGAGACTCGTGTTTTACTGCGACGGAGCGCTAATTCAGGGTTGCGACAAGCAATGAGCCGTTCTCCGGGAAAATCAGCGTGTGTGAATTCAAATAGGTTGTGTTCATCAAATAACGTCAACTGAATAACTTGCTCATCACATAATTTACGAATCGCACCCGATTTTAGTGCCGTAATCCAATCAACACCTGAACGCTCTCGCAACACGTTTAACTGTACTTCTGAAATCATTCCCCGATCACCTACAAGGGTAACCGACGCCAGTTCAAAGTCATTTTGTATCCGCTCTACTTGAGGTAAAAAAGTTGTCGCATCTGATGTATTTCCTGAAAAGGCTGATATAGAGACTGGGCAGCCTCTTCTATCGGTTAACAACCCGTAATTAACTTGTAGCTTTCCTTTTTTTTGGTCCCGACTATAGCCTCGCTTACCCAGCGGGCATTGCTTACCTTCAAAATAGCTGGAAGACAAGTCATACAAGACATTATCGCCTGGACTCAGGTGCCTCTTGGCCAGTTTTTTTTCGATAATACCCTGACGTTTATACAACCAATCCATAGAGGAATAAAGATCATCCTCACTTGCGTCTTCAATACCCAGTAATTCCCCCAGCGTGGCATTTTCCCAGCTTCTGGAAAATGCTAATTTGCTTTCAGGATTTAAGATCCTGGAGGCGACCATGGCAACAACCAGGTTCCGCTCTTTGCTGCTGCGACTGCCAATCAGATGATCAAAACCAAGCTTTCTCATTGTTAACAATACCGCATCGACATCGCCGTGAGCCTTGGAATTTACGATATCAAAACACGCTTCGGGAGCAACAAGCGATTCCCCTTTTAATACTCGTCGAACAAGCTGGGCTTGTTCAATGCTAAGGGAAGAAAGGTTAGCGATTGTTCGCTTGATAATTTTCTTGCCTTCACGAACCGATTCTCGCAATAAAATGGCGGGCGGGGACTTTCGGTTAGGTACGATATCAATATACATGTCTTTATAATATCAAGATCACACTTTATTTCAAGTAAAATAGAATTAATTACATGGGTACATATTCATCGAAAAAAACCAGGCAGGATCAAAAAAATCCATAAATCTCTGGATGTTAAAGAGTAAATGAGAGGAGTTCTCACTCGAACTTCAGTTTAAACATCATCCACCATACAATCGCTGCATCGTAAATGGTGCATGGAATACATCCTACCCGGCTAAAAAAAAGCGACAACAAATGGAAAGTCACACGATTCCTGTTTGATTTCACACGTCAGGACACCGCACAAAAAAGTCATGATGCATAAAATGCATCATGATTGGCTATGGGGTTTGGCATCATCCACATCGGAGGACAGCTTTCCCCGGCGTGGAATCAATAAATGCGTAAAGCAACCCAGAGGGCTATATCAGCACCAGCAGGGTTTCGCGCACAAATACGCCGTTGCGTGCGCTTTGTTTGATTTAATGGGGAAGCGGAATTTTATAATACTGATCCCCAATTCTCTTAACTTTATAGTGGGAACCGCGCACTGTAACTGTTGTTGTACATTCAATTTTTTCAACTTCTTTTACATCACATAGAGGGAATAAATCGCACTCCTGATGAGGCTTAATAACAGTGCCCTGCGAGTCTATGACAATCATCCTTCCATCATCTAAATAAAAAATCCCAACCTGCATGTTATCAGGCACAATTTCATTCAGATCAGACCGCATGGCAACACATTCTTTTGTAGTCATCATTATCCCTCCAGTTATAAGTAGAACAGTTATTGCAGATTTAAAGTAAACTTCCCGATAACATATCTTTCGGGCGAAAAAATGACCGATGAAGCTTGTATATCCTGAAATTTGTATTTTTTATCTGTTAAATTATTGACTTCCAAGCTCAAAATCCCCAATCGCTTTGGAAGCCGGTAACCCATGCTCACATTCGTCATTATAAAGTTATCGTTGTCATTTACCTTCTCCCCAGACGGGGGAATAGTCGAATCAAAGAACTCCCCATCCTGATTCACATGCACCACAGTAATATTTGCTGACAACCCATTTGAATTAAAATAACGAAGTGAAACCGGGGCCAAAAAAGTGTTTAATTCTAAAATTCCCGTATTAAATTCCGTTGGTGCCTCAAACCGGTCAAATTGAAACTCAACACCGAGATTAAAATTATCATCAAGCTGGCTATAAACGTATAACCCGCCGTTTTTGCTTGTCCATTCCACTGAGTCTATTACATTTCCATTTATAAACGAAAAATCAATCGTTCGATTATAGTAATTTAACCCCGCATATATGCTACCCGACATTTTTGTATCATACCCAATGCCATACAAGCGGCTTTCGGCAGATTTTGAATCGTCAAAAAACTGGTTGAACCCTGCTATTTGAGTTGGTTCAAGAGTCTGATTGTTCACCAAATCTCTTTTAGTGGTTTTAAATGCCGCAAAGCGTAAAACATTATCACGATCAACGTTAATGATAGCACCAAGCTTTGGGTTTATAAAACTGTCATTTTCAATATTATTTTTTACATCGTTTACGGTCAAGCCTGTGATGATTTTTGAGCCTTTATCATCCAAATCCAGATAAGCGTAAAAGAAAAAATTATCATGCCTGATTGTTTCTTCCGAGTTTTTTTCACACCCACCAATTATTACGCAAGTAACAGGGTCCTCATTCAAAATAACATTGTTTTTTGTGCTGCCTTCAAATGAGCCGATTCCTGAAACAGTATTAAATGTCGCATAGTTACCCAGATATACCAACTCGACACTATCACCCTCATCATTCCGCGTTAAGTCTGATTCGAAATCTGATGAAACAAAATCAGCAGAGTTGGTCGCCAGTGAAGCCAGAAAAACAGCATTTGGATTTAATTTATAATTCAACCCAACACGAAAAAGATCAGTCTCGGTGCGCTCACGCAATGTAGGCCTAAATGAATCAGGCCTAAAAGTGTTAACCCTGACATCTCCGTTATTTCTTTCAGTATCCCTATATTCAAATTGTATATTTGCCCTGTTACTTACCCGTGCCTGAGCAAAAAAATTGTAAATATCATATTCAGCGTCATTATTTTTTCTAAAGCCATCGGTTTCATAACGAAACTTTCCAAAACTAAATGAGAAGTCATTCTGAATACCTGAAAGTATTAAACTGTCACCTGACGTGCCATTGCTGCCGTTTGTGAAATCCATTTGAACTCTGGCGCTGTTACGAATGAACAATGGATTAAATTCATTTAATCCAAGACCAGAGGGCCCGGCCCCATCCAATATGCCCAAGTTACTTTCTGCGAGTTGAGGCTGGATGGGATTTGCATTTATTGGCTGTAATAACTGGGATTGCAATAGTTCACTGACACGAGCAATTTCATGCTGGGGTAAATTAGAATACGAATCTGCCAACAACCGGTGCGCAGAATAATTGCTGGGGTCGTATATTAAAGACCTCCAACCTTCCAATAAAGAGCGCTGTTCAAACCCAAGATCCTTGTATATCCGGGACTGGCTTACGCTTCTCGCAGCCTCATCACTGTCCAGCAAGAAACTCGAGCGATATACCGCACGATTATCGTTAAGTTCTATCGACTTGTTTAAATCCTGCAACGCGCTAACTGGATCATTTTCAGTTTGTTTGCGAATCGCATCATAAAACCACGGCGTCGGGTCATTGGGGTCCAGCTCTTTGGCCATGGCAAATTGCGTGGCATCCAGTGGGCCACGTTTTTCCTCATAATAGGCTTTACCCAGATAACTGCGAATCAACGAATTTGCCGGGGCCAGACTGGCGGCGATTTCGATCTGGCGACGTCCGGATGCCAGCTCGCCACGACGGATCATCGCCAGTCCCAACCCTAGCCGGGGCAAGGGGGCCACCTGATCAAGTTTGATGGCCTGATTAAAAGCCCGTTCTGCCGCTGCGATTTTAATCTGTGTCAGATAAGCAAATCCCAGTACACTTTGTGTGCGCGCCAGCCGGGGGGCAATTTTTGTCGCACGGCGTGCCGCCCGCAGTGCCCGATCAAGCTCACCAAACATCAGATGAAGTTCGGCCAGCCGTGCCCAAGCCAAGGCATTTTCCGGAGCCAGTCTTACTGCCTGTTTGACGCTGAAGCGAGCCTGTTTCAGATCGAATACGGCTTGTTGCGCATAGGAATAAGCCAACCAGGTGGCGGCACTTTTCGGGCTGGCATCGGTGGCATCCCGGGCCAGTTTTACGGCTTGGTCAGCGCGGTTTTGCGTAACGGCGATGATAGACTTGAATGCGAGAGCTTCGCCATTTCTGGCGTCCCGTTCCAGTGCATGATCCAGGTCGATACTGGCATGCACATCCTGACCTGCCGCCAGATATAACGCGGCACGATAGACGTAAATGTTACCATTGGGAAAATCATCCGGTAATGATTCAAGCTCTGTCAGCGCTGTGGATACCTGCCCTTGCTGATAACGTTCGAAAGACTGCAACAAACGGGAACGCCATGGTTCAGACAGTTCTTCGGCTGCTGTCACCAACGCGGAAAAATCACTCACTGCGGGGTAATACAAGGCCCAGCTAACGGCACCCCATGGCTGCACCCGGGTTTGCAAGGCCGGGGCTTTCCCAGCCTGGGCCTGAGCGGTTTCACCTTGGGCCAGACTGACTTCACCCTGTTCATTGCTGACCCGCACCCGGCCTTCAAGTACGGTGACCTTGCTGTGTCCGGCATCGACGGCAACGACAAACTCTGTGCCATCAACGGCGGCATTAACGTAGGGCGTCAGCACTTCAAAACGTTGTTTTATACGACTGATAAAGTGCGCAATACCTTTTTTCAGGTCCAGTTGACTTGTACCTTGTGACGGCGAACG
>WFQM01000196.1 GCA_015487095.1 Gammaproteobacteria bacterium | reverse complement strand
TGGGTGTGGCGGTGGAATTTATACAGGGCTGGAGCGGTTACCGGTTTTTTGATGTCGCCGATATGGCAGCGAATTCACTTGGTGTGTTGTTGGGCTGGTGGTTAAGTACCAAGTGGCTGGCAGACAGTTTGTTACGTGTTGATCGTGTGCTGTCACGATGGTCGAAATAGGTGTTTCAGTTGGTCTGTAATAGTTAGCACATTTGAGCCCCAAACCAGCGCATACAGAATAGTTAGAGATGTTCTAAACATTGCTCAGAAAATGTTGAAACAGCTCAGGATTTTGTTGCTTGAGTTGGGTACGCAAGGCCATGGTGTTATCGCTCCCACTTTCCGTACGGGATTGCATGTGTTCGTGTTGTAGCTGATACAGGGTGATATAGCTGGCAGGGCAGGTAACTTCGGACATTGACGCAGGCTCAGGCAATTGTTTAATCAAGCCCGGTTTTGTTAACAACAGCCAAGCCGGAAAAATCTGCACGGGCATTTCCGGTTCCAGTTCCAGGAAGTGTATCCATTGTTGACGCAGTTCGTGGTCGTTACTGGATTCGAAAATATCGCATTGTTCCGGGAACTGCCAGCACAGCTTAAACCAGCTCAGCAAGGCTTCAGGCTTTTGGTGCAGGTGCTCGCAGGCCCGGGCGTGACGCAATAATAACGCAGCGTCGGTATGCCAGTGAGACTCATTTTCCACTGCATGGCATACCGTTTCCCAATCCATTGACTGACTGGCGGTATAGCTGAGATGCAATGTGGGTTTTGCGTTTTGATAAGGCTGGTTTTGCAGGGCAGCAGACAAACGTCGCCATAGCGGAATCAGCAGGTTGCGGCTGTTTTTCCCCAACAGGCTTTTAGCCAGTGGAATTAGTGTTTGTTGCAACATCTGCATGTCGGTGGCGGCATCGTTGGTCGGTATGTTGAGGCTTTCTGCTGCTTCGACCAGATATTCCAGTTCACCTAAACGCACATGATCGGGTGCGGTGTCATAAAGTTGTTCCAACAAACGACGTGACTCTACGGGGTTACGATCAATCAATGTCTGGGTAATACCGTTAAACAGACTGGTGGCCGGAGCATCGGTGAACAGGTCCATTTGAGGCTGGTCTTCAGGTTTGTGGTAACGCTGATGGAAACATTGATTCAGAGTGTTGTTTTGACTGAAGCGTAATTGCTGTGTGTTGTTGTCAGACCAGGAATGGTAGGTAATGGTTTCTGTCTTCCAGCCCCGGCGTTGCAGATAGTCAGCGGCTTGCATCAATTGCTGTTTAATATGTTCATGGTCACCAAACAGCGTCTCGTCGAGATAGCCGAATTCGCCATTGCGCCAGGCTTCGTAGTCCGCATAGAGCAGGCGTCCTTCCTGTAACAAAAATTCCAGGGGTAAATATTCGCCTTGCTCCAGTAAGAGTTGATCAACTTGATGTTGGATGTCTTGAGTCATTGTGATGTGCTTTTTGAGAGAATATTGATTTTGTTTCGGTATGTATTTTTACGCGGAGCGCAGGAGCGAGGTAATGTTGCCATTTTTTTGTTGAGTGCTTAGGGGGTGTTAACAACCCCTAGTCTCCACCCAGTGGTTGAAACAATGCTTCCAGGTCTTGTTCATTCCATTGGGCCTCATTTTGGCCATCGTCTTGATACAGCCCATCGGCCAATGCTTGTTTACGCTGCTGCATCGCCTGAATTTTTTCTTCCAGAGTGCCTTCACAAATAAATTTGTAAACGAACACAGCCTGTTGCTGACCGATGCGATGAGCACGGTCGGTAGCCTGACGTTCCACCGCAGGGTTCCACCAGGGATCGTAGTGGATGACGGTATCGGCGGTGGTAAGGTTGAGACCTACGCCACCCGCCTTGAGGCTGATGAGAAACAGCGGCACCTTGCCGTCCTGAAAGTTTTTCACCGGAGTCTCTCGGTCGCGAGTCTGACCGGTAAGTTTTACATAGCCGATATTGGCTTTTTTTAATTCGTCTTCGATAAACCCCAGCATGGTGGTGAACTGGGAGAACAGCAAAATGCGCCGACCTTCTTCGACCATCTCTGGCAGCAGCTCCATGAGCATTTCCAGTTTGGCGTTTTTGTTAACATCGTTTGCCTTGTCTATTTTCACCAGACGCGGGTCGCAGCACACTTGCCGCAGTTTCAACAGAGCGTCCAGCACCACGATGTGACTGCGCCCCAGTCCCTGGCGCTCGATTTCTTCGCGTACCCGGCGATGCATGGCCAGACGCACAGTCTCGTAAAGCTCGCGCTGTTTGCCTTCCAGCATGACGGTCTGGACGATCTCGGTTTTTGGGGGCAGTTCCGTGGCTACCTGCTGTTTGGTGCGGCGTAACAGAAAGGGCCGAATGCGGCGGCTAAGTCGTTCTGCGGTAGCTTTGCTTCCGTGTTTTTCGATGGGCGAGCGGAAGAAACGACGGAATTGTTTGTGATCTCCTAACAGGCCTGGCAATAGAAAATCGAACAGGGACCACAGCTCACTCAGGTGGTTTTCCATGGGCGTGCCGGTGAGGCACAGGCGGTGGCGGGCGTTGATGTCTCGTGCGACACGCCCGGCCTGTGCCTTGGGGTTTTTGATGACCTGTGCCTCATCCAGAATCAATAAATGATAATCATGTGCCAGCAATGTGCTTTTATCGCGTGCGAGCAAAGGATAGGTGGTAATGATCAGGTCGTGGTCGGCAATGGCCGGGAAGTGCTGCTTGCGTTGCGGGCCATGTAACACCAGCACCTTGAGTTGCGGTGCAAAGCGCTCGGTCTCGTGACGCCAGTTAAACATCAGGCTGGTGGGGGCAATCACCAGACTGGGACGGTTAGCACGTCCGGCTTCTTTCTCCAGTAACAAATGAGCCAATGCCTGCACCGTCTTGCCCAGTCCCATATCGTCAGCAAGAATGCCCGCCAGTTGATATTCGCGCAGAAATTGCAGCCAGTTCAAGCCCTGTTGTTGATAGGGACGCAAGGTCGCGGTTAGTCCCGTGGGCGGTGTGACTTCGGGAATGCCGTCCAGATCACGCAGGCGTTGTACCAGTTGTTGTGCATCGTCGTCCCCCAGCCATTGCAGGGGAATACCATCTTCGTCCTGATTCAATGTACTGAATTGCGCCAGCTGAATACGACTGAGGCGCAGATTTTGATGATCGGTTGAATTTGTGTTGTGGTAAATCTCCAGCAGGGTTTCCAGTAATGGCAACACTTTTGCGGCAGGCAGACTTAGCAGGCGTTCTTCATTTTCCGCATTGTCAAACGGAATGATGAAATGCTCGGTGGTGATTTCTTTCGCATCAGGCAAGCCACGGGGGAAATTGCTGAGAAAATTCAGCAGAATCGGCAGCAGGTCGATGTGCTGGCCATCCACCTCCACCCCCAACTCCATATCGAACCAGTCCTGCTGTTCTAGCTTTTTGACATCACAGGTCCAGCGACTGGCTTCGGTTAGTTGATAGCGGAAGTTATCGTATTCGATACGCCAACCCTGGGCGCGCAGGACGGGGAGATCATCCATCTGAAAACTCAACCAGGCTTCGGCATCGTCATCTTCAAATCGGCTGCCGAGAAAAAAGCAATCCTCACTGGTGGTGAAATCCGGATCATCGTCCTCGTCAAAGCCCAGTTTGCGCAATTGTTTCACTGTGGCCTGTTCCACATTTTCATCGCGCTGTATGTGAATGAGCCGACCGTTGCTGATGCAGGTGGAAGGTGCATCACGGCTGATTTTCATGTCGTTGCCATCATCATCTTTATAAACAAAACTGAGGTAGGCAGAGTCACTGGATTCGGTCCACTCATCGAACATGGGAGGCTCATCCTCTGTAGTCAGACGCAAGCAGGGCACAGGTTTGACTTGAGGCAGTGTCTCGATTTCCAACACTTGTAGAGGTGGGATCATTGAATCCGGCCATGTTTTAAGCAAGTCTTTGTTGGTTTTTGCAGCCTGTTCTGGTGGCACCGGAGCCATCGTCATCAATTTATGGATAAGATCCACAGGCAAATTGTTGAGCAAAGGCCCGCACTCGCCTGTTTCATCGTCGAAATACCAAGGTGAAGACAAAGGCAGCAGGCTATCGGCCTCAGGGGTGATTTGCCATTCTCCTCGCTGATAACCGAAATCGTCCATTGCCCAGTGAAAATCAAGCTGGCGCTCTGCTCCCTGGCTGAGCAGCGTACCCCATTCGACACTGTCAAAATAACAGCGTCCAGTGTCGAGTATATCCTCCAAAATATGTATGGATTGCGGCCCGGTAAGCAGGAAAGTGCCAGCATCGGCTGCACATGGCAGTTGGTTCAGGGTCTCCATCAACGCCAGATCAACAGAATCCAGAAACCGGGGCGGCGTGCGACTCATTGCCCGACCAGGGTTAAAGGAGCGACCACTGGAATAACCGCCATGTTTTAAATGACGGGCGACAATGGTTTTTACTTGTAAAGTGTTTTCATCATCAAGTTCCAGGAGATAAAGCAGCACCTGCTGGGTATTTGTCGGCTGAACTGTTGTTTTTTTGTGCGTTTTTTTCAAAGGCTTTCTGGACGACTGATTGATAAACCCGGATATTGCAACATCCGTATTGCCGGGCAGCATCTGTCGGTCATCCAGTGCCTGCAACAACGTTGCAACCACATGCATACAATTTTGTTTTTCCTCACAACTGCATTCACCATTGATGGTGAGCGTATTTTTCTCATGTCTGGTGCGTACATACACCCGCAAAGAGTGTTTGCTGGCTTGTGGTATAACGGCGGTAATCAGCTCACCATCGTGCTGGGCATTAAGCGCTGTTATCTGGTTGTCGGTGAATAACCGCCAGCCCTCGGTAAAATGCGCCGCAGAAAAATGCGTTGTAATGTCCGTCAGGGTAAATATCATGCGCGTATTGTAACGCTAAAATTCTGCCAGATTAATCATCAGCCGTTGATACTGTTTTTCTGCCCGCATCACCCCTAGAATAGGGCACGTTTTTTGACTTTTATTCATTACAGGATATCCAATGATACCAACACTTCTCGTCATTCTGGTTTATATCGTCGGCCCTATTGCCATTTTGGTGTGGGCGGTAAAACGTTATCGACACGGTATAAAACCTGCGCCTGGCGAAGTGGTAGTGGTTATTCTTGCGATATTTCTTATGGCGCTGTTTGCCTTTACCGCGACCTGGAATACCTCGGATGAGGATAATCAGGAAGTGGTGCAGGTCGTGCAGGAACTCACGCAACGTTACGATTTTCCCGTTAAAGCCCGCTTTGCTGACCGACCGGCGGTAGAAGGCTTTGCAAAGCCACGTCGTCTGGAAGTCCGCGTGTACGGCGTTATTACGAGTGAGGAGCAGGCCAAAGTGGTGCGAGTGCTGGAAAAACTGCGCAAACAAATCGCTTCCAAACCCATTGTGGTGTATTTCATGCGTACGGAAGTGTGGAAGGAAAATGCAGACGGCTCCCGACAGCCCCAGCGTGATCACGAGGAACTGTTGCGTCAGGTGAGGATTGAATAACAGAGTTGAATTCCGGGTGAAAGAACGGCTGGCTGTTTTCTGTTCTCCATTGAGCACAGCCAGCCAATCTGTTAACCTGCGTTCCCTTCTGATGTCCCCTTAAACCTGACCATATTCCCGGGTTGTTAATGACCAAATTTGTATTCGTAACTGGCGGCGTTGTTTCCTCTTTAGGGAAGGGCATCGCCTCCGCCTCGTTGGCTGCCATTCTTGAATCGCGCGGCCTGAAAGTGTCGCTGATGAAACTGGACCCGTACATTAACGTGGACCCCGGCACCATGAGTCCCTTTCAGCACGGCGAAGTCTTCGTCACTGAAGACGGTGCCGAAACCGATCTCGACCTGGGTCATTACGAACGTTTTGTGCATACCACCATGGGCCAGCGCAACAACTATACCTCGGGGCGTATTTACTCCGATGTGATCAGCAAGGAACGTCGCGGTGATTATCTGGGTGGCACGGTGCAGGTTATTCCGCATATCACCGACGAAATCAAACGCCGCGTCATGGAATGTGCCGAGGGGCTGGATATACTGATGGTGGAAATCGGTGGCACTGTGGGTGATATTGAATCCCTGCCGTTTCTCGAAGCCATTCGTCAAATCGGCATTGAGCAGGGTCACGACAACTCCCTGTTCATGCATCTGACCCTGTTGCCATTTATTCCCACCGCTGGCGAGCTGAAAACCAAACCCACCCAGCACTCGGTTAAGGAACTGCGCTCCATTGGTATCCAGCCCGATGTGCTCATTTGTCGTGCCGACCGCCCGGTGCCGGATGACGAACGCCGCAAGATTGCCCTGTTCACCAATGTTGAAGAGCGTGCGGTTATTTCTGCCGTGGACGCCGACAGTATTTACCAGATTCCCGTACTGCTGCACGAACAACACCTCGACCAGATTGTGGTGGACAAACTGCGTATCGAAGCCCCGCAGGCGGACCTTTCTGAATGGCAGGCGGTCACAGATGCTCTGTTTGATCCCAATGGTGAAGTGACAGTTGCCATGGTGGGAAAATACATGGATCTCACTGAAGCCTACAAATCCCTCTCCGAAGCATTGATTCACGCAGGGTTGCATACCCGCACCAAAGTGAAAATCCGTTATATAGACTCGGAAGACATTGAAACCGATGGTCTGGATTGTCTTGAAGATGTCGATGCCATTCTGGTGCCCGGTGGCTTTGGTGAGCGCGGCGTGGAAGGCAAGATCAGCACCGTCAAATATGCCCGCGAAAACGGCGTACCTTACCTGGGCATTTGCCTGGGCATGCAAGTGGCGGTGATTGAGTACGCTCGTCACATGGCCGGACTCGATGGCGCACACAGTACTGAATTCAACGCCGATGCACAGCACCCGGTCATCGGGCTTATCACCGAATGGACCACGGCGGATGGCGAGGTGGAACAACGCAGTGAAGATTCCGACCTTGGTGGCACCATGCGTCTTGGCGGTCAGGAGTGTCACCTCATGGATGGCTCCAAGTCACGCGAACTGTATGGCAAGGAAACTATCATTGAACGCCATCGTCATCGTTACGAATTTAACAACAGCTATCTTGACACCTTGCAGGGAGCAGGTCTCGCCGTTGTGGGACGCTCTGCTGACGGCAGTTTAGTGGAAATGGTGGAAATTCCTGAACACCCATGGTTTGTCGCCTGCCAGTTTCATCCAGAATTTACCTCCACGCCGCGTGATGGTCATCCATTATTCAGCGGCTTTATCAGTGCTGCGCGCGGCAAGGCCGGAATCTGAATCATGAGCATGAAACTCTGCGGTTTTAACGTCGGGCTGGATCAGCCGCTGTTTATTATTGCTGGCCCCTGTGTCATCGAATCCGAGCAGTTGGCCATGGACACGGCAGCGGCACTGAAAGAAATGACCGGCAAGCTGGGCATCCCGTTTATCTACAAATCCTCCTTCGACAAAGCGAACCGCTCGTCTACATCCAGTTATCGCGGGCCGGGTATCGAAGAAGGGTTGCGCATCCTGCAAAAAGTCAAAGACGACATCGGCGTACCCGTGCTCACCGATGTGCATGAAGACACACCGCTGGATGAAGTTGCCAGCGTAGTGGACGTATTACAGACCCCCGCGTTTCTTTGCCGACAAACCAACTTCATCCAGAATGTGGCGCGTACCGGTCTGCCGGTGAACATCAAAAAAGGCCAGTTTCTTGCCCCCTGGGACATGAAAAATGTAGTGGATAAAGCGCGTGAAGCCGGTAACGATAGCATCATGGTTTGCGAGCGTGGTGTTTCCTTCGGTTATAATACGCTGATTACCGACATGCGTGGTTTAGTGGAAATGCGCAACACGGGTTGCCCGGTGGTGTTTGATGCCACCCACTCCGTACAACAGCCGGGTGGGCAGGGCGCAACATCCGGTGGCCAGCGTCAGTTTGTGCCGGTATTAGCGCGCTCGGCAGTGGCGGCGGGTGTCTCCGGCCTGTTTATGGAAACGCATCCCGATCCGGAAAAAGCGCTCAGTGATGGTCCGAATGCCTGGCCACTGGGTGAGATGGAAAGTCTGCTGGAAACCTTGAAGGCGCTGGATGATGTTGTGAAAGCACGAGGGTTTGGGCACGATCCAGCGTAGTTGGACGAATATGATTAATTTTTCATCCATCATTCCGTATGTTTTTAGCCGGAAGCCAGAGGCTTAATTTTCCAGGCAAGTGATCCGGTATAGCGGGAAATTATGTTTAGTGGTACTGACAAATGACGCGTTATGAACGCAGAGGTCACAGAGGCGCAGAGAGCACAGAAAAAGCACTAAAAACTCTGCGTTCTCCGCGTTAAATACCCGGCTACTTTTTTTAGTGCTTAATTCACATTAAAATCAAAAACTATTGAGAGAGTATTTTCCGTTGCTTCGGTGCAGCCTGGAGCCCGGAAGAGGTTAGCAAACAACTGAATTCTGACTAAAAACATGTCGGAATGACGGATAAACGAATAATTTAAGCAACATCAACAAAAAACCTGGAGTACCAATGAGCGCGACAATCGCAAACATACACGCCCGTGAAATTATTGATTCCCGTGGCAATCCCACCGTCGAAGCCGACGTTACCCTGGAATCCGGAAAAATGGGTCGTGCGGCTGTGCCATCCGGCGCATCCACCGGCTCTCGTGAAGCTATTGAGCTGCGCGACGATGATAAATCCCGCTACCTGGGAAAAGGCGTGCTCAAAGCCGTGGCCAACATCAACGGCGAAATCCGTGACGCCCTGCTGGGCAAAGACGCCAGCGATCAGACTACCATCGACCAGCTGATGATCGACCTCGACGGCACTGAAAATAAAGACCGTCTTGGAGCCAATGCGCTACTGGCCGTCTCCATGGCCGCTGCTAAAGCCGCCGCCAGCGAAGCAGGTGTTTCACTCTACCGTTATCTGGGTGGTGAAAATGCCACCACACTGCCCGTGCCGATGATGAACATCATCAACGGCGGCTCACATGCCGATAACAGCGTGGATTTGCAGGAATTCATGATTCAGCCCGTAGGCGCAGCCAATATTTCCGAAGCCATTCGTTGCGGTGCTGAAATATTTCACGCACTGAAAAAAGTATTGAGTGATCGTGGCCTGAATACCGCCGTGGGCGACGAAGGGGGATTTGCCCCGGACTTGCCCTCCAACGAAGCCGCCATCGAAGTTATTATCCAGGCTATTGAAGCCGCAGGTTACACACCGGGTAAAGACGTATTCATCGCCATCGATGCCGCCGCCTCTGAATTTTACAAAAATGGAAAATATGAACTGACCTCGGAAGGTAAATCATTAACGGCTGCCGAATTTGTTGACGTATTGGCCAGCTGGGTGGATAAATACCCCATCCTTTCCATCGAAGACGGACTGGACGAAAGTGACTGGGAAGGCTGGGCCATCTTAACCGAAAAACTGGGAGACAAAATCCAGTTAGTGGGCGATGACCTGTTCGTCACCAACACCAAAATACTTAAACGTGGCATCGACAACAACATTGCCAACTCCATCCTGATCAAAGTTAACCAGATTGGCACACTGACGGAAACCTTCGCCGCCATCGACATGGCCAAAGCCGCCGGTTACACCTCGGTGATGTCACATCGTTCCGGTGAAACAGAAGACGCCACGATTGCCGACCTTGCTGTAGCCACAGGCACGGGACAAATCAAGACCGGCTCCCTGTCGCGCTCTGACCGCATTGCCAAATACAACCAGCTGCTGCGCATTGCCGAAGAGCTGGGCGACAAGGCAACCTATCCCGGCATGGCTGCTTTCAAACGCGCCTGACCTGAAATGAAGCAAAGATGAAAACCATCATCGCCGCCCTTATCGTCCTGTTTGTACTGTTACAGTTCAAACTCTGGCTGGGTGAGGGCGGCATGAAGGACGTGTGGGCGCTGGACGAAGCCATTGCCGCACAAACTGACAAAAATGTGCGGCTCAAAGAACGCAATCGAACACTCTCTGCCGAAGTAGATGATCTCAAACAAGGGCTTGAAGCCATCGAAGAACGTGCCCGTTATGATCTGGGCATGATCAGAGAAGGCGAAACTTTTTTTCAAGTTGTTGACTGAGTTTGAGCCCGCCAACTATAAATAGTCATTCTTTTCCAGTGTCAAGCTGCTGGGCTGTCATTCCCGCCGCAGGTGTAGGTGCGCGCATGGCATCTGACCGGCCCAAACAATACCTGCCACTGGCCGGACGAACGGTTATTGAGCACAGCCTGAATGCCATGTTGAATCACCCGGCGATTAAGGGTGTGGTGCTGGCCATTGCCGCTGATGATGAATATTGGGCAGAGCTGGATTATCAACATAAAAAACCGGTGTTGCTTGCACCGGGTGGGGTAGAGCGCTGTCATTCAGTGTTGAACGCACTTGATGTGTTGCAGACGACAGCCAGTGAAACCGATTGGGTACTGGTGCATGATGCCGCACGGCCTTGCCTGCGTCAGGATGATGTCAGCCAGCTCATGGAATACTGTAAACATCACCCGGTGGGCGGCATTCTCGCGGTGCCGGTGAAAGACACTATCAAACAATCTGTGGGTTCCAGCCAAGCCGACACCATTGCTGTGACGGTTGACCGTTCTTTGTTGTGGCATGCACAAACTCCGCAAATGTTTCGCCTGGGCGCGTTGCGTGATGCGTTGAGGAAAGCACTGGCGGCGGGTGTGACGATTACCGATGAGGCATCTGCGCTGGAATGGTGTGGTCAAATGCCCCTGCTGATCGAGGGACATGGCGACAATATCAAAATCACCCGCCCGGAAGACTTGCCTCTGGCGGAGTTTTATTTTTCCCGATTACGGCCGACAAGTAATCACTGATATTTCATTGCACTTGCACAGGAGGCGTTATGCGCTGGTGTTTATTATTAATCACTCTGTACACAACACAGGGTTTTGCAGAAACGTCACTGTGGCGTGTCAGCAACGGTACCAATGCATTATTTATCGGTGGTACTGTCCACGTACTTAGTAAAACCGATTATCCATTACCTGCGGCATTTGATGCAGCGTATAAAGAATCCTCCAAACTGGTTTTTGAGACCGATATCGGTGCCAGCGAAAACCCTGCCTTTGCACAGACTATGTTGCAGCGCATGATGTTTACTGATGAGAAAAACCTGAAAGGTGTGCTGCGATCGGATGTTTATGCGCAGCTGGAAAAATTTGGTGCAGCACGCGGTGTTCCCATGGCGATGCTGGAAAAAATGCGCCCGGTCATGGCGATTATGACGTTGACGTTTATGGAGTTACAGCGCCTGGGTATGGCCGATACAGGCGTGGACAGTTATTTTTATCAGCGCGCGCAGACAGATAAAAAAATGCTGGGGTATCTGGAGAGCAATGAACAGCAACTGGATTTTATAACCAACATGGGCAAAGGGCGCGAAAACGATTTTGTATTGTATAGCCTGAAAGACCTGGAAAATGTTGAAGACATTATGCAGGAGCTCAAGGCAGCCTGGCGTAGTGGTGATAATGATGAACTGGCAGCATTGTCATTGGCGTCAATGCGCCAGGATTTCCCCCAAATTTACCAACAGCTTCTGGTTGAGCGTAACCAGAACTGGCTTCCCCTGATTGAGTCCATGCTGAGTGACCCGGGCACAGAAATGATTCTGGTGGGTGCGTTGCATCTGGTGGGCAAGGAAGGTGTTTTACATGCTTTGCGTGAGAAGGGATATCGTATTGAGCAATGGTGAACAACGACAGGGAGCGGGAGTGCGATGGGCAGAAAAAATAAAGCAGCAATCGTGAACCACGAAAAACTGGCTTTGCAATGGCGGCGCACCAAGATTATTGCCACATTGGGCCCGGCGTCTGATTCCCCGACAATGATCAACCAGCTACTGGACGCGGGCGTGAATGTGGTGCGTCTGAATATGTCCCATGGTAACCACGACAGTCATCGCCTGTTATTCAAACGTGTGCGTGCTGCTGCAAAACGTCAAAGTCGCAATATCGCTATTTTGATGGATCTGTGTGGCCCCAAAATTCGGGTAGGAGAATTCAAGGACGGGCAGATTATGTTGGTGGATGGCCAACAAGTGACAGTGACCTGTCGAAATACCCTCGGTGAAGAGGGGCTGATTCCCTCCCAATATCGAAACCTGTACAAGGATGCAAAAAAGGGCGAGCGTATTCTGCTGGATGACGGGAATCTGGAATTGTGTGTGTTGTCGATAAAGAGCACGGAAGTCAATTGTCGAGTGATTCACGGCGGGGTATTGAAAGATCACAAAGGCATGAATTTGCCGGATTCTGATTTATCCACTGAAGCTTTTACTGCCAAAGATAAAAAAGATGCGTTATTGGCCATGGAGTTAGGCGCAGATTTTGTCGCATTGAGTTTTGTGCGCAATGCAAAAGATATCACGCGGTTGACGCGCTACATGGAGCGTCATGGCAAAGCCATTCCGGTGATCAGCAAAATCGAGCGCCCGGAAGCTGTGGAAAATATCGATGAAATTCTGATTGAATCCTACGGCATTATGGTGGCGCGGGGTGATCTGGGTATTGAGTTGCCTGCGGAGCAAGTGCCGATGATTCAGCGTGACCTGATCAAACGCGCTCGTCGCGCCTACGTGCCGGTGATCGTCGCCACACAAATGCTGGAATCGATGATTACGCATTCACGTCCCACTCGCGCCGAAGTGGGTGATGTGGCCAGCGCGACCCATTCCAGTGCGGATGCGGTCATGCTCTCGGGGGAAACCGCCAGCGGTGAATATCCTGTCGAAGCAGTGCAGACCATGGTCAAAATTGTGCGCGAGATTGAACGCCATCAATGGCGTGACGGGCATTACGGAAGCCAGGTATTTGCGGATCGTCAAAAAGCAGGCTTTTCCAATCGTGAAGCTGTGGCTCATGCAGCACTGGAACTTGCGCGGGATTTAAAACTGGAGGCGATTATTGTACCCACCCTGTCGGGCACGACGGCACAAGTGCTGGCTGCGCATCGTGCGACGGCATCAATGGTAGGGGTATGTTCACGGGAATGGGTTTGTCGCCGCCTGGCATTGCACTGGGGGGTGATTCCCGTGCATCTGGTAACACCTGATCATCAGGACTGGCGGGATATGTGTCATCGCATTGAATCGCAATGTGAGCTGACCCGCCCCGGGCATACAGTGT
>WFQM01000195.1 GCA_015487095.1 Gammaproteobacteria bacterium | reverse complement strand
TTACCAGTACCAATGGCCCAAACCGGTTCGTAAGCAATAATACCCGCAGCAATAGCAGTGATACCCACTTTATCAATGACAGCATCCAGCTGGCGTGCGACCACAGACTCTGTATTGCCCGCTTCGCGCTCCTCCAGCAGTTCACCGACACATAAAAGAGGAATCAGGCCAGCTGCCTGCGCTGCGCCGTACTTTAGTGCGACCAGCTCATCGCTCTCGCCATACAGCGCGCGTCGCTCAGAATGCCCGACAATCACGTATTCACATTGCTGATCCAACAACATATCAGCAGAAATTTCGCCGGTAAACGCCCCGGACTTTTCCTGGCTCAGGTTTTGCCCCCCCCAGGAAACATCACTGCCACTCAGGGAACTCGCGGCCTGTGGAATATAAATGGCGGGCGGACACACCACCACTTTGGCGCTAACACCCTCGGCAACACCGGCTTTGATACCATTCAGCAACTGCTGGTTAGCTTCCAATGAACCATTCATTTTCCAGTTACCAGCTACCAGTGTTTGACGCATACGTTTATTTCCTTTTTATCACTTTTGCCACTACAGCGCAGCGACAGACAGGCCGCTACAGCCGAAAATCAGGGCGCAAATGTTAACCGCACGACGGGCAAAAGACAATGGCAACCGATGGGGCATTAAAATTAGACGAGATTGAGAGGGAAAAACACCTATTTTTGGTGCGAAAAACGACGAGTATTTGCTTCAAAACGTGCCTTGCCGTGAGCACTGTGACAGGTTACGCGGGTTCCCACGGTCCTCCATCATTACCATAATACTGGTAAACCAAGATCTCGGCTTATTAGCTTAATAGCGGTGACGCTGGAGCGTGGAAACGCAAAAACGAAGAAATACGTGCTAAATCCGAGTGCCAAACAAGGACGTTATTTCGTACATATCTCCTTTATTTCTTCATCAGTGCGATAATCGCCTGCGGTATTCTGTTCAGCCCCGTTATCGTATCCACACAGCCCAGCTTAACTGCCTCACCCGGCATACCCCAAACCACGCTGCTTTTTTCATCCTGTGCGATTGTTGGCGCACCAGCCTCATGCATTTCCTGCATGCCTCGCGCGCCGTCGTTTCCCATACCCGTCAAAATGACTGAAATCGCATTGGGGCCCACATTATGTGCTACGGACCGGAACATAACATCCACTGATGGTTTATGCCGATTCACTTCAGGACCATCATTTAAACGGCATATAAATCGTGCACCATCCCTTTCAACCAGCAAATGCCGATTCCCTGGGGCAATATAAACATGACCAGTGACAATCTGCTGTCCATCGACAGCCTCACAAACTGTCATTGCTGATATACCATTCATGCGTCTGGCAAAGGGCCCGCTAAAAGCCGCCGGAATATGCTGGGAAATAACCGTACCTGGTGTATCCGGTGGCAATTGCATCAATACGTCCTTTATTGCTTCTGTGCCCCCTGTGGAAGCACCAATTGCCAAAATACGATCTGTGGTTTTAAAGTGTTTGCTGAATTCCTGTTTTTCTAATACCGCATCAGCAGTATGCCGCTCAGTGGGTTTTAATTTGGCAGAATTGAGATCAAGCGCTTTCACTCTGGCTTTGGATGCAACACGTACTTTTTCAATAATTTCTTCCGTGTAATTTTCCAGAGTATGCGCTAAATCCGTTTTCGGTTTGGAAACAAAATCCACGGCACCCAATTCCAATGCTTCCAGAGTAATATCAGCGCCTTTTTCTGTAAGCGATGAAACCATTACAACCGGCATAGGACGCAAACGCATAAGATTTTTAAGAAAGGTAACGCCATCCATGCGCGGCATTTCCACATCCAGCGTTAATACATCAGGATTCAGCACCTTGATTTTATCTCGCGCCATGATCGGATCATGTGCAACACCGATCACTTCAATATCAGGTGCGCTGTTCAATATTTCTGACAACATCTGGCGCACCAATGCTGAATCATCTACTATCAAGACTTTTATTTTATCCATTAACATTTAGTCCATTTTTGTTGTCACAAAATTTGCGTTAAAATAACTCAATATCACCGGTCGCTGGCGTTTCTTCAATTTCATGCATATAGGCTTCTTCACGCTCTGTCACTGTACGATTATGCACAGCACGTAATTTTTTCATCCGCGCAGAGCCAGAAGACGGACAGTATTGTACCTTGCGTGGATAGCGGTCACCCAAGTCTTCAGCAATCAACTTCAGGCCTTCGAGCTGTAAATATTCCAAAGCAAAATCAATATTTCGTTTCCCCACATCTGTCATATGTGCTAACACTTGCCCACCACCGAAAAGTTTGACTTCAAGGTTTTTCCGCTGACCACCATTTTTCAAAATTTCGTTAATCAACTGCTCCATAGCAAAATTACCATAACGTGCTGCACTACCATCAGTAATATTCATATT
>WFQM01000194.1 GCA_015487095.1 Gammaproteobacteria bacterium | reverse complement strand
GGAAGGTAACAGCCTGTTCGGGCAATGGACTTTTGGCAAAACCGGTGGCTTGACCCCGAATAAGCGTGATGCCGATGCGACCCATCTGGTTGCCAGTTTCCCGGACCTGCGCGCCTCGGTACGTTCCTATATGCGTAACCTCAATACCGGCAATGCCTATCATGAACTCCGCACCTTTCGTGCTGCCACCCGTGCTGCGGGTAAACCACTGAGTGCGTATGAATTAGCGGGCCACCTGCATCGTTATTCGGCTCGTGGTGAAGATTACATAACAGAGATTCGGCGCATCATTCGCAGCCCGGCCATTGCGGTATTGGCTGAGGCCAGCTTAGCCCATGGTCAGCAAGTTCTGCTGGAAAATGAGCGCAGTGAAAAACCTGATGCTTAAATGTGAATTAAACGCTGAAAATACTCTTTTTAAAAAATCACCGGGTATTTAATACAGAGGTCGAAGAGACGCAGAGGACACAGAGTTTTTAGTGTTTTTCTCTGCGTCCTCTGCGCCTTTGCGACCTCTGCGTTTATAACTCGCTACTTGTCAGTAGCACGACAATATAAGTTCCCAATGTGCTGGAGTGATTGTCCGAAGGTATAAACCTCTGAATTCCGGCTGAGAAAATGCAGCCGGGTAGGGTGGAACAAGCGTAGCGGTTCCACCAAACGGGAAAGGGACATATTCAAAGCTCGATCAGCTATCGTCGTTTGCCGATGAGTCATTGTTGCATGAGGGCTTTTTTCTTCTGTTTCAGGCAATCGAGTTTTTGTTACAAGGTTTTTTTATTAGCGGTCGTGAACTCAGAGGCGATTTGTTATTCCTTATAGCCTGTTAGTGGAACCGCTGCGCTTGTTCCACCCAATTTTACGCTGTGTTGAATAGAGCGGAACAAAAAAACGATAGTACTCCAACTTTACTATCTTCCTGGACAGAGTTTAGCCTGACGGCTATGCCCCTACGGGTGCGTATTTTGACTGAAGCCTTTAATTCACATTTAACTTAAAAACAACTGATAAGCCGGATTGTCAGTTTCTTCCCAGGCCTTATAGCCTAATTCATCTAAAAATATCTGAAATTCGTCAGCATCTTCTTTGGGTACTTGAATGCCCGTCAAAATCCGTCCGTAAGCTGCACCATGATTACGGTAGTGAAACAGGCTGATATTCCAGCGTTTACCGATGCGGCTTAAAAACCGCAACAATGCACCGGGCCGTTCGGGAAACTGAAAACGGAACAGGCGTTCGTCGGCAACGTGCCCGGCACTGTGGCCGCCGACCATATACCGAATATGCACTTTGGCCATTTCGTTGTCGGTCATGTCTAACACTGAGTAGCCACTTTGCGTCAGCTCGTTGATGAGTGCATCTTTTTCAGCGTCACCGCCGTGCATTTGCACACCGACGAAGACGTGAGCTTGTGTATCATCACCGTAACGATAGTTAAATTCGGTAATGCCACGCAGGCCAACAATGCCACAGAATGTGCGGAAGCTACCGGGTTGTTCGGGGATGGTGACGCTGATCAGTGCTTCGCGGCGTTCACCCAGTTCGGCGCGTTCGGCAACGTGGCGCAGGCGGTCGAAGTTCATGTTGGCACCGCTGTCGATGGCGACTAAGTCCTGATCACGAATATTTTCACGTTCGACATATTTTTTCAGCCCGGCAACGGCCAATGCGCCAGCGGGTTCGGTAATGGAGCGGGTGTCGTCGAAGATGTCTTTGATAGCGGCGCAGATTTCATCGGTTTTAACGAGGATGATTTCGTCCACGGCTTTGCGGGCAATGCGAAACGGCTCTTTTCCGGCTTGCCGCACGGCGACGCCGTCAGCGAAGATACCCACCTGGTCGAGGAGCACACGCTCGTCCGCCGCCAGTGCGGCATGCATGCTGGGGGCATCTTCCGGTTCTACGCCGATGATTTTGATCTCCGGGTGCAGGGTTTTGACCCAGGCGGCGATACCGGCGATGAGGCCGCCTCCGCCCACGGGCACGAAGATGGCATGAATGGGTGCAGCGTGTTGTTCGAGGATTTCCATGGCCACCGTGCCCTGACCCGCGATGACATCGGGGTCATCATAAGGCGGGATAAACGTCATACTGCGTTGTTTGGCAATTTCCATGGCATGCTCGAAGGCATCGTCGTAAGCATTACCGTGCAAAATAACGTCACCACCCAAGTGCTTAACGGCACGCACTTTGATGTCCGGTGTGGTTTTGGGCATGACGATGAGTGAGTCCAGCCCCAAGCGTTGCGCAGCCAGTGCGACGCCCTGGGCGTGATTACCCGCCGAAGCGGCGATAACGCCTTTTTGCTGCTGAGCCTCACTAAGACCGGAGATTTTGTTGTAAGCGCCGCGTAATTTGAACGAAAACACCGGTTGCAGGTCTTCCCGTTTGAGCAGTACCCGGTTGTTGAGGCGTATTGATAAACCCGGTGCGACTTCCAACGGCGTTTTTTTAGCCACGTCATAAACACGGGCGTTGCGGATTTTTTCAGCGTAGTCTTTGAACATGAGCGTACGGTAGCAGCTTGCTGTTATTCTGTATAATGATAGTGGCAGTGACCGGCGAGGAGACAGTTCTATTTATTTTTCCCTCTGGGTGAGACAGCCTGTAAAACCAGAGAAAGAATTGCGCTGCTGAACAAGGGTAAATAGATCCGTTCCCTCTTTTAGATAGACCAAGGATACAAAAAATGAACCAAGATGAAATGAAAAAAGCAGTGGCCAAAGCCGCTCTGGAATACATTAAACCGGGTATGACAGTGGGTGTTGGCACTGGCAGCACAGCCAATTTTTTTATTGATGAGCTGGCGACCATCAAGGGACAGATCGAAACCACGGTGGCCAGTTCCGAAGCCTCGGCTGAACGACTCAAAGGTCACGGCATTCTGGTGGAAGACCTCAACATGGTGGACTGCATTGATGTGTACGTAGACGGTGCCGACGAATCCAACAAATATCTGCATCTGATGAAAGGCGGAGGCGGAGCTCTGACTCGCGAGAAAATTGTTGCGGCAGTGTCGAAACAGTTTGTTTGCATTGCCGATGAATCCAAGCTGGTGGATATCATGGGCGAGTTCCCGCTCCCCATTGAGGTGATTCCCATGGCGCGATCTTATGTGGCGCGGGAAATTGTGAAGCTGGGTGGCCAGCCAGCCTATCGTGAAGGCTTTGTCACGGACAATGGCAACGTCATTCTCGATATACACGGCCTGCAAATCATGAATCCGGTGGAACTGGAAAATCAACTCAACAGTATTGTTGGCGTGGTCACTAACGGCCTGTTCGCGGTGCGCCCGGCGGATGTGCTGCTGCTGGGTACGCCCGAAGGCGTCAAAACGCTCACGTAGCGTTAGCCCACCATGCCACGGCTGCTCATCACTTTAGGTATTCTTCTCGTGGTGGTCGGGTTGCTGTGGCCATGGCTTTCCAAGCTGGGGCTGGGACGTTTGCCCGGCGATATTGTGGTGGAGCGGGAGAATGGCCGGTTTTATTTTCCGCTGATGACATCACTGATTGTCAGTCTGGTGTTATCGCTGTTGTTTTGGTTGTTT
>WFQM01000193.1 GCA_015487095.1 Gammaproteobacteria bacterium | reverse complement strand
TAAGCTAGTCTTTTTTATTTGAAAACCACCTGCAATTGCAGGTGGTTTTTTCTGTTCAGGGAAGGAACCCAATTTTCATTAAGTGAATTCAGGTTCAAGGTAATGTCGGATTTTGCAAGCTGTTTTCAAGCGCATGTTTGATCTTGTTCCAGCGTTTCATTGCATTATCCTGATATATATTAGCCATTCTTCCTTTAATGAAGGCCTTTTTATGATCACTCAATGCAGTATAATGTAGTGCCTGCATATTATATTTCGTGCTACCTTTGAATGCTTCATGAACCTTTTCGACATTTATTTTTGTATCATCGATAAAAATGATATCTGAAACAGGGATGACATTCTCCTGGGCATTGTATTCATCGAGCATGCATTTAAGTATCTTCCCCTTGTTTTGACCGGACAAGTACATTATTCCCTGTTGATAGGTAACGGGTGTCCAGTTTGTATCTTTTTTGCCCTTTTCTGTATTACAGGGCAGGTAGGGACTTGCTTTGCTGGCAAGTTTTGATGCACCAAAATTTAGAGAATGCTTGCTGATAAAAGACAATAAGTCACTATATTTTTTGCTGTCAGTGTTGATGTTTGAAAACTGGCGTTCCGTGGCCGAGAGGTTCGAGTTTCCTCTGGCAGTTTCCACCAGAAAACGTATGCCAGAACTGGCTGTTTTATTAAGAACCCCGGGAACATCAGCAGCTGTATATGTCATTTCATTAATGGAAAAAAGAAGGTCTGCGGCAACTAATAACTCTGAAAATGAATCGGCCACACGGGGCTGAGCCTTTATTTCAACTTGTGATTCTTGCCAGGAAAACCACGCAGCACCACCCAAATATTGACAGGTTTCCGGTTTTTTCTTGTCAGGACAGCTCATCATGGTCAACGTGTCATCATTATCCATGACCAGAAGCGCCCCTGCAGGGTGTTTAATTTTTTGTATATATTTTTTATACATACCGGTAAAACTTTTTACTTTGCTGATAGTTGATCCTGCATGGCTGGACAGCGACGAGAAGATCAGAGTTGCTGAAATAACAAAGGTGAAAGAAAGTTTTTTTATCATTTTCATGCTTTAGCTTTTTTAAGTAAGTGATCTGCTAATCTGTAGGTCAGTGCAGCAATGGTCAGCGTTGGATTAGCTGTGGTTATGGTAGGAAATACACTGCTGCCAATAATGTAAAGATTAGCATGATCCCAGCTTTGCAAATCGCTGTTTAGTACAGATGTTGTCGGGTCGTTCCCCATGGTTGTTGTACCAACAACATGCCCTGCACCATAAAATACAAAGTCCTCATTTTTGTATTGAAAATAAGTGCCGTTTTGGGCCGGGTTTGTTGTTGAAGGAGGGGCAACAGTATATTCGGTTGCACCAATTTGTTTGAAAATTGCCGAGGCTGTTTTTTTGGCCGACAGGAATCCGTTTTTTGTATAGTCTGACAAGGTGTATTGAATTCTGGGGCGAGGTATTCCCAGGTTATCCGTTTCTGTTTTCGACAAGGTTACACGATTGTCGGGACAGGGCGATTGCTCAATCAAAAAACCAAGACGAATCTGGCGAGTATAAATATCGTTTAATTTATCAACCATCGCCGCGCCAAAAAATTTCTCCTTTTTTGGATTCATCTGTGTGTAGTTAGTGCCAAAGATCAGGTCACCCAGGGTGTTTTGTGGATCACCCGTTGCCCAGTTCCATCCCTCATTACCGATTTCAATCCGGTATGCGGCTCGTTCTTTACGAAACTCACCATCGCGCATGGATTCAATCCCCGCCGTGGAAAGCGGTCCTCTGAAAGGGAATACCTGTTTGTCGCTTAATCCCCAGGCCAGGTACATGGTGTGATCCATGAGGTTGGCACCGACAAGGCCACTGCTATTCGCAGCGCACTTTTCGACGTTGGCATCATCCAGTTTTGAATTGATCGTGATACCGGGGTTAGGGGAGTTGAGCAGAATTTTGGGGATTTCGATGGCATGAGCGGCCAGAATATAGTTCGTGGCACTAAACGAGCCGGAACCCGTTGCGGGGCCATTTTTTTCTTCATACTGGATATAGTTGACCGCTGAAATTTCCTGCGTAGTCTGATCAATCTCAACACTGGTCACAACTGTTTGATATATGATTTCTACAGTTTCGTATTGCAGGGCTTCTTTGAGTGTTATGGTTGCATCGTATTTAGCCTGGATCGGGCATATGGGAATACAACTGGTATTACCGGCACATTGCGGTCTTTTCTCGGATTGGCGGATCTGAGTCAGTCGCCCCTGGGGTGTGGATGAAACAAAAACCGGGGCTTTATCGACAGGCGGCATTCCAGCCAGTCCGGAGCTGAACATATTATCCACCATCGATAGCTTCACCGCAGGCATTGGATATTCATAGCCTTTTGGAAACTTGACGCCATAGGCCTCCTGGCTTTCTGTGTTTCCCGCAACACCAATTCCTTCTTCAGCTCTGGCGTAATATGACACCAGGTCATTGTAGGTAATGGGCCAGTTGACCTCGACACCATAGGTTGATTGCATGGTGAAATCGTTTTCCAGAAAGCGTAGTGAGGTACCCAGCCAGTGCCACGTTGTTCCGCCACCGATGCGTTCGTATCCACTGGCAAATGCACGGCTTGTCTTTGTGTCGTAAGTCAGATAACTCTTTGACGGGTCTGACCAGTTAATAACGCCAGGTATGGTGGGACGAGGCGTATTTTGTCTGGACGGGTTTGATGGGGTGTCGGGATTATTATTTTTCGTGATCAATGGAGGGTAGGGCGAACAGGGAGTCTTCATGTTCGCTTCAAAATAGGTTTTTAAATACTCGTTACGACCCTGAGAAATTCCTGGGCCTGCTTCGATAATCAGAACTTCTTTTCCCTGTTTCCCAAGCTCATTAGCGAGAATGGCACCCGCAATACCGGAACCTACGATGATGTAGTCATATTGTTTGTTCGTCATGGTCATTACTCTCCATTTCCAATGTAATCATTAAGGGGAGCTGGCTCTTGTCCCCAATAACCATAACGTGAAACGGAGTACCCCATGGGGTGTGATTGCATTACCTGCCAGACCATTCCTTTTTGATAGGTTATGGCCGATAAATTTTGTGTTTGCGTACCAAAGTCAGTTACAACTGCCCAGCCTCCCATGTACCACAAAAAGTTAATTTGTTGGGCTACAGGAGCATACGTGTCATTTTCCATGATTGTTGCGACAGCATCCTCAGCTGATTTTCCGCTATCGATCAACGCCTGAAAAGCGCTAAGCAGAAGGTCGAAGTCAGCAGGAAATTTTTGTTTGGCAGCATCAAAATAGGTGGTCGGTAAATCAAGGTTTGTTACCGTCGGGGCCAGTACATTTTTTGATATGCCTGTCAGTGCTGCTGACAGCGTAACAAATGTCTGTATGCTGGTTGTCATTACTGTTCTCCCTTTTTAGTTTTTTTGGATGCCATGCCAAGGGTATAGGTGAAATCTGTCCACTGGCCCTCGCTGTTAGTTGCACTGAAGTGGCAATCAGTACACGAAGTCCCTATTTGCGGTACAACTCCCTGAGTAAATGTTTCAAGCGTTGTATTGGAAAGCACCATTGGTGCCGGGCTGCCTTTTGGGTCCGGATTTTGAAAGCTGACGGGATCACCGGGTTTGGTGGGCCACTGTGTACTGATCAGCATATAGTACTGCCAGGGTGTGTCTGGATTAACCTGTCGCAACTGCGCCTGATAATAAGCATTCATCTCTCGGGTTTCTTTCGTGATTGGAACAACGCGTGTTACCTGTGTCGGTGTTTGACCACTCTTGTCCGGATTCCAGGGTTGTTCGGCCATTTTGTTAACAGGGCAATCGGAACATGAACAATTGTGAAAGTTATATGTGTCATCACATGGAAGCTCAGAGGTCTCAGGTGCATTATCAACCTGTTCAAAAGTTGACCAAGCCCACTGTGGTGCGCTTTCTGTCTTGTGTGCAATATGGAATCCGACCAGACCGACATTTTCAACCCGACAGGAACCATCGCCTTTTTCCGCCGGGTTGGACCAGATCAGGGCATTTACAGTATGAAAACGGGACGGGTCATCATTTTTACCAAGCACCTTCCAGGCGGCTTTAACCACGATAGCACCCACTTTTCCAGGAAAATCAGCGGTTGCATTTGTACCGGAGTCAAAGTTAACGACATTATTTTCAGCAGCAAATTGCTGTTGTCCCTCAACATTATAAAGCTCGTTGTCTTTTATATAGTCATACATGTTTTTGTTGAGATTGATTTCGTATTGAACATACTGACCATTCAGATCAATCAACGGGCCGGTATCCATCGGTTCAGTAGCCAAAACCAGAAAATCAGATATTTTTTCTCCCCTGCCCAGGGATTTGATTTTATCCAGTGTTTTTGGAGAGTTTGTGCAGTAATCAGCAGTATTAATGGTTCCACCCCAGGCCACCGGCATCCCTCCGTCTGGCAGAAAAATATCAGTTGTATGAAGCCAATGCTCCCAAACCGTCTTTGCGTCTTTTTGGCCGATGATTTTTTTCTTGTCCGGTGTGCCATTTTTGTTGGCAGGCCAGTTGAGTGCAATAAAGCTTTCCCAGGAAAATTCATCAAAAGCCTTCTGGAGGGTTTTTGTATTTATGACTTTTGGTGTTTTGATATCGTTCGGTATTTTCCAGTCAAGAGAAGTATGCTCCTTTTTATCCATAGGCTTTGTGCTACAGGCCACCACAACTACCAGCGATATTGCTAGCATAACAATTAAAACAATACTTTTTGTGAATCGGGTTTTATTCATTTTATGTCCTAAATAAAGTTATGTTTTATGGAGTAACCACGAAATCAACCTCAGTCCGAAAACATGGCGGGACGACATTCTCAATTTTAAAATTCGTTCCTCCGGAAGCGAGGAAAACAGGGATGCATTTTTACCCGGAAAAGCGGGAATTAAAGACACATCCATGTGTTAGTGTTTATGATATCTGTTATGGCAATGGGCAAACTGTGTTCTGCCAGATTAAGAGACCCAGGCCAATTAACTGTGGAGGCTATCTTACCGGAAGAACAAGGGCAAATCGCGGGGGCTAACCCAATGTATTTTTGTATGAATATTGATCAGTTTGGTTTGTTGTATCGGTAGGGAGGGGATTCGTCACTAATGGTTTGACCGCTGACGAATATCTATACACGGATTTGAGTAATTGATCCTGGAGGTTTCGGGATACGGCTATATCTGTTTAGTCGAGCCTAAAGGTTCCTAATCTTTAACTTCAAAATATGAATACGATTTCAGATTTTTCCGGTTTCAATGAAAAATCATCATATTCCTAATCCCTTTTACCTTCATGACACAACCAAATTACTCTGGCGTGTAATCGAAATGTGGTTCCCGTAACGCAAAAACAGCCGTTAATGACCCGGGCTTTCTTTATCAAAGCTGTTGGTTTTTGGCTACCATACCGGAACCTGAAAATGCGCTGTTTTGATCTGTCACTCCAAACAGTGTCAAGGTGAACAAAATGCACCCCCGGTTTTCAGTATGGAACAAACTGTTCACTCCTCTTGCTTTTTTTAAGCCGATGCCCTCTATGTAATCAATTGTTTTTAGTCGTATTTTCCTTGTTTTTACGGTCTGGCCTGCAATGTGCATTTGGTGTATCAGGTGGATAAAAATAACACTTTCTTGTGAGTCCCACAGTCTGAGATGCGGTGGGCACATGTGGTAATCGATAACAGGAGGGATTGAAAATGGTCGCAATCGTTACAACACGACAATGCTTTTTTGCCGTGACTCTGGGAGTCAGTCTGGCGATTGCGGGCCAGGTGGTGGCAGCCCCTGAGATTGGTCCGTTACCCGTGCTCAAGGTCAATGAAGCAAGGGCGGAGCTGGGTAAACGTTTATTTTTTGATAAACGAGTGTCGGGCGATGTGGGTATTTCCTGTGCCACCTGTCATGAACCGGAGAATGGTTATGCCAATAAGGATGCTTTGTCCAAGGGCTATCCTGGCAATAAACATTTTCGTAATGCCCCTGGTCTGATCAACACGGCACACAAAAAAGTGTGGATGCACGACGGACGCATCGGTACCAATCTTAATGATGTGACTCGTGAAATGATTACCGAAGATTACATTATGAATATGGATATGCGCATCATGCAGGAGCGCTTTAAGCAAGACCCACTTTACGTGGAGATGTTTAAAGCAGCAGGTTTAGGTGAGCCTTCCAATGGTGGTGTACGCAAGGCTATTCCGGAGTACCTGAAAACACTAACTTCGCGTGGCGCATCTTTTGACAAGGGCACCATGTCGGCTTCAGCCAAACGGGGTATGAAAATTTTCAAGGGCAAGGCTGGTTGTGTGGCCTGTCATAACGGCCCGGTGTTTACCGATGGCAAGGCTTATAACACTGGCGTCAAAGAGAATTTCGATGTCTGGCTGGACCCTCAGCGCCATCAGGCTTTTATCGCCTATGCCGCATTTATGGGTATAAAAAATTATATGAACCTCAAGCGAGACCCCGGTGCCCATTTGCAGAAACATGCTGCGGATGGTTCTGATATGGGCAAGTTTATTACGCCGAGTCTGCGTGAGCTTAAATACACTGCGCCCTATATGCATAACGGTACGAGCAAGACGTTGGCGGATGTGGTGGCTTTTTACAATCGTGGCGGCGATAACGACCGTAACAAGAACGCCAGGATCAAACCCCTGAAGTTGGGCAAGGCCGAACAGAAGGATCTGGTAGCTTTTTTGCTGGCCTTGTCGGGTGAGCCGCTGACGAGCAGCAAACATGTGTGGCAGGAGGCATACCCCGCAGAGTATCCAGTCATCGCCAACTGGCTGAATGTGCCTAACTAATCAATGAGGAGATCGTCATGGGTTCGTTTAACAAAGCAGAACAGAAAGCGCCGGTTTTGTTTCTGATAATAACCGTGGTGGTGACAGCAGTGGCGACAATGGCGACGGTGACTTTTGCCATGGGGGATAAACCTCCGGCCACGGCAAGCAAGGTCAGCCTCTCACCAATGTCTGCCGCAGAGCCAACGCAACCTCAAGTCAAAACGTTTGCAAAGGTGGCAAATCCTGAAATCCCTCCTTTGGCACCGTTGGGACCGCCACCCATCCCGGCAGACAATCCCATGTCGGATGCCAAGGTGGCATTGGGAAAATTATTGTATTTTGATCCACGCCTGGGAGGGGATGCTTCCATCTCCTGTGCCACTTGTCATGAGCCCGAGCAGGGATGGTCTTTTGCTGAGGGCATTTCCCGGGGTTATCCCGGCACGGTTCATTGGCGGGGTAGTCAGCCAGTGCTTAATTCTGCCTATTACAACAAGTTGTTCGCCGCAGGTTCGACGCCTTCGTTGGAATCTCAGGCACCCAGTGCGGCACGCGGTGGTGTAGCGGGTAATGGTGAAAATGACATCATGGAAGCACGACTTCGATTGATCCCGGATTATGTCAATCGTTTTAATGATGTTTTCGGTGAGCCTTGGCCTACCATTAATAATGCCTGGAAAGCCATTGCGGCTTTTGAGCGCACTTTGGTGCAACGCGATACACCTCTGGATAAGTATTTACTGGGTGATAAAACAGCGCTGGATGATCAGCAGCTTCGTGGCAAGACACTGTACGAAGGCAAGGCCCGTTGTATTTTATGCCACAACGGTGCATTCACTACTAACGAAAAATATTACAACATTGGTGTGCCACGCGCGACGCGCTGGGAGGAGGACGGACTTGCACAGGTTACTTTCCGCTTTGAGCAGTACGCCAAGGGTGCTACCGAAGAAATGTATCGCAATATAAAAGATGATGCCGGTTTATATTATCGCAACAAAAATAAATGGAGTATGGGAAAGTTTCGTGTTCCCAGTTTACGTTATACCAAATACACGGCACCTTTCATGCGCCAGGGTCAATTTTATACACTGGAGGAAGTGATCGATTTCTACGACCGAGGCGGTTTCGACGAGGAGGGAAGAACCACTTCTTTCCCGGAGACCAAGACGCCGTTGGTTCAAAAACTGGGGCTTTCTGATGAAGAAAAAGAAGATTTGTTAACCTTCATTGAGGCTTTGTCAGGTGACGAAATTTTGATGGACAAACCTAAACTGCCTCCTTACAAGCCACTGTTTACCCGGGCAGAGTTACAGGCAGCGCAGGCTGCAAAATGAACATCAGTAGCAAAAACAGGAGATATCGACATGAGCACTGATAGGGGTATTGATGATACAACCCGCCGCAAACGCAAGACACGTTCCAGCGCTGCTCATGGCAAATGCATGCTCACGCGACGTCAGTTCCTATTATACAGCGGTGGTACCGCAATGGCAGCAAGCACGGTTTCACTGGGTTTGTTTCCGGGCAGTGCAACAGCGACTACGGCGAAGGTGGTGGGGTATCCGCGCAAACTGATTGCAAAACTCAGCGAGCTGAAAGACAACGTGCCGGTGGACTTTAATTACCCGGATGATCTGGGCAACTCATCGGCAATGATTGTAAAAATGGGTGGTGTACCGGCAGGTGGTGGTCTTGGATCACAACGGGATGTGGTGGCTTATAACTACCTTTGTACTCATCAGGGTGGGCCACTACAAGGCAGTTATGTTGCCGAGGGACCACACCGGATTCTGGGCCAATGCCCTTTGCATCTTTCGACCTATGATTTGACCCGGCATGGCATTGTTATTTCCGGTCAAGCCTACGAAAGCTTGCCACAGGTGTTACTGGAACTGGATGGTGATGATATTTACGCCGTGGGCATGATGGGGCTGATTTTTGGACGACATAAAAATTTGCTGGAATCCTGACAGGTATTGAGAGGAGGGTGAGGACATGACAACTGAATATTATATCCCCGAAGACAGTGCGCCGCTGCCGCCGAAGAATTGCGACGTACTGACCACTGCCTGTGATTATTGCATTGTCGCTTGCGGTTACAAAGTCTATCGTTGGCCCATAAGCACACCGGATGGCGGGCCGAAGGCTCACGAAAATGCTTATGGTATCGATTTTCCGTCATTTACACTCCAGGACTGGGTGGCACCAACGCAACATAATGTAGTGATGCACAATGGGCGTCCTCACAAGATTGTGATTACACCGGACAAGAACACCCAGCATGTCAACCTGCAAGGTGATTCCAGTATTCGCGGCGGATGTATCGCACAAAAAGTGTATAACCCGGACAAGCCTACCTGGGATCGACTCAAGAACCCATTGGTACGCATTAACGGTATCCTGCAACCGGTGACCTGGGACTTTGCGTTAGACATCGCGGCGGAAGTCGCCAAACATGTTATCAAGGAACATGGTGCCAATGCCTATTCCGTGAAGACCTATGGTTACCAGTTTATGGAGAATATGTATGCCATTACCAAGTTCTCTTTCCGTGACGTGAATACGGCCTCGTGGACCTGGCACGATACACCTTCCAAAGCTACTTCGACACCGGGTTATCGTGATGCCGGTTTTGACAACTTTGCACCTTCCTATGAGGACTGGGGTGCTGCCGATACGTTATTGATCAGTGGTACTGATCCCTACGAAACCAAGACTATTATTTTTACGTCATGGATAAAACCCGGCATTGATCGTGGCATGAAAGTGATTTCGCTGAATCCGCGTGAGACGGGTGGTATCACCTATGCCAAAAAAATGGGTAATGGTCTGTTGCTTGATCTGTATCCCGGTACTGACAGCATCGTACTGGGGGCCATCACCCGTATTATTATTGAGAATGGCTGGGAAGATACAGACTGGATCAAAAAATGGGTCAACAACAAATTTGAAACCGATTCCGGTTTTGGTCAGGGTACTCGTAATACGCCGTGGCAATGGCGCACCACCTGGGGAAAATTTCAGACAGGTGGTTTTGACGGTTACAAAAAATGGTTGATGGAACAGGATGAATACAAGCTGGAAAATGCCGCACAAATCAGTGGTGTTGACGCTGCCAAAATTCGTCAGGCCGCTGACTGGCTGGCCAAACCCAAGGCCGATGGCAGTCGTATCAAGGCTTCACTCGGTCTGGAGAAGGGCAACTACTGGTCGGCGGGGACGCCCAGTACCAATGCACTGGCATCATTGGCCACCCTGGTGGGCGCTGGTGGACGACCGGGTCAGGTCATAGGGCGCTTTGGCGGTCATCAGCGTGGCGGTCAGAATGGTGGCAAATATCCACGTAACAAATCACCCATGAAAGTGCCGGGGCGTCGGCGGCGTCCACTGGATACTGATCGCTGGCTGAAATCGGGGCATACCCGCTTTGCCCATGTCATCGGTACCACCTGGATGCAGGCTATGGCGGGAACGGTAGGTTTGCAACAGAGTTTTGAGCAACTGGTGACCTTAAATCCGCACCAGATACGCTCACATGATAAACAGGAAATTATTGATACGCTGAAAAAACGTGCTGACTCTGGCGGTATGGTGGTGATCAATCAGGAAATTTATCTGCGAGATCCGATTGGCAGTCGCTTTGCGGATATTGTGTTTCCCGCAGCCACCTGGGGAGAAGTGGACTTCATGCGCGCCAATGGTGAACGCCGTTTGCGTTTGTACTCGAAATTTTATGATGCCCCAGGAGATGCACAACCAGACTGGTGGATCATCGCCCAGATGGCCAAGCGCATGGGCTTTGAAGGTTATGACTGGAAAAACTCCAATGATGTGGCCGAAGAGATGTCGCGGTACTCACGTAAGAGTCGCAAGTCCTATCATATGATCAAGGTTGCCGCACATCGTGAAGGAACAACACTGCATGAAAAATTACGCTCACTGGGTACTGACGGCATTCAGGGACCGGTGTTTTATAACTATGACACAGGTGAATTGCATGGTACCAAGCGCTTGCATGATACTACGCTGACCCGTGACGATATGGACAGGAAATGGGGGGCAGATGGTCCTGCGGGTGCCAATATGCACTCCAAGAAATACACCCATTTCAATAGTCAGACCGGCAAAATTAATTTGCAAAAACATCCCTGGGAGATTATTTCAATCTACTGGAACTGGTTGAAGCCCAAAGGTGATGAGCTATGGCATACCAATGGCCGTATCAACGAAATCTGGCAATCCGGTTTTGATGATAC
>WFQM01000192.1 GCA_015487095.1 Gammaproteobacteria bacterium | reverse complement strand
TCTCGCAACCGCGCCTTCAGGTAATCAATCTGAATACGAGTGATGGCACGAATCTGTTCACGGCCCAGTGGGTGAAAGACCACAGTCTCGTCCACCCGATTGATGAATTCCGGTCGGAAATGACCACCGACAATTTCCATCACTGCGGCTTTCATCGCATCATAATTGGCTTCGCCTGCCATTTGCTGGATCACTTCAGATCCCAGGTTCGACGTCATCACAATCACCGTATTGCGGAAATCCACCGTACGGCCATGGCCATCAGTCAGCCGGCCATCATCCAGCACCTGTAGCAAAATATTGAACACGTCCGGGTGCGCCTTTTCCACCTCGTCCAGCAGGATCACCGAATAAGGTTTGCGCCGCACTGCTTCGGTGAGATAACCACCCTCCTCGTAACCCACATAGCCGGGCGGCGCGCCGATGAGCCGTGCCACCGAGTGCTTTTCCATGAACTCGGACATGTCGATACGTACCATGGCTTCTTCGGTATCAAACAAAAAGGTCGCCAGACTTTTGGTGAGTTCGGTTTTGCCTACCCCTGTCGGTCCAAGAAACAGGAACGATCCATTGGGCCGGTTCGGGTCCGACAGACCCGCGCGTGAACGTCGAATAGCATCCGCTACCGCTTTCACCGCCTCATCCTGTCCCACCACATGCTCACGCAATGCATCTTCCATTTGCAACAGTTTTTCGCGCTCGCCTTCCAGCATTTTGTTAACCGGAATACCTGTCCACTTGGAAACGACTTCTGCAATTTCCTCTTCCGCCACCTTATTGCGCAGCAGCTGCATATCCATCATTTCTGCTTGCGCAGCCATGTCGAGTTCTTTTTCCAGATCAGGGATTTTTCCGTACTGCACTTCCGACATGCGCGCGAGATCACCGGCACGACGCGCCGTTTCCAATTCCTGCCGGGCACGATCCAACGCCTCTTTGATGTGTTGCGTACCCTGCAATGCGGCCTTTTCTGATTTCCAGATTTCCTCCAGATCGGCGTACTCAAGTTCCAGTTTTTTGATCTCTGATTCCAGGTCAGCTAACCGCCGCTTGGAGGCCTCGTCCGATTCTTTTTTCAATGCCTCGCGTTCAATTTTGAGCTGAATCAAGCGCCGGTCCATGCGATCCATGCTTTCCGGCTTGGAATCAATTTCCATACGAATGCGCGACGCCGCCTCGTCAATCAAATCAATAGCTTTGTCTGGTAGCTGCCGATCCGTAATGTAACGGTGCGATAATGTGGCCGCAGCCACAATGGCCGGATCAGTAATATCCACGCCGTGATGTACTTCATATTTTTCTTTCAGTCCACGCAAAATTGCGATGGTATCTTCCACCGAAGGTTCATCAATCAACACTTTTTGGAAACGGCGTTCCAGCGCAGCATCTTTTTCAATGTACTGACGATACTCATCCAGCGTAGTAGCGCCCACGCAATGTAACTCACCGCGAGCCAGAGCTGGTTTCAGCATATTACCCGCATCCATGGCACCTTCAGCCTTGCCTGCGCCCACCATGGTATGCAACTCGTCGATAAATAAAATAATTTGGCCTTCCTGTTTGGACAGATCACTCAACACGGCCTTGAGTCGCTCTTCAAACTCACCACGGAATTTCGCACCCGCAATCAGCGCACCCATGTCTAACGACAACAAGCGCTTCCCTTTCATGCCTTCCGGCACTTCACCATTGATAATACGTTGCGCCAGACCTTCGGCAATGGCGGTTTTACCGACACCCGGTTCGCCAATAAGCACCGGATTGTTTTTGGTACGGCGCTGCAATACCTGAATCGTGCGACGAATCTCGTCATCACGCCCAATCACCGGGTCCAGCTTGCCCTGTTCTGCACGCTCGGTCAGGTCCAGAGTAAATTTATCCAGCGCCTGACGACTTTCTTCTGCATTGGGGTCATCAATACTTTCACCACCGCGCATCTGCTCAATGGCCTGCTCCAGCGAGCCTTTGGCCGCACCGGCTTTATGCAGGAGATCACTAAGCTGCCCTTTGCTTTGCACAGCGGCAAGCGCAAACAATTCACTGGAAATGTAAGCATCTTTACGATCCTGCGCGAGTTTGTCGGTAACGTTAAGCAGACGCCCCAGGTCATTGGAAATGTGTACATCACCATCACCACCTTCCACGCTAGGCATTTTTTCCAAGGTCTCGCCCAACAGAGTGCGCAACTGATTCACATTAACGCCTGCATTGTTCAGCAGGTGACGCACCGTACTGCCCTGCTGATCCAGTACCGCCATCATCAAATGGGCTGGCTCAATAAATTGATGGTCCCTCCCCACTGCCAGGCTTTGCGCATCCGCCAATGCCATTTGGAACTTGCTGGTCAGTTTATCCATTCGCATATTTTCCGCCCTCGCTGAAACTTAATCATTATGTTAGTTCTTACATGGGGGCCAGGCTTTATGATTCCAAGCATCTGTTAGATTTGTTGTGGTTAAATTAAAAGGTAAATAAAAAGGCACTCTCCAAATAACGGAAAGTGCCTTTAAAAAACGGCATCAAAACAAGTGATGTAAAGATCAGAATTCGCGCCCATTCCACATACGGGTGTTCAGGCGTCGGTCTCCATTATGACGGCGATCCGGAGTGTTTTCAAAACGCACCATCTCCCGGCGATCCACTTTGATACGACGAGATGCCTTACGCCGATCTGGCCCGGTGTACTGCAAAGGAGGACCGTCTTCCGAACCGTCAGGTCCGGCCTCGTTTTCCCATTCATCTTTGGGTACCAGTTTCAGCTCCATAACATGCGGTCTCTGTTAATCAATACTGTTATCCATTCTGCTGTTGCAGAATCCCCAACCGTACGGCAAGTGATATCCGGTCTGGTAATAATGTTAGCGTTTGATGATTTAACAGGCAACCCCTGGTTTCCGGTGATATCACCGTATTTTCACACCCCCAAGGAGGTATTAACAATCACTTTGCTCGTCAATCCCCCCTCGGCTTTTTGTGATATGCAGGACTTAGGATCGCTCGAACAATAATTGTGGCTTTTTGGTTGGGTAAAGAGTAATACAGGCTGAAAGGACTGATGTTATTCCCTTGACCTTTTGGTGGAACCGCTACGCTTGTTCCACCCGGCTTTGCCTTGTGTTTGAGGAGACGGAACCAACAAACCACTCCGCTGATTCTGACCTGTTTCCGACCCGGATTATGAATACGCCAACGTCAATGATGTACGCAGGTAGGGTGGAACAAGCGTAGCGGTTCCACCAGAGTCTTGTGCATGCCCAAAAAAAACCGAACCCGCTCACCAATAAGACAGTTATTGTTCGAGCAACCCTTAACTATGAATTAAGGGCTAAATCACCCTGTTTTCAGGCGTATGCTGGCTGGATCTGAATAATAAAAACCCAACGCAAAGACACGGAGAGCGCAAAGAGTTTGTGGATAACGGACAAAAGATATACCCATGGTGTTTGAGATTTAGGTGTCAATGTGCGTCATATTTATTTCATGGCAAGGCGAAATGACGAGTAATAGTCGTTCTATTGCGAGGAATTTCAACGCAGCCATGGAATAAAGAGGGCGTGCAGTGACACCTAAATCTCAATCGCCATGGGTATAT
>WFQM01000191.1 GCA_015487095.1 Gammaproteobacteria bacterium | reverse complement strand
CCTAAGTTACTTCTGGCCATAGCAGAAAATAGCTCAATATTGATCAGGAAATACAGGGCGATAAAGGGGGTAGTAATAAGTATTGCCATGCAACCGAAGGCGATTAATCGTGAAAATTGCCGAGTCATATAAACTCCATTTGACATAGTTGTTTTAAGATAATATATTATCGTTTAACAGTGATTATCTCAAGAGAATTGTGTTTATGAATATTCGTTTGCTCGTAACCACCCTTGTTACGCTGTTATTACCCCTGCATGCGCTCAGCGCGACCGCGTTGACGATGAAGCAGGTTTCTGACATCTGTTATTCATCTTCCGGCGAATGCAGTGATCATCCGATTATCCAGGCTTATGTTGGCGGAGCTCTTGACCTGCTAGCGACGCTCGACGAACAGACGGATTATCTGGGAAAAGTGTATTGTAAGAAGCCAAAAGAGTTATTTGATGTGCCGGCTATTATTCGCTTTATGGAGCTACGGAGTGAGCAATACGCCACGGACAATGCAATGCTGGTGTTAGTGAGTTACTTTGAAGAACATGGCGGCTGTAAGCGATGAGTAAATTGCTTATGGTTCTGATGGTCATGTCTAGCGTCACCGGGTGCAGTAACAAAGTGATGTACGATAATTTACGTTTGAATCAGCGGCAGAAATGTGCTGAAGAACCACGTTCCACCTATGTTGAATGCATCGAGCGCACCAACAAATCCTATGAGGAGTATGAGCGTGAGCGCAAAGAAATTATCAAAGATGCAGAAACAGATGGCTGAGAGAAAACAACGATGATTATGATTTTAAGCATCAGCGGCATGCGTGCGTTAGGTTATTAAATAATCATATTCAAAAAGGAGAGCTATGAAAGTGATAGCATGGACAAAATATGGAGCGCCTGAAGTTCTTGAGCTTAAAGAGTTCGAGAAACCGTCTCCCAAAAAAGATGAAGTATTAATTAAAATACATGCATCTTCTGTAACAGCGGGTGATTGTCGGCTTCGTTCATTTAATATTCCTATGGGGTTTTGGTTACCTACACGATTGATGTTTGGTTTAACAAAGCCTAGAAGACCAGTCCCTGGAATGGACATGTCAGGTGAAATAGAGTCCATAGGAAAAGATGTAAAGTTGTTTAAAGAAGGTGATAAGGTATTTGGAACAACAGGAATGAGATTAGGAGCTAATGCTGAATACACTTGCCTTTCTGAAAATGCTGCTTTGGTGAAAAAACCAGACAATATGAGCCATGAACAAGCAGTTGCTATTATTTTTGGAGGGTTGACAGCAATACATTTCCTTAGAGATAAAGCAAATGTTCAAAGAGATCAAAAGGTTCTTATTAATGGAGCATCGGGGTCTGTGGGAACTTCGTCAATACAGCTAGCAAAATATTTTGGCTCAGAAGTAACAGGTGTTTGTAGTACAGCTAACATTGGTTTGGTTAAATCTCTCGGTGCAAAAGAAGTTATTGATTACACTAAAGAAGATTTCACTAAAAATAAACAAACTTATGACGTGATTCTTGATGCGGTAGGTAATCTATCTTTGCCCCAATGTAAAAAATCATTAACAAAACAAGGACTATTAATTTCAATTAATACGAGCTTGCTAAACAACTTATTATCAATTTTCAGAAAAAATGTAATTTGTGGTGTGGCAGGTGAAAGTAAAGAGGGGCTTGATTTCCTTAGAGAGCGTGCTGAATCTGGAGATATTGAGGCTGTCATCGATAGAGTTTATCCTTTAGAGCACACTGCTAAGGCTCACAGGTATGTTGATATGGGGCATAAAAAAGGTAACGTAGTAATATTTGTGAAGCACAAAGAAACCTAACAAATCCACTTGACCGGAAAAACCTGGGTCAGGTTTTGCAATCAAGCATAGGTGGCATTATCCCAAACGCCACGGGTATATTAAGCATTGACCACTCTGATACTTTGACAGGAATAATGAGGATCCAATAGTGCTATTGAATTTATCTGCTAATGAAGTCCGCGTAATTGGTTGTCTGATGGAAAAATCTGTTGTTACACCAGAGCAATACCCACTCACGCTTAATACTTTGACCAGTGCTTGCAATCAGAAGTCCAGCCGTAACCCTGTAATGTCTCTGGAGCGGGGTGTGGTGCAGCGTACCGTCCGTGATTTGCAGGCCAAGCATCTCGTGCGTGTTGAGGAAAATTTTAAGAGCGGGGTTGAAAAATACACACAGCTTTTGTGCAATACGCAGTTTGGCGAATATCAATTTGATGCTTCTCAGTTTGCTATTGTGTGCTTACTGTTGCTGCGCGGTCCTCAAACGCCTGGAGAGTTGAGGGCGCGTAGTGGTCGTTTGCATGCCTATGCCGATAACGCTGCCGTTATAAGTACCCTTACCGGGTTGATCGAGCGGGATGGCAGTCCATTGGTGGTGAAATTGCCGCGCACGCCCGGGCGAAAGGATGCAGAGTACATGCATTTGTTTTCCGGGCCCATTGATAGTGAGGCACATGTTAGCCAAACACAAACTGCGACTGACACCAGGGCTTCAGAGTCTGGGGATGTGTCTGAATTGGCACAGCGGGTCAGCAAGCTGGAAGCTGAGGTTGCCATGCTTAAGGAGCAGTTAAAGACGTCATCATGATTAACCTGATGATGAGACGATGAGTTTTATCACGAGAATGCGGTCATTGCTTGATATTTTGGCTACGGAAAAAAGTTGTTTTATTTCCCGAAAAAAGTTAAAAAGTGGACGTTACCCAATGCTATTACGTTAAGCCAAAATTTCTGTCTGGCGTAGGTTGGTGGTGAGCTTGCGAACCCCAACATCACCGGCCCTGTTGAGGTTCGCAAGCTCACCACCAACCTACAACAAGCAGGAACATCGACTTAACTTCTTGATCAAAAATCGGGGCTGTCTGTAAGCCTGTGACTTTGTTAAGTCCAGTGTTTGTAAATACCCGATGATTCTTAAAACAGATATTTTTAGCGTTTAATTCACATTTGAGGCCTGCGTAACATCAGTGAATAATACACCGGAAAAAAATACTTCCGCCAAACTGAACCTTAAACAAGTCATTGCCATGGGTGTGGGCGGTATGGTGGGTGGCGGTATTTTTTCAGTATTGGGTCTGGCCATCGCCCAGGCAGGGCACGCTGCCCCTATCGCTTTTGCGCTGGGAGGTGTGATTGCCTTGCTGACAGGCTGGAGCTATTCCCGGTTAGGGCTAACCTTTCGTTCTGATGGCGGTAGCTTCACTTATCTGGAACAGGCGTTTGGTCAAGGCAATATCGCGGGCATTGGCGGCTGGCTGCTGTTGGTGGGTTATATCGGCACCATGGGGCTCTACGCTTATACCTTCGGTGTTTATGGTGCGGCTTTGCTGGGTGGGGGTGTCGATGTGCATTCTGCCATGCAGCATTTGCTTTCCTCGCTGGTACTGCTGGTTTTTCTCGGTGTTAATCTTTATGGTGTGAAAGAGGCAGGTAATGCCGAGTTGGTTATTGTCACCATCAAGGTATTAATCCTGTTTCTGTTTGCGGCTATCGGCCTGTTTTTTATCAAAAGTGACTATGTGTCACCGGTGTTCAATAACGG
>WFQM01000190.1 GCA_015487095.1 Gammaproteobacteria bacterium | reverse complement strand
GCATCACCGGCCTTAAACCTACTTACGGACGAGTGTCACGTTACGGCATGATTGCTTTTGCATCGAGCCTTGATCAAGCTGGCCCGATGACCCGCAGTGCTGAAGATGCTGCCTGGTTGCTCAATATTATGGCCGGTTTTGATGAGCGTGACTCTACCAGCGTGGAGCGTGATGTACCGGATTACACCGCAGCGCTGAATAACGATCTGCAAGGTTTGAAAATTGGTCTGCCCAAAGAATATTTTGGTGAAGGTCTGGACGCTGACGTGGGCCGGGTGGTGGACGCAGCGATCAAACAGTATCAGCAAATGGGTGCCGAGCTGGTGGACATCAGTCTGCCGAATTCGAATTTGTCAGTGCCCACTTATTATGTGGTGGCCCCCGCAGAGTGCTCTTCGAACTTGTCACGTTTTGACGGCGTGCGCTTTGGTTATCGTTGTGAAGATCCTCAGGATCTGGAGGATCTCTACAAGCGGTCACGCGGGGAAGGTTTTGGAGCAGAAGTGAAACGGCGCATCATGATAGGCACTTATGCGTTGTCTGCCGGTTATTACGATGCGTATTACCTGAAGGCACAACAGTTACGCCAGCTTATCAGCGATGATTTTAAACAGGCTTTTGAGAAGGTGGATGTGATCATGGGGCCGACGGCACCTGATGTGGCCTTCAAGCTGGGCGCTAAAGCCAGTGATCCGGTGAGCATGTATCTGTCCGATATTTATACCATTGCCACCAACCTTGCGGGATTACCCGGCATGTCGATTCCTGCGGGCTTTGTCGCGGGAAGCAAGGGCGATATGCCGGTAGGCTTGCAAATTATTGGTCAGTATTTTGACGAGTCACGCTTGTTGAATGTGGCGCACCAATTTCAGCTGGCGACCGATTGGCATCAGCGTACGCCAGCAGGGTTTGAATAATTAAAGATCCAATGCAAAAACGCAAAGGCGCAGAGAATGCAAAGCTATCTTTTCTGGCCAGTATTCTCTAAACCCTTTGCATCTTTGCGTTAGATTGTATGTTGTAAAAACAAACACCAAACAGAGACTGAATTTATGGCATGGGAAGTTGTGATCGGGCTGGAAATCCACGCCCAGCTTGCTACCAAAAGTAAAATTTTTTCCGGCGCATCCACTGCTTATGGTGCAGAGCCGAATACTCAGGCTTGCGCGGTAGACCTGGGGCTGCCGGGTGTGTTGCCGGTGTTGAATAAAGAAGCGGTGCGCATGGCGGCCAAATTTGGTCTGGCTATCGGTGCCAATGTGTCACGGCGCTCGGTATTTGCGCGCAAAAATTATTTTTATCCTGATTTGCCCAAGGGTTACCAGATCAGTCAAATGGAATTGCCCATCGTTGAAACAGGCCAGTTGGAAATCGAACTGGAAGATGGCTCCAGCAAAATAGTTGGCATCACCCGCGCGCACTTGGAAGAAGATGCGGGTAAATCCATGCACGGTGATTTTCATGGCATGACGGGAGTTGATCTCAATCGTGCAGGTACACCGCTGCTGGAAATTGTTTCCGAGCCGGATATGCGCTCCGCCAAAGAAGCGGTTGCCTACATGAAAAAAATCCATTCTCTGGTGCAGTATCTGGAAATTTGTGACGGCAATATGCAGGAAGGCAGTTTCCGTTGTGACGCCAATGTGTCAGTGCGACCGGCAGGACAGAAAGAATACGGCACACGCGCCGAGTTAAAAAACATTAACTCTTTCCGTTTTGTGGAAAAGGCTATTGATATCGAAGTGGAACGGCAGATTGATCTCATTGAGGCCGGAGGCAAGGTAGTGCAGGAGACACGCCTCTACGATTCCGATAAAAACGAAACCCGTTCCATGCGCAGCAAGGAAGAGGCCAACGATTATCGTTATTTTCCCGACCCGGATTTGTTGCCGGTGGTGATTGAAGAAAGCTTCCTGGATGAAGTGAAGTCTACGCTGCCGGAGTTGCCCGATGAAAAAAGGCAGCGGTTTGTGCAGGCGTTTTCTCTGAGCAGCTATGATGCCGGTGTGTTGACCGCGAGTCGGGAGCTGGCCGACTATTTTGAGCGGGTGACACAAGTGGCAGGCGGTGAAGCCAAACTGGCAGCCAACTGGGTGGCCGGGGACTTGATGGGCGCACTGAATAAAGTGGGTCAGGAAATTACGGAAAGCCCGGTGAGCACGGAAATGCTGGGTGGCATGATCAAGCGCATTCAGGACAACACCATTTCCGGTAAAATCGCCAAGGAAGTGTTTGAGGCGATGTGGCAGGGCGAAGGCGATGCTGATACCGTCATTGACGCGCGCGGCCTGAAACAGATTACGGACTCCAGTGCGATTGAACCGGTTATTGATGACATTATTGCCAATAACCCGGGACAGGTGGAGCAGTACCGTGGTGGTAAAGACAAGCTGTTTGGTTTTTTTGTCGGCCAAGTCATGAAGGCGACTCAGGGCAAGGCCAATCCGCAGCAGGTGAACGAATTGCTCAAACAAAAACTCAGTGGTTAGTACGCTGTTTTTTGTTAGGAATGGAAATTGTATAAGTTATTCAATTTCCATTCCTTAACCGTCTGTATCAGGATGTGGCGTCTTGTAAAGATGAGTTATCTTGCAAGGCGGTATTGTAAGTAATGACCTGGTTGCGACCATTGTTTTTTGCGGCATACAGCGCTTTGTCGGCATGAAACAGCAGAGTGGTTAATGCCGCCTCTGCATCCAGCTGGTTTTCGGTGAGCCCAATGCCGATACTGGTGGTCATGCTGATGAGTGCCTGTTTGTATGTGACCGGGTTTTTTGCCAGAGTGTCACGGATTTTTTCTGCCAGAATTTTTCCTCCCTGGGTCGTGTCACTCAAACTCAGAATTAAAAACTCTTCTCCGCCCATGCGAAAAATGTAGTCACTGGCGCGACAGGATTCTTTTAATATTTCACCCATGTGGGCAAGACATTGGTCACCGACGAGGTGGCCGTATTGATCGTTAATGCGTTTAAAATAATCCAGGTCCAGCATGAGTCCGCTAAGACAGTGAGTTTCACGTTGTGTCTGTGCAAACAGCTGCGGAAATATTTGTTTGAGGTAGCGACGGTTATGCAAGCCGGTGAGTGAGTCGGTGATGGCCGATTCTTCCAGCCGTCTGTGGGCGCGGTCGATCTCTTCCTGTTTTTCACGCAGGCTTTGCAGCATTTCGGAAAAACGATTGGACAAGATATTAATTTCGTTGGTTTCCACAGCCCGGCCCATCATGGGTAATGCACCT
>WFQM01000189.1 GCA_015487095.1 Gammaproteobacteria bacterium | reverse complement strand
TTCCAGTACGGAGCGGCGCTCGGTACTGGTTGCCAGAAAATGTTCATTCGCGTAACGCTCCTGATAAAAAGTTAATACGTCCAGCATGGTGGCTACGCCGTCCAGACAGGCAAGGGTGAAATCGTCATCGTCGCGGGTACCCAATGGCAGCAGGGCAGGGCGTTGTGCATTGCTCAGTGCTGCCAGCATGGATTGTTTGAAGGTGGAATGGGTGCCGATGCGATAGGCCAGGGTGTTTTGCGAGGGCAGGTTATGCAGCCTGACAGGGGTTGCCTGAGAGATACCGGCACAGCAGCCGCAGTTGTTTTGACGGGTTGGTTTTGTCATTTTATTTACCCCCTAACAGGGTCAGTTTCAGTACACCGCGTTCCGGGAAATTCGGGTTGTTTTCCAGGCGCGCTATTTCCAGTTTGCCCAGATGCATAAAACCATCGGATAGCGGTTTTTGATCATCGTCACCCTGGCGGGTGAAGCGGGTGATTTGCACTGAAGATACTCCGCGTACCTGACGCGCAGCGGCGTAATAGGGGCTAAGGTAAATGGTTTGTCCAAAGCTGAAATTATCCGGGTGAAACAAACCCGGGCTGCCATCGGTGCGCACATTGCTGTTGAATATTGCCAGCAGTGCCTGCTCCACATCGCTGCGGAAATAATCGCGTGATACGCAGATTTGCAGTTCCAGTTGCAGATCCACAAAGACCGGATTATTAAAATTCAGGTCATGGCCTGCCATGCGATAGCGTTCAATGTTGTTTGCCAGCTGTGTTTCAAAGTCGGCATCAAGCGGCAGGCCGCCAATGCGATCAACAGTGATGGTTTGTGTATGCCAGCTGCCGGTCCAGCGCGGTGTCGCGGCGGCCTGTTGTACCCCGTCCTGTGCGGTGGTGAAGTTTGCGTAATCTTCCGGGGTTACGGCACGCAACTGGGTGCGGAAAGCCTGGGGGGCACGGCGGCGAATTTGCGCAGCCGTTTCGGCGGCCAGCCCGCCCCGGGCAGGTAAGGGGTTTCGCACGGCGACGACCCGTCCGTCGAGACTGACAATATGCGCGATGCCTTCGGCACCAATATTGCCTTCGGGGCCATTACCGACCCGGTAGGTAATTGTAAATTCAGTGCCACTGTCGGGGCGGGCACCGTTTTCGTCATCACCAAAACGCAGGGTGGCAACACCTTCGTTATCCAGTTCCACCACGACATGCCGGGCATCGTCATCACTGTTTAACAGGTCGGAGCGCAGGCTCCAGGGCAACGGGCCGAGTCCGCCGTCACCCTGCAATGTCAGTATCAGCGGGTTTACCGTTTCCGCTGCGGGTGTCAGGGTGCCGCTGGCCGGTGTGTTGGTATCAGGCGCTACGGCTCCGTGGCTCAGCGGGTTTTTGTTCAGGACGGGTTGAAAGCGTGGCGGAATGGATTGTTGTGCGTCGGGGTTGCAGCGCCGGGTATTTTTATCCTGCGGATAATATAACCAGGCTTCGGGCACGGAGCCCAGGTTTTCGCTGACGGTTTCACCGTGATCCACCAGTACGATATTGCCCCGGGCAACACTGACATTCGTGAGCGGTACGGGATTGTCCGGGTCGGTGTTGGTTTCGGACGAGATACACAGTGGAAAGGCCAATGCGTCATTGTCAGACCAGTATATTTCGGTGATTTCGGTGTCATCCAGCGGGTCTGTGGTCATCGTGGCTCGGACAAGACGGATGATCTGGCGGTGATCCGGGTTGGCATCGCCGGGTTCACCGGTATCCGGGCCGAGTATTTCCTCGAATAACAAATATTGCCCGGCGTCGTCTGTGTCGCCGGAAAGTGCCAGCTCTGGATAATGCCCGTTCAATGTTGCCCGGGTTGCTCCCTTGGGCAGACAGCATTTTTCATCTCCCCAAGTGTAAAACGATATTTCGTTGTGGTCTTCAAACAGGGGGGTGCCCTGTAACAATTCAAACACCAAAGCGTGGTGTCGTTGTGCCTGTGCATGTTGTTTGGAATCCGGTTCGATACGGTTGTCTTCAGGTTCTCTTAAACCTTCAACGCGAGTCAGAAATTGCAGATCGGTGGTGGACAGTTCAAACGGTCCGCCAGTGACTTCAATATGCAGCCAGCTGCGGGCATTACGACCTTCGCCAATACGATAATCCACCAGTAGAGCATGGCGACGCAGGGAGATGCGTTTACGTGCCGTGTTCAGATAGGCTTCGGTGCTAACCGCGTCCTGCCAGTAACTGAGTTGATCTCCCATGTAAGCGACCAGTTCTGCCAGAGTGATTCCCAGGTCTGCGGGGTTGCGGCTTTTCCAGTCCGGCAACAGGTAGCTCATGCGGTCAAGAATCAGTTGCCGGAAGCTGGCGTAATCTTTGGCCAGGTAATTGATGTCGGGTTCAGCGGCTGGCGTTTCGTTGCAGGTTTCCGTATTCAGGCAATCAAAATCGACGGGACATTCCACCTTGAAAGAAAAAATGATTTCCACTAATCGCGGGTCAAAATTATTCGGTGGCACAGGCGGGCTGGCCGAGTTCTGGCGCAAGGAGAGACAGTAGTCGGAAAAGTCGCCATCGTTTTCAGTGCGAATAATCAGAACATGGTCGGCATTGGGCAGTGCCGATAAAAGCTCTGTTTCGGCAGCGTTCAGGGGAGTGGCTGCGAGATCATTGGCGGGTGCCACCCATTCAATGTTTGGATCACGTATGCGTTCTCCACCGACAATGCTGACGTTGTCCGGTGTCCAGCCAGCGGGCACCGGTTTCAGCAGGTGCAGCATCAGGGTGCGTTGGCGCGGACTGCCCGGAGGGGCATCCTGATCCAGCACTTCCAGGTAATCAATACCATTAAGTGTCGGGTGATCGGCAACAGCGTTGCGACGTTTTTCCTGGCAGCAGTGATAAATCATCCCTGAGTGCTCCGTGAAAGGTTAACCCGTTGTTGTGTCCGGGTACGGAGAACGGTGTAAATGACGTCAACGTGCAACGTCGCATCAATGGCTTCTATGGTGACGGATTCAACAACAATAAGATTTCCCAGCCATTGCTGCAACGCACCCTGCACCAACATTTGTGTTGTCGAGGCCAGCTCCGGACTGTTACCGGCGAACAAAAGTTGTTGCAAGCCACTGCCAAAGTCCGGGCGCATGACCCGTTCGCCGGGTGCGGTGAAAAGCAGTTGCTCGATCAGACCTTTGATGTATTCATCATTGCTCTCATCGCGGCGCGCTTCACGGGTGCGGCCCCGGCCATCAATTTGATAAGGGAAAAATAAATCCATTAATTAACTCCACGCTTTATTTATTCCACATTCCGAACGGATGACACACCGTCCGCTTAAATCTGTTATGTACCCAGCACACGCATCTGGGCAACGGTGGGCAACATCGGTGTACCGTTGGGTGCGCATACGGACTGACTATCCATTAACACCAATGGCTGACCACCGGAAAAAACCCGTGTTGCTGCCACGGTCCATTGTCCTGTTACACAGGGCATCGGGTTTGTACCAGTGGTGAACGGGCAACCGGCAATCACATAGGGAGCCGTCATTTGCACAGTGGGCTGGCCGCTAACCAGTACGCGCGGATTGGGTGCTGTGGGCTGGGCCTGTCCACCGTGTGTACACATCACCGTTGCACCAACATGTAATAGAGGACCCGGCATCTACACCACCGTTAATGCGCCGTTGTTAATATCGACGGTGGGACCGACCATATTCAACATAGCACCCTTGCCATTTTGTAAATAAATTCCCGTATCGTTAACAATCAGCGATGCACCGGTGGCTGTTTTAATCATAATGCCGCCCGTTGGTCCCGGCATATCTGAAATTGTGATGCCATTTTGTAACGGTGTTTGAAGCGTGATGGCCGGTGTTACCGGTGGCGTTAACAACGCCAGTGCAGGAACCTCCGCTGCGCTACCCCAAAAGCAACCCACCCAGATAGGAAATTCCGGATCACCCTGTTCAAACTCCACCCATACCCCGGAGCCAATCACCGGCAGTGCGAACATGCCGTTTTGAATGCCCGCAATGGGAGAACAGGGCATTGCCCAGGTGGTGGGAACCAAACCTGCGACATCAGGTACCTGTACTTGCAGTCGGCCCGTTTGTAGCGGGTCAACATTGTTCAGCACCATGCCACGATATTTGCCGTAAAATTTTGTACTCATGCGGGCACCGTTGGTGTTAAAGAAATTAAACCATTGCGGGTTAATTCAAAACTTTGTTTGAATTCTCCCGCCTTTAATGTGTTGGTGACACTTTTTACAAAATACAAACCGTCATAAGCCAGACCGACGCCACGCACACCCACCAGCTGGCGCGCTTTTAACAAACGGCCATAGCGCAATACATCAAGGTTACCGGTTGCTGTGACAGAATCCTGCGACTTTGCGGCTTCTTTTAAGCCTTTCGACAGTGCTTTGGCGGGACTCATCTTGGCAGTGTCTTTTAGTGTTTTTATATTACTCAGTGTGGTAGACAACGCGGCCAGCGGTGGCTGTAATGGATTCAAATTAGGAATGGGTAAGGGAATCGGCACACGCGTCATTTGATTTTGAATAAAGACAATAGGCAGCACACCTTTGCCTGGATCAAAACTAAAGTTAAGTGATTCCACATTAGTGTGAGGGCCCATATCAACATTGAGTGCAGGCTGCGGAACCCCGACTTTTATTTCCGGACCAAAGTAGGCGATGTTAGTACCAGGAGCCGGGCCGGGTTCAATATAAAAAACATGACCCACCTCTTCGGCAAGTTGTTTGATGTAATTCAAGTCAGTGCCTTGCTGGGCAGGAATTTTCTCAACGGGAATCGGTACGTCGAGAAAAATTTCCGGAATGGGTAAGGGAATAATGCCGTAAGCCGCATATTTGGCACAGATTAATGCCACCCGTGCCGCGATAGGCATTGCAGGGTAGGGTAGGCCATCAAACTCCTGGGTGTCCATGACTTTTGTTAAATCATCACCTGTAACATTGACAGTGCCGGGGCTTCCATTTTGCCCTGCCTGTACCTGTACATTAGTCATAACGCCATCGAACAGCGGCGTCGGCAAACCATTAACAGTGACAATTAACAGTATGCGCAAAGGCGGCGTGGCAACACTGCTGCTAAGCGCAGGCGCAATCACAAAAAGTGTATTCAACTCTGAAGAACTGTTAAAGGAAAACTGCATTTGAAAACCGCTGGCCGAACCCGCCGCTGTTGTCACTGTAACGCTTTGCAATGCATCAATCACCACACGCGGCGCAGGCACCGGCACTACCGGTCCCATCAGAAGCGTTAAATGAATGCTGCCCTGTATCATAATTCCTCCGTGGGCTCCGGAATGCCTTCAGGGAGAGTGATGCGTAACCGGCGACCCATTTTTACGGTTAAATCCACAGGGTTCATTGCGCCATTGGCATCACACAAACGCCAGTACAATTCGGGATCAGAAAAATAGTGTGCAGCGATATTATCAAGCCGGTCATTTTCTTCGACACGATGCTCCTGCAACGTGGAAAAATTTTCTGACATCGGAATAAAACGCTGTTTGACATAACGTACCGGCAGGCCATCGGCCCTTGTCCATTCAGCCGTCTCCAAACCCGCGTAGCGGCTGTTGGCCGCAAAAGTGGGTTGTTGCAGACCACTGTTTTGTAAAAATGTTTTGATCGGGTCATTCATGCTGGTATTCCTGTGCGGTGATTATTTTTGTATCCGGTTTTATTGTGCATTGCATTAGGATGGCAATGAACCAAGCCCAAAGCTGCTTAATGATGCGCCACTCACTTTGGCCGCAAGCTGCTCCTTGTTTTGCAAATAATTCATAAACAGACTGCCGCCTTTATGTTTAAAACCAAGGTCGTTTATGTTGAGCACCTTCATCGTCAAATTGACTTTTGCGCGAATGGGGTTTAGTTGCGTATCAAAAGCCTCTTCGGTAATGCTGAAAGTAGTAATGCTCACCGGAACAACACGATTCTTACTCCAGACAAATAATGCCAGCGGTGCTTCCATTGGTGCGATTTCCAATGTGCCTGCCATGGCTAAAATATTATTATTATTAAGTTGTTGGCTGGTAGGGTTGATTAACGATTCCAGCACTGCCAGTTGCGGTTGTATTCCATGTTCCACTACGTTCTGGTTCTGGTCGGGAAATTCCAGCTGATCCACTGCATCAATATCAACTTCGATGGTCAGAGTCTCAATTGCCGGGCCTTTAAATCGCAAAGCCTCTCCCTGACTGCCATCACCAAAACCCTGTGGGTCATAAGTGCGACTCAAGCTTTCAGGGTTATACTGCATGCTGATCATGTTTAAAGTCGCACCGCTTTTAGCGTCGATTAACACGATTCCACCTTTTACGACTTTTGGTGAGTTTGGGAAGGTTGTCATTTATTATTCCTGCTATTTTGGCAATGTTTTAAAGTTAGCTGAAATGACCTTGTATGGTGGTCTAATAACTATTTCATTCTAAAGTTTATTCATTTTTACGCGATGCGTTGATGTTTTCAATGTTATTTATCGTCTTTGTTTGCGTATCTGTTAATTAAAACCTGAATCCGGTTCCTAGACCAAAATTAGCCGGGGCGAGAGGGTTGTCAAGTAAATTGCCTTGTGCTGTAAACCGTATAAAAACAGGATTTCCATTTGCATCGAATAAGAGACCGGCTGACAAGCTCCCCTCCACTTCAACTTCTGTTTCACCACTAGTGTTAAAGCTAATGGAAGGACTAAATTCAGCGCCGAGAGTAAATCTAAAGGGTTGGTTGCCAAAGAGCCTGATTGGGCGTGATCGAAGTCCGACTTCTGTTGTTGAAGATAAATTAAGTTCTGCCTCAGTTTCTGCTTCTAGTGATGCATTGGCATTAAGTGACAAGCTGGAACCAAAACTAAAAATATTTCCACTGCCAATATCTCTTTCTATTTCTCCCAAGACTGGTAACCTGGCAAGGTTAAGTGAAAGTCCGGTATGTAAGGCATCAATTCTCCTCGAAGTTGGACCGGTAGCGGGGCCTGTGGCCTCAATTTCTGCTTCGATTCCACTCAGTAATTCGAGGGGGCCCAGATTTAAATTGCTACTGATGGGGACTTCAAATGACAACTCAAACCCTTCAGAAGTAGTGTTGAACTCACCTTCCGGCCTTTCTTCTTCCTCCTCCTCTGCTTCATGTGAATCTCGTTGTACAACATGCGCAGGAGATGAGCTCAATCCACGGTTATTAGTAGATGATGATCGGTTAGCAGTCATTGTCTGCTGTACTACATGAGTTAATTCATGAGCCATTAATTGTTTGCCACGAGAGGAGCCAAAATCATATTGGTCTTTAGCGATTGCGATATGGTTGCCAATTGTAAATGCGCGGGCACCAATTATAGATGCAGCACTTTCAGCTTCAAGGTCAGTATGTATTTGTACGTTACTGAAGTCGGCATTTATTAGTGGTTCAAAATAGCTTCGCTCTTGTTCGTTTAGTGATCTTCCAGTTACATGCAGAGATTTAGTGCTCGATGGCAGTGGTGGCGTGCTCCTGGTTCCATTGTTCAAGGGCTTGTTTCTGAAGGAGGTTTGGAACGTATTCTCAGGTAAAGTTTTTCCACCTTTCAAATGCTGCTGTATTTGCGAGTCTGGAATTTGCATTATCTGTTTGGAAACGCGGTCTGCTTCCTGCTCGTATTTGTCATTTTTCTGGCCGATCATTAACTTTGTTTGAAGTGCAGGAGTGGTGCTTTGTTTAATCAACATAGTACTGAAGTCGTTGTTAAAACTGGTTTTATTATTTTGGTTGTAAATCCTTTTTGTCGGACGGACAGAAATATTTGATTTTTTGTTTGTATTCTGCTGTTTTGAATGGGCGTCTAGAAGATTTAGAGGGCCAAGGCCACGTCGAAAAAGTTCTGTATTTGTGTCAAATGTAGAATTTTTGGAGGTTTTAGACTGTGCAATTTTTTGTCTACTCATGACTTAGTCCTTACGAATGGTAATGAGGTGATGAATCTGGGCATCTGGCGATTTTACTTGAATCATTTTTTTACGCCTTGATAAACGGCACCGGCAATTTTATAACCTAATGTTATTGGGTTATGATTTGGTTTAACCGAAATATTTCCACCACGCATTGAATGGGTTGATTTTCTCGGCAGTAATTCCGCAGAGGATTTATTATTGGATAACAGATGGGAAAGTTCTGATTTTATGGCAGCGCTAACCTTAGGTTTATCTACTTTATCAACAGGAATGCCATCCAAAATCAAATGCTCAATATGTAAATTAATGTTCATATAACCACCTCTAAATTACTCTGCCAGCTAAAATCAGATTCCTTTGCTGGGCGTTCCAGTTTTTTATATTCGATACGTGCTGCGTTCAGGAGTAGGGGCATTGTAATTGAACTTTTTTCTTCTGCGGCCATAAAAGCTGCATTTAATGCCACGTTGTGAATGTTGCCGCCTGTCAGGTTAAGTTTTGCTAATCGGTTACAGTCAAAATTTTCATCGACAGGTGTTTCAGGCGGAAACACCTTTTGCCAAATTTCTGTTCTTTCTTTGACTCCCGGAAATGGAAAATCAACAATAAACCGCAGTCGTCGTACAAAAGCTTTGTCCAAAGAGGTTTTCATATTGGAGGCTAAAATGGCCAGACCCCGATAGGATTCCATTCGTTGCAGCAAATAATTGATTTCGATGTTGGCGTAACGGTCGTGGCTGTCTTTGACTTCGCTGCGTTTTCCAAATAAGGCATCGGCTTCATCGAAAAATAAGATTGCACCACTGTCTTCTGCGGCATCAAACAATTTGCGCA
>WFQM01000188.1 GCA_015487095.1 Gammaproteobacteria bacterium | reverse complement strand
TCCTGCGTTGAATGCTTTTGATTCGGTGAAAGAGCGAGCACAAAAACTATATCAGCGGGAGAAGGGAGAGGAGGCATGGAAGGCGCTTTTGCTGCGCCTGCATGCGGATGCAAAGATTACCGTTAATGATGCCCCCTGGCGATGAGTTTGCACCCGTCTGGCGGCTAACATATACTGCTGGTGATAAAAATAAGCACAAGTATGGGGTGTTGATGTGCCGCTTGTGGGTGGAGTTTGCACGCACGTCAAAGTGTTTTTGGCGTGCTATCTGGGTCATAGAGCGGGGGGCTTCGTGTGTTGAATGCGGGTGGGGTGAAAGCCCGTTTATCCGTGTTTGGTGCGAATCAGATTGATATGGTGTCGAGCGGCATTATTTTGCGACGACAGGGGTGGTTGGCTGTCGTTTTGGGACTCTCTGTGCTGTCAGAAGCGCATGCGGCCTTTAATGGTTTGGTGCCGTTGTCGTATTCTGGACAGGTCGCCTATAACTATAATTATGTTGAGAATGCGGGCAGTCAGTCCGAGGCAACCAGTTTGTTGTTTGGTCTGGGCGCATCTGGGTATATCTGGCGACCCTGGTTCGCTACTACATCGCTGGCGCTGAGTGCCGGCTTGTCGAGCACTAACTCTACATCTAGCCGTTCAGAAGGAACGGTCGGTACTGGCAGTTTTTCAGTGGCAGTTTTTCCAGGGAGCCGTTTCCCTTTTTCCATTAGCTATTCCAGGACAGATAGTCGTTCTGAACAGTTCCAGGATATATCTCAAATTTCAGGTAGTACCAGTTTTCGTGTGACTCGACTTACTTTGCGTCAGAGTTACCGTCCGCGAGCATATAATCAGCTGTACAATGGCTGGTATAGCTCTACCGAATATGACGGGGGCTCTTTTGGTTCAAGCAGCGAGGTTTACGGCCTGAATTATCAGCTGCGTATTCCACAGCAAACCTTAACCATAGATATAGCTCACACGAGTACGCGAGCGCGAAATATAACGGATGAGTCAAGTGTGAATATGGTGTCGCTTGGTCATGTCTATACGCCGAGTGCAGAGCTGGGTGTGAACAGCTTGGTTTCATACGTGGAAGTTGATCCTATTGGAAATAGTGGCACGTCTACCGATTCCCAGGCATTCAGTTCGTTTTTCTGGCGACCAGAGTATCGTGCGGTCAGAGTGTCAGGTGGCGTGCGGCTGAGTGAAACCAAGAGCGGGACGGCTACGGAAGCTTCCCGAAGCCTCAGCACAAATTTGGGTTTGGGGTATCAAATTTCTCGTTCGTTAAGCATGAATGCGGGGGCGTCCTTGAGTACATCTGAGAGTGGAAGCAGCCAAACGTTGTCGACAGCGCAGACGGCAGGCTTGTCGTACTCAGGTGGACAAACACAGTGGAGGGGGATTTCCCATTCCTGGCAGTGGAATGCCAGCGCATCGAATACAACGACACAAGTGGAAACGAATGGTGTTGCTTCGAATGAGGGCAGTCCGAGCTCTCAGAACATCTCCTCAGGTATTGGTCATAATTTGGGTAAGTCGTGGGCGACGGGTTCAGCAAATTCTTTGGCTGCGACTTTCTCACAGTCTCTGTCTGGCAGTAAAAATAGTGAAATTGACGATATAACAACAAGCGTGAATCAGGGAGTAGGTTTAAGTTGGAGTTCGCGTGGGCGGCGGGGGACAACATATGTTAGTGGCCGCTTCAATGATTCTCGGAGTTTTAGTGATGAAGATATAGCGGTTGTGTTTCAGGACTTCAGCGATCCGGATGCTGTGTTTCAGAGTTTTAGTCTGAGTTACAGTACTGATGTTACTTTTGGTCGTCTCAGTAGCATGTCGGGCAGCAGCAACTATCAGGCAACTCAAAGTGCGACAACAACCTCGCTGGGAGAGGAGCAGGAAAATTCGTCAAGGAGTATTTCTGGAGGGCTGTCGTATCGACATAATCGCCCATTTGGAGTTTATAATCTTCGTTTTACTACTAGCTTACAGGGTGGTAAGCAGATTGCCAGCCCTAGTCCAACATCAACCCTGAAATGGCGAGGGGTATTTCGTTATAGCTTGGGTTTATTATCCACCGCGTTGAGTTTTAACGCCTCGCAGAGTGCGGGTGGAAATATTATAAAATCAATGAATTTTCAGGCTACCCGTAGTTTTTAATGTAGGGTAGTATGTGCGCTGCACGTGAAACAATAAAATCACATTCGGCGCGTGTTTGGTTTTTTTGGTGAATTTATGGAGGGAGGCTCTATGTTCAAGTCAGCGATGGTCGGCTTGTTGAGTATGTTTGCAGTCCTGATGTTGCCGCAGGTGGCGCAGGCGGAATATGCCGATGTAGTTATCAACAATTATGCTGATGCGGCGGGTATGCGTCCGGTGGTTTTTCCGCACTGGTATCATCGTATTCGTTTCCGCTGCAAGGTTTGTCACGCGGACCTTGGTTTTAAATTCAAAGCTGGTGGCAATAAAATCACCATGGCGAAGATCATTGATGGCAAATTCTGCGGAGCTTGCCACAACGGCGAAATTTCATGGTCAGTTGAAAATTGTGGTATGTGTCATTCAGGGGTGCCAGGTATGCCAACGCAAATTCACGGTAGTACCGTGCAGCGATTGGTTGCGCCAACGTACAAGTCTTTGGGCAAGCCAGCTAAATAACGACGTATAGGGGAGGGATAAAATGAAAACAAAATACTTCTTCTTGAGCGTACTGGCGATGACGACTTTGTTGGTCGTTGGTTTTAACGCTCAGGCAGCTCAAGCGCCTTTAAAGGAAGTTAAATCGGCCAAGGGTAACGTAAGTGGGGCGAATGTTTTTAATCGCCTGCTGAAGAAAGATGCACAGCGTAACGCAGCACCGGCTGAAGATGGTATTCATGATTCTGCGAATGACGGTACGCATGTATTACAGCCACCATTAATCGCTTACGATGGTTTGCCTACCAGCGAGTTTGGTAACTATGTGGACTGGGTGAAATCACTGGATGATGGCTTGCTGAAACCACGTTATGATCTTTCTGATCCTACTGTGGAGCCATTGGTGATGGATTTGGATATTGTTCGTGAAGTGAAAGCATCGATGCCTGATGTAGTGTTTCCGCATAAGCCTCACACCCAGTGGTTGCATTGCTCCAATTGTCATCCAAAAATTTTCATTCCACAGCGTAAAGCTAATGTGATGAGTATGTCAGCGATTTTGCTGGGGCAGAAGTGTGGTGTATGTCATGGCAAGGTGTCTTTCCCGGTTACCACAAAATCGTGTACGAAGTGTCACTCGAAGCCGAAGCCAGCTGATTGGAAGCCACCGAAGAGTGAAGCCAGCTTGAAGAATCCATGGCGATAATTTTTGTGGCAGTGCTCAATTGTTGATGGGGTTAATATTGTAAAACCGGGATGCGGTGCAGATAAACGTCTGTGCCGCATTTTGGTATTGTGTGTTTTGTATTGCTTTTTACGTGTCAGTGATTTTATCAAATTTTAGTTGTATTTTTGAGGGTGGGCCAAAATGTCAAAGTTCTGTGCTAGAACTGTGTTGTTTTTATGTATGGCAATAGCGTTGAGTTTGGTGGCTTGCGGTGGGCAAGAGATCAAACCTGATAGAGATGCCAGTATTGATACGGCAAAGTTAACGGTAGCAGAAAAAAGTGAGGCAGCTCATGAACTTGTTGTTGAGGATAAGCCACAATCGCTGGTAGAGGTTATGCCACAAAAGCAAGGGGGCGAATCAGTGATTGAGATGGAGCCCATTCCAGCTACAAAAACCCAGGGCAAGGCGAAAGAAGATTCGTTGATTGTGGAACGTGGAACAAGACCAGCAGCTGATGTTTCCACCATCGAAAAACAAGTTATTGCTCCGGCAACAACAAATGAGACTGAGTCGATAGCTGGCTCAGTGGCAATGACATCCGAAGTGGAAAACAAGACTGTACCCGTTTCTTCAGGGCCGAACCATTTTGTAGTGACCGTTGGTCCCAAAAAGCCCAGCCATCCTGCGTATGGCAAGGGGCATGCTATGGGGTTTTTAGTAGATGGTGTTTCGGGCAAAGAGTTGATCGTTGAGCGTGGGAAAGTCTACACGTTTGACATTGCCACCGATCAAAAACATGACGTGTATTTATCGACAAAAGCGGTTGGTTGGGGTGGCGCACCTTTTGCGGCAGGTGTGGAAGGGGCATACACCTACAAAGGGAAAATGACGCTTAAGGCAGATAAAGAAACGCCAGATCAATTGTTTTACGCTTGTCGCAATCATCCCTATATGGGCGGGGTGGTACACATTGTCGATAAGGGACAGAAAATTGATATCAAACAGCAAACTGCGGCGGCCAAAGCAGCGGGTGGGGTCGTATCCACAAGAGCAGAGACAGTCACTCTGTCCAAAGTTAAGCAAAAACTGATGTTTGCAGAAATGATGCTGGGTGCGCAAGGCACGCAGCGTGTATTAGCCAGCGAAAACGATAAGGCTAAGCAGCTGGTTACTGCAGCAAAGAAAAAGCTGGATGAAGGGCGCGAGCAGTCTTCGGCAGGTGCATTGCCTGAAGCACTGGTTCTGGCTAATCAATCACTAAAAATGTTAAGCGAAGCGTCGCGTTTGGTTCCGGGTGATGAAGAGGTCGCAGAGCAGGCAGAAAACTACAAAACCACATTGGCGGAAATACAAGATTATCAAAAATCGTATCATGACAATATTAAACGCATGGAGAAAAGCGGTGGTGTGGCTGATGATGCCAAGCTGGACGAGAAAAAGCTGGCAACTACATTAGCGCAAGCAAAGAGCTTGGCGGATAAGAAAGATTATGTGCGCGCTAATAAATTGTTACAGCAGGCTCGGACCACAGTTACCGGTGCATTGCATAAAATTCTGGACTCTAAAACGATTGTGTATGATCTGAAATTTGATACGCCAGCGGATGAATACGATTATGAATTAATGCGTTTTTCGGGGTATGAAGAGCTGATACCTGTGGCTATTGAAGCTAAAAAACCTGCTCCAGGAGCAATTAAATTGATGGAAAGCTTCTTGAGTAAGGCACGTAGTCGCCGTGACGAGGCTGTTGCAAAGGCGGAGGCTGGTGATTATCCAATGGCGATTGCGATGCTTTTACAGGCGACCAAAACTGTGCGACGGGCGTTGCGTATGGTGGGTGTGTCACAATAAGCGGGCTGGGCTTCAATCTGCTCTTGTGTGATTGTTCGCAAGTTGTTGACCTGCATGGCGAATTAGTGTTTTGTGCTCTGTGTACACGATCACTTGCGGAATCTAGGTTATAATTCATTCATCATTATTGAAAAGTAATAAGGCAATGCGTAATTCAGAATTAATAAAATGGGTTCGATGTGTGACGTTGCTTGCTGGTGCCACACTTATTTCAGTTAGTGTGTACGCAGAAGAGGGTGGAGGTCATTATCAGCTGCATGGTGATGTGGTGCCAATAGCTGAAGACGGGATTCATGATCCGGACAATGCTGCAACTAATACGCTACAGGCACCTGTAGAGGCGATGAAAGATTTCCCCCGGGATGCGCGTGGCGTTATCAATTGGGTGGAAACTCTGAATGATGGGCTGATTGCGCCACGCACGGGTTTGATTGGCACGGAAAAAATGCATTCTGTGGATTTTGATGTCATTTTCAAAAATACGGCATCCATGCCTTATGTGCGTTTTCCACATTTGCCGCATACCCAATGGCTCACCTGTAAAAATTGTCACCCAGGTATTTTCTTGCCGCAACGGGGGGGAAATTTTGTCACTATGGCGTCGATTATTGAGGGCGAATTTTGTGGCGTCTGTCACGGTAAAGTGGCTTTTCCTCCGTTGCAATGTAATCGCTGTCACAATGTAGCCCGCGAAAATGTCGGGTTACGTTAGTTTTTTTGCGCCACGCGTATTTTTCTTTTTGGTGTTAGCTGGCACGCTGGCAGCCTGTAGTGTTGCGGAAATGGAGAAATTTGCTCTTGAAGGCGATGAGCTGACGAAGACCTCCAAACCTAAACGTGATACGGGGCTTTCACAAAAAGTGGGAGCAAAATTACTTTCTGCTGAATCCATTATTAGTGGTGGGCGTCGGTCTTATAAAGGTTTTTCCGGGCAGTTTGGTCGGTTACTGATTGGTGACGCAGATGAAATCAGACTACAAAACCCCGTTGCTGTCGGTGGTGTGGACGGTATGTTGTATATTGTCGATGCTGCGCCGAAAATTGTTTATAAATATGACCTGGTCACCAACGAGATCGAACCTCTTGGGAAAATTGCTACTTACTTTCAAGGTGATCCCGGCAATATTTATGTTGCCAGGGACCGCTCGTTTTATATTGTGGATACTGTAGGTCGGCAGGTATTGCATTTCAGTGAGTATGGAGAGCTGCGTACCACCTTTCAGGATCTCGCTAATCTTTCGCGTCCCATCGACGTAATCGTAAACGAAAAAACGGGTGACGTGCTGGTGGCGGATGGTTCATTTAGTCATATAGTCGTGTTTAATAATATGGGTAAAGCGACTAATGCTATTGGCCAACGCGGTACGGGGCCGGGTCGTTTTCGTGCGATAACTTTTATGACTAGCGGCGTAGATGGTTTGTACATACTGGATCGGCTGGAATTACCGGTGCAAGTGATCGATTGGCAGGGAAACTACCATTATTCGTTTGGTGGATCTGAGTTGTTATACCCCAGTGCTATTGCGGTTGACAAAGATCAACGTGCATTTATCGCTGATCGTTCCAGCAATACCATTCTGGTTTATCAAGACGGCCAGTTAAGCATGACCTTTGGTGCCAGTGGTTCGGCACCGGGACGTTTTCGCTTGATTACTGGTTTATGGGTAAATGATAACCTGCTATACGTTGCTGATAGTCTCAACCGACGCGTACAAGTGCTTCGCATCAATCCGTCCGCAGCGTTGCCGGTTATTCCGGGGGGCTGATAATAGTATGCGGATAAATTTTTCTGCCTTTCTTTTGTTGCTATTCGTGGCATTGCTACTTGCAGGTTGTGGTGAAACGCGCTATCTGCTGCGTTACGATAAACCCGCCGAGGAAAAAGTTTGGCCGCCGCTGCCGGATAAACCACGTTTTCGTTATGTTGGTCAATTGGTGGGGGAAAGCAATCTCCTGGCTGTGGATGATGGCGGCGCTGGCGCAGCTATCGGGCGGTTTTTCAAAGCGTTAGTCGGTTTGGGTGATGGGCCCGATAATGTGCGTAATTTGCTGCGTCCACAAAGCGGTACCGTTGATGCGACAGGGCGCATTATTGTCACCGATGCCGGTAGACAGGCGGTGTTCGTGTTTGATCAAAAGCTTGGCAAGATGGATGTTTGGCGGGGAGCGACCGAAGATTTCAATTTTGTGTCACCGGTGGGTGTTGCAACGGCGAAAAATGGTGATGTTTTGGTGGCCGATTCTGAGCTGCGTCGAGTGATTCGTCTGGATAGTGCAGGTAATCCGAAGGGGACGTTTGGTTTTGAAGATCTGGAACGCCCAACAGGGCTGGCGATTGATGCCAAAAGTGGCCGTGTTTTTGTCGCAGACACGGGGGAGCACAATATTAAGGTATATTCCGATGCAGGTAAGTTAGTGCAGGTGATTGGCCAAATTGGCACTAAGCGGGGCGAATTTAATGCACCGACGCATATCAGTTTTGTGGGCGACCGGCTATATGTTACCGATACTTTTAATGCCCGAGTGCAGCTTTTTGACTCAAAAGGGGAATTTATTCGTGCGATTGGCTCGCGGGGACTGTATTTAGGTAATTTGGTGCGGCCGAAGGGGGTAACAGCAGATAGTTTAGGGAATGTTTATATTGTTGAATCATTCCATGATTATTTGCTAATATATGATCGGAACGCTCGGTTTTTGCTGCCCATTGGCGGTTCCGGTTCTGGTATCGGGAAGTTCTATTTACCCGCAGGGGTTTGGTCTGATCAGCAAAATCGTATTTATGTTGCAGACATGTACAACGGACGGGTGGTTGTGTTTCAGTATCTCTATGAGCAGGGACGGAATGGGGCTTTATTAGATACGCAAGAACCAAATAAAAGGTAAAGAAAGGGATAGCAGGAGTCGAAAAAGGATAACAGAAATTGAAAAGTTAAAAACTTGAAGTGGTAGGGGCGAATATGCGAAACAAAGAAGTTGTGGTTGCGAGTATATTGCTGCTCCTGTTTGCGGCAGTGTGGGTGTTCCCCGTATCAGCTGCTCGTATTTCCGATATTCGCAATACTAAACATAATTTTTCGGATTTTGTGACGCCAAATATCCTCGGGGGCGGTGATACCCGCACGGTGAAAGCAACGGACGAGGTTGAAATCTGCGTTTTTTGCCATACGCCACATGGTGCTAATCAGTCTGAAGGTCCGCTCTGGAACCGTGCGATCCCTCCCAGTTCCTCATATACCGTTTATAGCTCGGGCTCCATTGATTCCTCGATTGAACAACCCAATGGTGCATCGAAACTATGTCTTTCCTGTCACGATGGTAGCATTGCCATTGGCAGTGTACGGAACAGCAGTGGTAGTGGTGGGTTTCAGTCAGGAACCATCAACATGACGGGTACAGGTACCGGCGGAGTGATGGCACCGGGTGAGGGCAATAATACGGGTTATACTCGTTTTCTGGGTAATGACCTGAGCAATGATCACCCTATTTCGCTGACCTATAATCAGGCATTATTCAGTGCTGATGGTGAAATGCGTGATCCAACAGAGAACCCGATTCGGGTGCGTGGTTTGACTCCGCGGCCACAACTTCAGGATATTCATTTACAGCCCGCCGTGCGCAATGCGCCAACTCCCGATAATGGCCAAGTGCAGTGTATCAGCTGTCATGATCCACATATTCGTGATACTACGGACGAGAACATCAAATTTTTGCGATTGAATCGTTTGCAAAAAGCCCCGCCTGATGGTTCCGATAATTTCTTGCCAGCAACGGACATTATTTGTCTGGCATGCCACACTAAGGCGGGTTGGGAAGGTTCGGCGCATGCTCAGCCTAGTGTGGCCAATGAAATTTACACCAATGCTGCTGCTGATGTGCGTGAATTTGCACAAGGTACCGCGGTGTGGCAGACGGCCTGCTTGGCCTGCCACGATACGCACACAGTGCAGGGTTCGCGTCGCCTGTTACGTGGAGGAACGGACGGTGGCACGTTGACCGTGGGTGGCTACAAAATCAAGGCGGGTGATGGTAATTATTCCATAGAGGAAACCTGCTTTGCTTGTCACTCCAGTGACGGCGGCACACTAACTTCGCAGGGTATGGGGACCGACGTGCCGGATATTAAAGAGGATTTTACTAACATGTCTTTTCGTATGCCGATCCGTAGCGGGGAACAAGCGGCAGGCATGGAAGTGCATGATATTGGTAGCACAGGCCAGGATACCCAGGAGCTGAGTCAGCGTGGCAAGGATTTTATTGAGTCTCGCGCCAACCTGGGCAAGATCAGTATGGGTGGATCGCTCAACAATCGCCATGTGGAATGTACGGATTGCCATAATCCACACCGTGTTACCCGACGAAGACAATTTAATCAGGATAATCTTGGTGGTACGCTGGACGCAGCGGGTACTCATAACCATGATAACGCCAACCCGCACACCAATATTGCTTCCGGTGTGTTGCGCGGCATGTGGGGTGTGGAGCCGGAATATACCTCTAACAGTTTTCATGTTGAGCCCGTGAACTTTACGATCAAGCGGGGTGACCCGGGTACCAATGCCTCCACTGAGGTCGCCCGGCCTTATGTAACCCGCGAATACCAGATTTGTCTGAAGTGTCATTCGAATTATGGCTACGATGAGCCGCCGCTGCTGAGAGACGATTCGACGACCACACCGCCAGGCGTCAATGGTATGACCCAGTACACCAATCAGGCACGGGAATTTAATTCACCCGCCTTGCATGCTGGTGAACCTCGTAGCGTGGGTACAGATGGTGGTGCGGGTAATAATAATGGTTTTACCTGGAATACCAATAACCACCGTGGCTGGCACCCGGTTATGCAACCCACCGGGCGCACTCCCGCTGCGCGTGTTATGGGCAACGGGGAGAACTGGATCAGTCCCTTTAACAATGCTGTGGGTACCCAAACCATGTATTGCACTGACTGCCATGGTTCTAATACCAACGCAGGTACCGTTGATCCTGACCCCGGTCAGGAAAATGGTCCGGTGTGGGGGCCACACGGCTCCACTAATTACTTCCTGCTCAAGGGTGATTGGAGCGGTAATGCACCCGGTTCACCACAAAATGACTTCACCGGTCGGCCAGGTACCGGCGACAATGATAGTGGCAACGACGCTACTACTCACCTGTGTTTCAAATGTCACCGGTACGAGCAGTATGCGAGTCCCTCGGGTGCATCGCGGGCCAGTGGGTTTTCTGGAATGGGATGCATGTGCCTTGGCATGGGGGGCATGGGTGGAGGCGGTAATTTCCATCGGCTGCATGCCTCTCGCGTGACTAATTTTCGCTGCACCATGTGTCATGTGGCAGTACCGCATGGCTGGAAAAACAAGAATTTCCTGGTCAACCTTAATGACGTGGGCGAAGAGGCTGGTTTCCCGGCTGGCTCTAGCAATGAGGTGCGGAACAGTACCACTAACGGCTACGTGCAGGGTCCCTATTATAATCGTGCGGTATTAAAGGTTCGCAGTTTCGCGCGAAGTGGCAGCTGGAGTGCAAATAATTGTGGTTCCATTGGTGTTAGCGGCAATGGTGCTGTTGGTGTGGGCTGGATGGTTGGTATGGGAGGTATGGGTGGCGGCGGGGGAGGTATGGG
>WFQM01000187.1 GCA_015487095.1 Gammaproteobacteria bacterium | reverse complement strand
CGTACCTGCGTTATCTGCCACAGGCATTGTGATGCGTAGCGAAATCAACGACGAACATCAATATGTGATTTCCTGCAAACTGACCAAAGTACAACGCTGAAATGTGGTGCCCCGGAGACGATTCGAACGTCTAACAGGGGGAACTGTTTTTGCTTCAACCAAGCTTCCCCTGACCACCTGGTTTATCGCTATCCACCTACTCACTCAGGCTAAAACAGGTCTCTCGGCGCTTGCACTGCACCGCCGGCTAGCGGCGTCAACTACATTTTTGGGGCGCTGGCCTTCTGCGGCCAAATAATATCGGAAAACTGTGGAAACCAGCGATGCAATGATACGGATAAACCTCAAACCCCCAGCTATCTGTTGCTGATGTAAGGGGTTTTATCCTCAGGCTGCCAATAAAAAATATATATTATTCAATCAGTTATGAGGATAATGAGGATATTCGTCCAAAAACACTCCCAATATACTTGCGGATTATCTAAAATATTATATAATTTGTTTGTTACTTAGATTTGGAGGTGTGCTATGGCACTCAAATATTACGATAGCCCGTTTCATGTGACCCATGACGATGAGGTCGCAAGCAAAATGGCGATGAAGGTCGATTTGTCCATTATGATTACCAACCTGATCAGAGAACAGGGATGGACTCAGTCAGAGGCGGCAGATAATTTAAACGTGCACCAGTCAAGAATATCTGAGCTTGCAAATGCAAAGATCGAGAAATTTACGATCGATGCCATGTTCGATATGTTGGATACTCTGGGCTTCCGAGCGCGTATGAATATGCCTTCGTTGCAAGAAGCTTCCATAGCCATATCAAAAGTTCGGGCCGCTTAATCTGTTATTTGGAGCTGGCCTTAATTTCAGTGTGCAATTCTTTTAATCGTTGCCCGGCGACGTTCATAGCCTGCCGGTCAACGCCGTTTGTGGTTTTTGAAAATGAATGTAAAACCACAACGGTATCCATATATTTGGCGACATAGACACATCTGTGTGCAGGGTGCCCATTAATTTTTAGCTCTATAACTCCGGCACCCACACTTCCTAAGTGTTCGATTTTTAATTCCGGGCTTTCGCCAAACTGTATGCGCCTCAGGTCTTTACCAAATTCATCCTGAATGTCACTTGGCAGTGCCTTGTACTCTTTTTCGGCGGCGTCACTAACAAATGCAAATCTTTTCACTGGGTGCTCGTTTATTTTATTTATAGAGTGAATGGTGTCCCCGGCAGGGGTCGAACCTGCAACCTACGCCTTAGGAGGGCGTCGCGCTATCCAATTGTGCCACGGGGACGAAAGGGAAAATATTTTATTGTAATTTCTGGGCCAAGTCTTCAGTTTTAAGATGCGTATACCGTTTCAGCATTCTTAAATCTTTATGGCCGGTAATGCTGGATACTTCCATTATATTTAATCCCAGCTCAAAGAAGCGGCTGGTTGCTTCATGCCGAAGGTCATGGAATCGCAGGTCACTGATCTTCGCGCTTTTACAGATGCGTTTAAAAGCTTGGGTAATAGAGTCAGGCTTGATGTTCCACACAAATCCGCTGATGTTCCGAGTTTCATTTTTGAGAATCTCGATTGCTTTGCTGCTTAGCGGAATGGTGCGTGGGGGGTTTCGCTGGATACCTCGCCGACCCTGATATCACGAAACTCGGCAATAACCGAAGTAGTCAGCCGCGCTAGGGAGTGGGTGCCAATGATCCGCTTAATTTGTTTGATTTGCCCTTTGACGGGAAGTTGAGATTTTTTACTTGGCAGTATTTCCCGCTCGTAGCGATCCAGGATGTCAGACAGTGTTGTTTGTTCGGCTTCTCGATGGTCGGCAAACACCCCTTTATCCATTGAGGACTCAATATCTCTAGCCCAGCGTTCCGCTACAGCCTTTTTGCTGAAGGTCTGGGTGAGCGTGGGAAAACCTCTTTTCCTCACTTTCACACGCCATTGTGCGGTGCCGCGTTTCTCGATTGTCGCCATGAGGGAAATACTAACAAAGTTATCCTCAACTGTCCCAAGATTGTCCCAAAATGACTATTTTTAGATCAGTAGGCAGTAGGAATCCATAACTTGTTGAACATTATATTGAATAATATTTATTTCCGATGATAAATTGCGCTTAGCTTAGGAGAGCGATTGCTCTATCCTGCTGAGCTACCGGGGCAGGGGTGATGCGGATGCAAAAAAACGTGAATTGGTGGAGCCGAGGAGGATCGAACTCCCGACCTCGTCATTGCGAACGACGCGCTCTCCCAGCTGAGCTACGGCCCCAGACTCCTCAAAATCACTGGCATTGAGTGTAGCACCCGCGAGGCAGATGTTGCCAGAACTGTGCTTTTGAAGAGCGCTTGTTCGGCAGATTCTCAGCCATCCTTGTTTTTTGTTGATCGCTTCATCTTTTCGACAATTGCTTGTATTTCTTCCGGACTGACGTTGGGAGTCGTGGCATCGGGGGATTTTCCGATGGTGTCAATCGTCAGCTTGAGTTGATCGACATATCGTCGGCAATGCACACACATGGCAAGATGCAACCAGTAACCCATGCGTTTCCACCAAGGTAGGTTGCGATCCAGATAATCACTGGAATGTTCAGTAATGTCTTTGCAGCTGGGCATCATTGTCCTTCGTGCTCCTCAATGGCCATTTGGATACGACTTCTGGCTCGATGGAGCAAGACTCTTCCGTTAGACTCAGAAACCTCTAAAATCTTACAAATTGCCTCCATACTTAATCCTTGCATGTCTCGAAGCGTGACGGCTGCACGTTGCAGCGGGGGTAGTGTAGCCAGTGCATCGCTGATGCAGCGGCGTAATTCTGTGCTGGCGAGCAGAGCGTCAGGTGTATCTGCATGCCACATGGCGGGTGGACTGGCCCAGTGTGCATTGGGTTTGAGGCGTGCCGGGTCAATGATAGGGTTTTCCTCAAGGGATTCATCCAGGCTCACCGTGCGGGATTCATGACGCAAACGGCTTTTGGCAGTGTTGCTGACAATACGCAGAATCCAGGTTTTCAGGCTGGAGCGGCGTTCAAATTTGGGCAAGGCGCGCAGTACAGCAACCCAGGCTTCCTGTGCGACCTCGTCGGCAATGGCTTCGCCCACAATGGCGCGTGCTAAATGCACCATAAGCCCGTGATAAGCTGCGACAATCTGAGCATAGCTTGTTTCATCATTGGCCAGAAGTCTGGGAATCAGCTCATCATCACTGGGAAGCGTGGGGTTTGCCACTCATTTACCTTTATAATTATTGGGTTTTGTTTGTAACGACAGACTGGCGGCCGAGTCCAAGGAGCGCATTCTGCCAATTTTCCAGAGTTCCAGCAAGCCACCGATGGGACACGGACTGATTAAATTGGTTCTTGTAATCCCTTGCTTTATTGTTCGTGCATATTAAATTGAATTTATTGCGTATTCAGCCTGCCAGTTGTGAAAATAATTGCATAATAAAATACAGCAATTAAGATCACTGTCAGGTAGTTACAGGAGATAATCAGAAGCATGTTAGAAACATTACCCTTATTGGAAAAAACTATTTTTCCTGCATTGCAGCGCGAAACGGTGTCCACGCTGCAAGTGAATCTTGGCTATTTATGCAACCAACAATGTTTGCATTGCCATGTCAATGCTGGTCCTAAACGGACTGAAATAATGAGCGCAGATAATATTCAGAGTGTGATTGATTATCTTGATGCATCTAATGTGAAGTTGTTGGACCTCACTGGAGGTGCTCCCGAACTTAATCCCCATTTTCGAGAATTGGTTAAAGCAGCACGCGCCAGGGATGTCGCGGTGATTGATCGCTGTAACCTTACTGTTTTGGAGGAGCCAGGCCAGGAAGATCTGGCTGAATTTTTGGCTGAACACGGTGTGCAGGTGACGGCATCGTTGCCCTGTTATCAAAAAGAAAATGTGGATGGTCAGCGGGGTAAAGGGGTTTTTGAAAAAAGTATTGCCGGACTGAAAAAGCTGAACCAGCTGGGTTATGGGCAGGCAGATAACAAGCGGGAACTGAATTTGGTCTATAACCCCACGGGGCCATTTCTACCACCGCCGCAGGATGTACTGGAGGCGGATTACAAGCAAAAACTTTTCGCTGAACATGGCATTGTTTTTACACAATTGTTGACGCTGGCCAATATGCCTATTCAGCGATTTGGCAGCAGCCTGATTTCGACCGGGGAATTTCATGATTACATGGCACTTCTGCAAACCGCCCACAAAGATGAAAACCTGCAAACTGTAATGTGTCGCAGCCTCATCAGTGTTGATTGGCAGGGGTATCTTTATGACTGTGATTTCAACCAAATGCTGGATTTGCCTATGCAGCTGGCACCGATAAAAAGGCCACATTTGCGTGATGTGTTGAATCAGGATGTGTCGGGTGCATCGATAGTGGTGCGTGGCCATTGTTATGGCTGTACAGCTGGGCAAGGCAGCAGTTGTGGCGGTGCATTAAGTTAAACCTGATGCGTATTTCCATTGTTATCCCTGTTTTAAATGAAGCCGAAGTGCTGGCGGCTAATTTACAAAAATTACAAACTATACGCACACAAGGCCATGAAGTTATTGTGGTTGATGGCGGCAGTAAGGATGACAGTCAATGTCTTGCAGAGCCTCAGGTAGATCATCTGCTGGTTTCAACGCGGGGCCGTGCATTGCAAATGAATAAAGGTGCGGAAGTGGCAAGCGGTGATGTATTTCTATTCTTACACGTTGATACGATTTTGCCGGACGACGGCATTGCTGCAATTATTGACAAGGTCAATCCCGGTCAGGACGTTTGGGGTCGTTTTGACGTGTGCCTGTCCGGTAACCGGAGGTTTTTTCGGGTGATTGAAACCATGATGAATTGGCGGTCCCGGGTATCGGGTATCGCCACAGGTGATCAGGCTATATTCATTACACGTCATTTATTTCAGCGTATGCAGGGTTTTGCAGATATTCCATTGATGGAAGATGTGGAGTTATGTCGACGATTGAAAAAAATTCAGTCACCCGTCTGTCTTTCACAACGAGTGATTACCTCAAGTCGGCGCTGGG
>WFQM01000186.1 GCA_015487095.1 Gammaproteobacteria bacterium | reverse complement strand
GGCTTATTTTGCGCCTCTCACCGTTGCTGGCTTTACCGCGCTGGCAATAACAACCGCATCGCGTATTTCTGTTTCTGATTCCAGAAGCGTCTGATTCGTCAAGGCAATAGCCGGACTCGTTGCGGGTTCCATAATAATCGGTGTCGTTTGCTCACAACCCGGCACCAGTCGCAAACCTTCACGAAAACATTCTGCCGCCGCTTCTGTTTCATTCATACGTTCCAACAAATTACCTAGCTCGCTGTAGGCTTCGGCACTAGGTTGTGCGTTAATGCTGGCTTCCAGATAACTGCGTGCCTTACCCCATAGTTTATTGCGTAAACTTAAACGCCCTGCCGTTAACAATACTGCTGCATCCCGCTCATGTTCCACCAGCAATGATTCCACCAGATCCAGTTGGCGAGAAGGTTCAACGCTTTCTATTTTTCCGTAACATATCAACAAAGCTTCACTGAGCTTTCGGTGTAACGCATGGCGCAACAGGGGTTCAGCCAAATTACTTTCACCCATTGCCAACAGGCGCTGCACATACATCAACAGGATATTTTCTTTTTCCCGAACAGGACCGGGAATGCACGACCACACATTTGATAAATCTACAAATGAATGTGCTTTTTGCAATAATGCCAAGTATGCCTGTTGCGCCAGATCATCAATGATGTCTGTTTTCATGGCTTTGCGTTTGCGCAACAGAGGAATGATTTCCAATAAATGTTCCCAGTCTTCCAGGCGCTGATACAATCCCGCTAACACTTTTAATACCTGCACATGTTTGGGTGCAAGTTGATGCAGGTGTCTTAATGTTGCGAGACACTGCTCCAGTTGATTTTGTTTGAGTTGCAATTCAGCCTGAGTCAGCCCCACCGCAATATCAGCCGAGGGGTGCTTCTCGTGCGCTAACTTCAAATAGTGATCCCGACGTTGATCTGCTCCCTGCGCCTGTGCTGCTCGCGCTGCAGCAAGATAATTTAACAAAGAGGCATCACTTGATTCAGCATATTTCACGACTTTTTTTTCTGCACTTTGCCAACGACCCTCAGCAAGATCAATCAAACCCTGCGTCAGTAATTTCATCGCTTTTTGTTCCCGCCGTTGTTTTTTCCAATGGCGTAAATCACGGGGAACGGAAAACACTTTTAGCCCGGTTCGAATCAAAAAATACAATAGGGCAAAACCGGTGACTAACACGACCACCATCAACGCCAATGTGGTTTCCGCCGTCCATGTACCCACTGCGAACAACACATAACCGGGGTCTTCTATTGCCAGAATGGCAACAATAACCGCCACAAACAATGTGACCAGACAAAGGAATAACAACTTCACTGTGTTATTGCTCCGAGCGAGGTATTCATTGTCGAACGAGTATTCATCACCGAACGCAATTCACGTAATGATCCACTGACATCCGGTATTGTTGGCTGCAATTCAATCGTACGCAGATTTTTTACTGTTTCCTGCATGCTGATCACTGCCGCAGATTCCGCTTCAAAATAGCTGCTCAGCCACTGCGAGACTTCTTCAAGCGATTGTGCAAACACCGCCGTATTTTGTTTCAACACAGCCAGCCTTGCCTGTTCCAGTTTCAATTGCAGATTTTGATATAAAAACCATGCTTGCTGCGGCGGCAATAAAGGTTCTGTGGGTTGCTGGTGACGCCGAACCTGCACCAGACTTTTGATATCGTTCCACACCACTGTTGGTATTTCCTGCCATTTTACAGACGCTGCACTTTCCCGTTTTTCCGAGACTACCGCCAGACGTTTTTGATCCATCAATGGTAGTTGCTCAACAGTTTCTGCCAGACTGCCTATTTGCAATGCCAAACCAGGAATATCTACAGTGGGCATCGCGCGCAACGCAGTCAGTTCGCTGGCAATTTCCCTGCGTACCTTGAGCAGAGATGGATCAGCAATGGCTTCAAGTCGGCTGTCCGCTGTTTCAAAAATATTAATCGCTGTTTGACGATCCTGTGCCAAGGTGAGTCGGTGATTCGCCACTGTTAACAGATATTCCACTTCCGCCATGCGCCACGCAATGCTATTGCGACCCAGTTTTTCAGTGATGTTCTGCAAGGCAGCATTGACGGCTTTATGTTCCGACTGCTCATTTTTCCGTGCCTGTATTTCTGCTGATAACTGGTTTTTTGTTGTTTGTAACTGTTGTCCCAATTGATTAATACGTGTTTCAAATCCCTTTTGAGTATTACTCAATTCGCGTTGGGCATTATTTAACTCACTCTGCGTATTGGCCAACTGTGTATTAACTGAAGTCTGCGCACGCAATAGCCAAAAATCATAAGCTGCAAGTCCAATGGCTGATACTGCAATTAAAAATAAAACACCGAGCGCAATGTACAGAGGAAGTTTTTTATTGGCTGGTTTTTTTGCTGGAGACTTTTTTGATTTTTCTTTTTCTGCTGTTGATTCTTTTTTGCCAGACTCTGTTACCACAGGACTTTTTACTGGGCCGGAGGGTGTCTCCAGCTTATTGCCTGATTCATTTTCAAGTTTGTCTTCCGGCACGTTTGTTTCGGCTTTTTTCATGATATTTTCTTCAGCCTGGATTCAGGACTTTGTCCATGTCTTCAATGCAGCTAAAACTGCATCATCATTAGCGGCCGTTGCTACTGTGGGTACTTGTGAAAACCCCAGTTTGGCAGACAGGCTCGCGGTGCGTTCACTAATCACTATCAGCGGTGAAGCAAATAATACGGGTTGATGTCCTTTATCGATCATCGACACCAGATTTTGCAAACCTCGATTACTGGTCACAACAATCGGCATCGTGCCAGGTCGGGCCTGTTCCCAGGCGGCATACAATGGCCGAATATCTGTCTCTGGAACGACTCGCTGATAACATTCAATATAGTCAACTTGTGCCCCTCGTTCACACAAACTGTCACGCAATAATTCCCGGCCACCATTACCACGAAAAATCAGAATGCGTTTTCCATCCAGTGTTTGCAACTCTGGCAGACTGAGTAGTGCTTCGCTGTTAAACGGTTCCGGTGCGACACATGGAGCGGGTAGACCCTTTTTTATAATGGCCTGCGCCGTCGCTTTGCCCACCGCCGCAACCGGTAACGTCATCGGCCAGGCTTGTGGTGTCTTCAGCATCGCCATTGTGGCATTTACCGCATTGGCGCTGACAAAAATGACAAGATCATATTCCGCCAACCGGGCCAACTGTGCCTGGCATTGTTGCGGATTTTCCGGCGGTCGGATATCGATCACCGGAAAACGCAGCGCCTTGCCGCCTGCCGCTTCGATAAGCTGGCATAATTTTTCTGCCTGATGCACGGGGCGTGTTACCACCACCGTGACACCGGACAGTTCAGACATTCAGCCGTCGCCCTTGCTGGCATAAACTTCCTGCAAAATTTCCCGCGCACCGCGAGACAAAAGATCATCGGCCAGGGTCGTGCCCAGATACTCCGCTTCTTCGGCACGACCGGCAATTTCACCCCGTACCATTTCACTGCCATCGGGTCGGCCTACCAGACCACGCAGCAGCAATGTATCACCATCCAGTTCCGCATAACCACCAATCGGCACCTGACACCCTCCTTCAAGACGATTATTCATCGCGCGTTCCGCACGCACTCGAATAGCCGTTGCGGTGTGATTCAGTGGTGCAATTAATTCGTTGATGACCGAGTCATCACTACGACATTCAATACCCACCGCACCTTGGCCGATGGCAGGCAGACTGAAACCGGGATCAAGGTGCTCGGCAATACGTTCGTCAAAACCCAATCGCTTGAGACCTGCACAAGCCAGAATAATGGCATCGTATTCACCCTCGTCCAGTTTTCGCAGCCGGGTATTCACGTTTCCCCGCAAATCGAGAATCTGTAGATCCGGCCTCCAGGCGCGTATCTGGCAGGTGCGTCGCAGACTGGAAGTACCCACTTTTGCTCCCTGCGGCAATTCCTCAATCGTTTTGCAGGTATTGGAAACAAAGGCATCACGAGGATCTTCACGTTCGCAGATAACCGCTAAGTGCAAACCTTCGGGAAACTCCACCGGCACATCTTTCATGGAATGCACCGCGATATCGGCATCACCCCGTAACATGCCCTGCTCCAGTTCTTTGACAAACAAACCTTTTCCACCCACTTTCGCCAGTGGTGTGTCGAGGATCTTGTCACCCTGAGTGACCATTTTCACCAGTTCGATGTTCAAATCAGGTTGCCGGGCCAGCAGGCTGTCACGGACAAACTCAGCCTGCCACAAGGCCAGTGGGCTTTTACGGGTAGCAATTCGTAGGGTCTGGGTCATTTTAAAACTCTGTCTGGTTAGAAAGATTTTTCGTGCAAAACCTCAGCGTATTAATACTGAAGAGCCGCATATGCTACGGCCTGTGCCAAATGCAGGCAACCACTATAAAACCTCTCCCATAAACGGGAATATTCTGCCAATCTGACCCGCATTTAATGTGATACCCGAATATGGTAGACTCGCGAGCTTTTCCGGGGTCTGTACGGCCTGTCGGACCGTCGAATTTTTAACCATTGTAGGAAATCAAAAATGCATACTGGCGAAACGTTTACCCAATTTATTATCAAGGAGCAGCGCAATTCTCCTTCTGCCTCTGGCGACTTTACTGCCCTGCTCAACGATGTGGTCACGGCCTGCAAAGCCATTTCCAGTTGCGTCAATCAGGGAGCCCTGGTGGGCGTACTCGGTTCTGCCGGTAGCGAGAACATTCAGGGCGAAACCCAGAAAAAACTGGATATCCTTTCTAATGATATCTTTTTGCAAGCCAACGAATGGGGCGGCCACCTCGGTGCCATGGCTTCCGAAGAAATGGATGATATTTACCCTATTCCTGCCGAATACCCCAAAGGTAAGTACTTACTGACCTTTGATCCTCTGGATGGATCATCCAACATCGATGTTAACCTTTCTGTGGGCAGTATCTTCTCTATCCTGCGCTGTCCCGAAGGTGTGGAAAACCCCAGCGCCGAGGATTTCCTTCAGCCCGGCACTGAACAGGTTTGCGGTGGATTTACGCTTTACGGCCCATCCACCATGTTGGTATTGACCACCGGCAACGGCGTCAACGGCTTTACTCTGGATCACAATGTCGGTGAATTTATCCTCACCCATCCCGAGATGAAAATCCCTGAAGAGACCGCCGAATTTGCCATCAACATGTCCAACCAGCGTCATTGGGAAGAACCCATGAAACGCTACATCGACGAATGCATTGCAGGTACCAGCGGTGAACGCGACAAGGATTTCAATATGCGCTGGGTGGCCTCCATGGTGGCCGAGGTGTATCGCATCCTCACTCGCGGCGGTATTTTCATGTACCCCAAAGATACCCGTGACCCAAGCAAGCCCGGCAAACTGCGTCTGATGTATGAAGCCAACCCTATGGGTTTCGTTGTTGAACAGGCTGGTGGCGTGTGTTCCACAGGGCGTGAACGCATCATGGAAATTCAACCTACGGGTCTGCACCAGCGGGTACCGGTTATTCTGGGTTCCAAAACTGAAGTAGACCGAGTGATCCGTTACCACGAGGAAGCCTGATCAACGGCTTCCGTTCTGTATCAAACAGAACCAAAAAAGGCGGCAACCCTAAACCGGGTTGGCGCCTTTTTTATACTGGCGGATATATACCCGTAGCGTTTGAGATTTGGTGTGGTTAAGTTCAAATCCGCCACTCATTAGAGAAGCAATTTCATCAGAATATTGATTAACTGAAGTTTCCTTAACTCTATCCCCCTCATAATTAGGATTAGGAAACCAAACTTACGATATACGATAAATCACCTGTAAACTGATGCATTTCTAATTTTTTAAGAGTACAAGCTATGAGATTTCAGTGGGACACTGATAAAAATGCTACCAACATAGCAAAACATGGTATTGACTTTATGCAAGCTGCCCCTGTTTTTGAGGATACTAATGCTATTATTATGCAAGATACGCGGCACGGGTACGACGAAGAACGTTACCAAATTATTGGAGTTACTAATCCCCTGGGTATCGTTTTTGTAGTATTTACAGAAAGAGATGGGGATATAATTCGGATAATATCTGCCCGTAAAGCAGATAAACGAGAAAAGCGTTTTTATCAAAAAAATATCTGAGGTGATGTCATATGGCTATAAAACAATACACTCTTGAAGAGCTTAAAAAGCTCAAAGGTAAAAGTGACTTGGAGCGCCTTAAGAACATGACAGAGGAAGAATTGGAAGAGGCGGCAAAATCTGATCCTGATAGCGCTTGGCTCACTGATGAAGAATTAAAACAGTTTAAGCGCCCCAATAAAGAATTTTTCAATAGGTTCAAAAAAAAATGATAACTATTAAATACACACTAAACGACATTAAAAACCTGAATAAAAATAAAGTGAGTAAAACAAACTGGAAACAGGTAGAAAAACAAACAGATAGGGATATAGAACAAGCCTGCTTATCTGACAAAAACGGGCGTTTGTTGTCTGATTATGAACTGAATAAATTTACATCCATTGAGTCCATGCGTCATAAATTACCACTCAAATAAGCACTTCACTTATTTTATTGCTGATTATACTGGCCAAAAAAGTTAGTGGGCATTCACTTTTCCACTTCAATAGAGGCCATAGCTATCATTTAGCCATCGTTGTGGGTTGGTGCCAAACTGTTGGCGGGCATGGTGGTTAATGGTATTGCGCAGACCAATCTCCAGCAACTGCAAAGAGGGATAAAGGCTTTCGCTGAGTGCCATATTCCAAACTTAGTGACTAAACAGATTACGATTGCCACCTTGAGTGAGGCGCTGCGGATAAGCGCTTATTGGACAAGACGTGCTTGAGTTTGCTGGAAAAATCGGCTTGCATCAGTGGTATCAAGCATCGATTATGAGGGCACAGCCCCCGGGCAATTCCTCTCCTGACTTTAGCCAGTGATGAATCCGGGGTTTTTTATTGCCGGTTGTTTTTCCGTTATAACCTTTCGCCTTACTCACCATCCGCTAAGTGATCTTCTTCAGCCCCACAGTAATCCTCTAAGGACTTCCTGCAACGCGTGGGCACAAACTGCGTGCCCACCCTACCGAAGCAGTTTTTACTGTTAGTAAGTCAACACTTACACTCTATACGTCCAGATTCGCCACTTGCAAGGCATTCGTCTCTATAAACTCCCGGCGTGGTTCCACTTGGTCACCCATGAGTGTGGTAAACACATCGTCCGCCGCAACAGCATCCTCTATCTGCACTCGCAACAAACGGCGGGCACTGACATCAAGGGTGGTCTCCCACAACTGCTCTGGGTTCATCTCACCCAGACCTTTGTAGCGCTGTATGTGCTGACCACGACGGGCTTCACGCATTAACCAGTCCAATGCTTGCTTGAAGCTGTTCACGTCCTCACGACGCTCACCACGCTGCACAAAGGCACCTTCCTCTAACAAGTCTGCCAGTTGTTCACCCAAAGCCATCATCTTTTGATATTCGCTGGAAGCAAAAAAATCACTGGCCATCACTCGCTCATTACCCACATTGTGACTAATGGCATTAATCCGCGCCAACCAACGGCCATGATCACTATCATCTTCCAGTGCTATCTCGTAACGCACTGCACTAGTGTCATCCGCATTAAGACGCTGACTTAATTCAGCAAACCAGGATTCTGCTGCTGCCTTGTCCGCTTTTCCATCAGCAGGAAAAGCGGACATGTAAACAATCTTTTCCAACAGCTCACCATGATAACGGCTCGACAAACGATCAATGGTCGCTTTCACCGTCAGATACTGCTGGGCCAGGGTTTCCAGGGTGATGCCTGCAATAGCCGGGCTGTCAGCACTCACATGTAGACCGGCGTTTTCCAGCGCTGATTGCAACAGATAATCATTCAACTCACTGTCATCTTTGACATAACGTTCCTGCTTGCCCTTTTTCACTTTGTACAATGGTGGCTGGGCAATGTAGATATGACCACGCTCAATCAGCTCAGGCATCTGCCGATAGAAAAAAGTCAGCAGTAAAGTACGGATATGCGAACCATCCACATCGGCATCCGTCATAATAATAATGCGGTGATAACGCAGTTTATCTGCATTAAATTCCTCTCGGCCAATACCGCAACCCAGTGCGGTAATCAGCGTGCCCACTTCGACAGATGACAACATTTTGTCGAAACGTGCTTTCTCCACATTAAGGATTTTACCTTTCAGCGGCAGAATGGCTTGAGTGCGACGGTCACGCCCCTGCTTAGCAGAGCCTCCAGCGGAGTCACCCTCCACCAGGAACAATTCAGAAAGTGCCGGGTCTTTTTCCTGGCAGTCTGCCAATTTACCCGGCAGTCCAGCGATATCCAGCGCGCCTTTACGCCGGGTCATTTCACGCGCCTTCCGGGCAGCTTCACGCGCACGGGCAGCATCGACAATTTTACTGACAATAGCTTTGGCATCCGTGGGGTTTTCCAGCAGGAATTCCTGGCACTTTTCCGCCACAGCGGATTCCACAATGCCCTTCACTTCCGAAGACACCAGCTTGTCTTTAGTCTGTGATGAAAATTTAGGGTCCGGCACTTTCACGGACAACACCGCAGTCAAACCTTCCCGGGCATCATCACCAGTCATCGAAACCTTGGCTTTTTTGGCTGCCCCGAGGGACTCAATATATTGATTCAGGGTACGTGTCAGCGCACCACGGAAACCGGCAAGGTGAGTACCACCATCACGCTGGGGAATATTATTAGTGAAACAAAAGATATTTTCCTGATACGAGTCATTCCACTGCATTGCGACTTCGACAGTAACGCCCTCTTTTTCGGCAACAAACCCAATCACTGCGGGATGTAATGGCGTTTTGTTACGGTTGAGATGCTCTACAAAGGCGCTGATACCTCCCTTGTATTCAAACACATCCTGTTTATCGTTGCGCTCATCGCTCAGTACAATATGTACCCCGGAATTGAGGAAAGACAATTCACGCAGGCGTTTGGCCAGGATATCGTAATGGAACTCAATATCACTGAAGGTTTTTGTACTGGGTAAAAAACGAATTTCAGTACCGGTGCGATCCGTTGTGCCAATAACTTCCAGCGACTTCACTGGGTCACCATGGTGGTATTCCTGAAAATGCGTTTCACCATTGCGCCATACTGTCAGCTTTAACACTTCGGACAACGCATTGACTACAGACACACCTACACCATGCAAACCACCTGAAATCTTGTAGGAATTGTCATCAAACTTACCACCTGCATGCAGCACCGTCATGATGACTTCAGCAGCAGAGCGTCCCTCTTCTTCGTGGATATCCACCGGAATACCACGACCGTTATCCTCTACCGATAATGAGCCATCACTATGAATGGTGACGTTGATTTCCGAACAATGACCGGCCAGTGCTTCGTCAATGGAATTATCCACTGCTTCGAACACCATATGATGTAAGCCTGTGCCATCATCGGTATCACCGATGTACATACCGGGACGCTTTCTTACCGCGTCTAAACCCTTTAAAACTTTAATTTTGGAAGAATCGTAGGAAGTGTCGTCGCTAGCCATTGCAGAGCCTCGTATTTGAAGCTGACCAGTGTATCAGTTTTTGGCGAATACCGCTTCTGGAAGTACAAATTTACCGGTAAGCTAAAATCTGATGCAAAGATATGAAAGAGCACAGGTGCCACAGCTGTTTAGGTTTTTTGCTGATTATTCTCATCACTCTTTGCGCACTCTGCGTCTTCGCACCTTTGCGTTGGATTTTTATTATTAAGACCCAACAACATATTACTGCCATTAAGCTAATCGCATTGAAGCACTGAGCATTTAACCTGCCACATGAATCTGCCCTTGTTCCACGTGAAACATTCCATGTTCCGTATCATCCAAAGGGAAAAGTGAACTATCAGTGCCCGTCAAAAATACCTGTGCTCCGGTCTCTGTCAGAGACTGCATCAACATTCTCCGCTTGTCGGTATCCAGCTCAGATGGAAGATCATCCACTAACACCACCACCGATGTATCCTGCATACGCATTTGCTCGCACTGCGCCAACACCAATAAAGCCACTAACACTTTTTGCTGACCCCTTGATAAATATTCACGGGCATCAACTCCTTGTATGCGTATGCGTAAGTCAGCTCGGTGTGGTCCAAACTGAGTGAAACCTCGCTCTTTGTCAGAAGTGTATTGTGCGGCAAGATAATCAGCATAACTCTCCCCTTCCCGCCAGCCCTGTTGGTAAGTAATGTGTACCTCTGCAAGATCAGGAAACTTCTGACTATAAAGTGACACGTACTCCATCAGGTTTTTCAAATAGTGTTGTCGGGCCTGATCCAGTTGATCACCGGTTTGTACCAATTCCTGATCCCAATTAACGATGGATGCTCTCGGTCCACCGGATCTCAATGCAGCATTGCGCTGTGCTAACACCCGACGATAATTGCTCCAGATTTGATGAAAACCATGTTCCACGTGAAACACTCCCCAATCCAGAAACCTGCGGCGATGTTCCGGTCCCTCTTCGATAAGACGATGTAGCCCAGGTTCCAGCACCGCCACGGGTAAAGCTTGAGTGAGTTCACTGCTACGGGCAATCAATCGTCCTGCTAATTTTATGGTGCTTTTACCGCGTTCACGCTGCATACCCACCATGAATTGACGGCCATGTTGTTGAACCTGACCCAACACAGTAAATGAGGAGTAACCCTCACAAATCAGACGATTGGTTTTATGGGTACGAAAAGACTTTCCTCGACCCAGGCAATGGATGGCTTCTAACAGACTGCTTTTGCCGCTGCCATTGGGGCCAATAATATAATTAAGCCCCGGCAGGGGTTTGATATGAATATCCTTGAGGTTACGAAAATGCTGGACCTCAAGGGAACGAATAGCCATGAATGAACGAAGTGGAATTCTGGCTAAAACAGCGTTTTTAACATTAAAGCCGCATGGGCATGATCACGTAGGTACACGTAGAATCGCCTTTTGGCTGAACAACACAACTACTGTTCGAATCACCTAAATCCAATGATACGGTATCTTCTGAAACCGCACCTAAAGCATCTAACAGATAACTCACATTAAATCCGATCTCCAGTTCTTCACCTGAATAATCAACTTCGATATCTTCTTCGGCCTCTTCCATTTCTGGGTTATTAGCCTGGGCTTGTAACAAAGCATTGGATAAACGAATACGAATACCCCGGTATTTTTCATTGGATAAAATCGAAGTACGCACCAATGCCTGACGTAATGTTTCTTTGTCGGCCAGGACGTGTTTATCCGAGTTCTTGGGAATGACCCGTTCATAATCCGGAAAACGTCCATCAATCAATTTTGAAGTAAATACAAAATCATTAAGTTTAACTTTGATGTGATTAGCACTGACCTGAATTTGTACAAGTTCATCCGTATCTTCCAGCAATTTGACCAGTTCAGTAACACCTTTTCGCGGCATGATAATTTGCAAAGTATCGGATGGTTTCACATCACAAGCATGTGTGGACATAGCAAGTCGATGTCCATCGGTTGCGACAGCGCGCACCATACCGGATGAAATTTCCAGTAATAAACCATTGAGGTAATAGCGTACATCCTGCTGGGCCATAGCAAAGCTGGTTTTTTCAATCAGGTGTTTCAGTACATTTTGCGGCAGACTAAATTCAAACTGGCTGGTGATTTCATCCACGCTGGGAAAATCAGTGATGGGCAAGGTGGTGAGATTAAAACGACTACGTCCGGATTGTACGCTAACCCGCTCTTTTTCCGTATTCAAAGTAATATTAATCGTAGCGCCTTCAGGCAATGCTCGACAGATATCAACAATTTTACGTGCCGGGATAGTGATGTCACCTGACTGGGCATTCTCCAGCGGTATCCTGGCAATCATTTCGACTTCAAGATCCGTTGCGGTCATGGAAAGCCGGTCACTTGAAACAGCCACTAAAATATTGGATAACACCGGCAATGTCTGTCTGCGTTCAACAACTCCCACAATGGTTTGTAGTGGTTTGAGCAAAGCTTCTCGCTGAATGGAAAATTTCATTTTTGGTTTATCCCGTCTTGATCCCGTCTGTTTAAATAAAAGATTATTTAAAAGATATTATTATTACTATTATTAGGCTTGTCCACATCTGTGGATAAGCCTTTTTTTAACTTAAATTTCAATAAGTTATTTATCTTAAAACCTGTCTGATAAAGTCGGTACAGAGGCGTAATATCTTGTGGATAAAATGTGAATAAACCGGTTATTCTGTTTTTTTACAATGTTATCCACAGGTTTTTCTGCCTTTATAAACACCCTATTCAAGTCAGTGTTTTGGTTATTTTTTGTTCAATTTATAGAAAATAATCGCATCTGTTTAGCTGGACAGGGTGCGCATGATATTCGAATAATCTTCCATAATCCGTGGTTCATCGACTTTTAATTCTGCAATTTTTCGACATGCGTGCAATACCGTGGTGTGGTCACGCCCACCGAAGGCATCGCCAATTTCCGGCAGACTATGATTCGTCAGCTCTTTTGCCAGTGCCATGGCAATTTGTCGGGGCCGCGCAATGGAGCGGGTGCGCTTTTTAGACAATAACTCGGCTACACGAATTTTGAAATATTCTGCGACAGTTTTTTGAATGTTTTCAATGGTAACCAATTTATCCTGAAGGGCAATTAAATCTTTGAGTGCCAGTTTGGCAAAATCCACGGTAATGGGTTGGCCAGTGAACTTTGCGTTGGCGGTAACCCGCCGCAGAGCGCCTTCCAGCTCACGTATATTGGAGCGAATACGTTTGGCAATGAAAAAGGCCACTTCCTGTGGTAAGTCTGCCTCCAGTTGGGTGGCTTTGCGCATTAAGATAGCAACGCGGGTTTCAAGTTCGGGTGGTTCAATGGCAACGGTAAGTCCCCAACCGAAACGGGATTTTAAACGTTCCTCCAGCCCGGAAACTTCTTTAGGATAGCGGTCACAGGTAAGAATAATTTGTTGCTGGCCTTCCAGTAAAGTATTGAAAGTATGGAAAAATTCTTCCTGTGAACGTTCTTTTCCAGCAAAAAACTGAATATCATCGATAAGCAAGGCATTCACTGATCGATAGTAACGTTTGAAGTTGTCGATAGCGTTGTGTTGCAGCGCCTTAACCATATCTTGCACAAAACGTTCGGAATGCAAATAAACCACTTTAGCCGATGGGTCGTTGGCTACGATGAGATTGCCGACAGCATGCATCAAATGTGTTTTTCCTAACCCGACGCCACCATAAATAAACAAGGGATTGTAGGCACCACCGGGATTTTCACCAATCTGAAAAGAGGCGGCCCGAGCGAGTTGGTTGGATTTACCCTCCACAAAATTTTCAAAGGTGGCGGTGGGATTCAGTCCGTTATTGTGTGTGACATTGGTATTGCGATTACGATTATTGCGATTGGTAAACGCATTATTATTATTATTATTGCCGGGACGGTGAGTCATGGGCCCGGTGCTGCCAGTAGCACGTTCCTGACGAGGGGTGTTGAGAATAGTGGGCATATTGCCGCCAATTTCCAACACCACAGATTGTTTGGTGTCTGTGCCATCAATTTCGCCCAACAGAGCTTGAATGCGCTCGAGCAAACGGGTGTTTACCCAGTCCAGTACAAAACGGTTAGGTGCCAGCAGGCGCAGCTGTGCGCTGTCTTCCATGACCTGTAATGGTCGGATCCAGGTATTGAATTGTTGGGTGGAAAGCTCGGTTTCCAGATGGTTGAGGCAATGCTGCCAAGCATCCGCGTGGGTACTCACAGGGTCTCCTGAATCGTTTTTATTATGAACCGCTACTCAAAATTTGAGCTGTTACCGCGCTGTCGCTATAGCGGTACACCGGAAAGTGTGCCGAGTTTACGCCTGGATCAGCAAGTTATCCACACCAGTGGACAAAATTATGCATAATAGCGAAAAAGCCTTAATCACTTGACAGAATGGAGGTTTTCGCAGTAATCTGCGCCGCTTTTTACGGGTTTCAGGTAAATTTTCGCGGCTTGTCAGGCGCGTTAACAAAGGCTGGAATCGGGCAGTAAAAAAATAGGCTGCCACCTGAAATAAACGCATTTTTACCCTGCTGCTATTTATAGGTTATTGATAGTAGTACAACTCTTATTTATTAAAAACAATTGATTAAAAATCAATTGACTAAAACAAGCGGACAGTAAAATGAAAAGAACCTTCCAGCCCAGCAATCTGCGTCGTAGTCGTACCCATGGTTTTCGCGCACGTATGGCCACTAAAGCCGGCCGTAAAATTATCAGTGCGCGACGCGCCAAGGGTCGTAAGCGCTTGTCAGCCTGAATATAACGCCGGGGTTAGATATGAAAATGTTTCGCCCCGCTTGTTTGATCGCTGTCACCGCCACAATTACTGCACAGTAGCGGCTGTCTATGCCGCGCAATACGCCTGTAAAACATCGAGCCATAAACGGCTTTTCACGTCGGGTTCGGTTATTAAGCAGTGATGATTTCCAAAAGGTTTTCAAACAGACAAATTACCGTTCCGTGGATCAACGGTTGACGGTGTTGGCAAGGCAAAACCAGCTTGGTTATGCCCGGCTGGGTCTCGCTATCAGCAAACGCACAATAAAAACCGCTGTTGGACGTAATCGGGTCAAACGATTGGTACGGGAAAGTTTCCGCCAGCACCAGCAATCTCTGGCGGGTCTGGATATTGTGGTATTGAGTCGAAATGCTGCGCCGCACGCAAGTAATTCTGAATTGGTCTTAGCGTTGCAAACCCACTGGCAGCGGACCACAAAACAACAGGCAAAACGATTAGAAAAACAATGATGCGCAAAAGCCTGATTTTTTTGATACGTGTTTATCGTTATGCGATCAGTCCGCTAATGGGCCCGCATTGCCGTTTTTATCCCAGTTGTTCCTGTTATGCACAAACCGCACTGGAGCGGCACGGCGCTTTGCGTGGCAGCTGGCTGGCGATTCGCCGTTTGGCACGTTGTCATCCCTGGCACCCTGGTGGAGTTGATCTCGTGCCTGAACAAACGAATGCAAACCGGGTGTGCAAACACATCTGATGTGCAGACTAAAACCTGAAATAAAAAACTATTTAAAAAGTTGTTCAAAAACTAATGGATAATCAAAGACTCGTTTTATTTATTGCCCTCTCGCTGGTGATTTTGCTGTTATTCAGTGCGTGGCAACGGGAACAGCAACCACCACCGGTCGCTACTGAAACAGTCGGTGGCCCGGCCATTGCTGCGGCAGGCGACGCAACAGTGGCACCCGCACCCGCTGCGGATGTGCCCGCTGTCGTGCGTGAAAATCAGGCGACATCTGCACCTGCTGTGGCGCCTCAGCAGGAATCCTTCCAGCCCGCCCTTGTGATGGAGAGTCAACGCATCACGGTAAATACGGATCGTCTGCAAGTAATGATCAACACCGCTGGTGGCGAAATCACCCGTGTTGCGTTACCTACTTATCCGGTAGAACAGGATAAACCGGATGTGCCGGTCCAGTTGCTGGATGATCGTATGCCCGGATATTTCGTGGCGCAGTCGGGTTTGTTGGCATCACAGGGCAAAGCACCGGATCACCATGCTTTATTTACTGCGGAACAAACACACTATGAGCTGGCTGATGGTGAAGACCAATTAAAAGTCCGTCTGCATTGGTCCAGCGAAGATGGCATCAAGGTCATTAAAACGTACACTTTTCACCGTGACAGTTATACGGTGGATCTGGATGTGGAAGTACAAAATAACGGCCAGCAAGCCTGGAAGGGTCGTGCCTATCAGCAGTTACAACGTACAGAAATGGCGCGTGAATCCTGGCTTTTGTACACCTATACCGGTGGTGTGGTGTCCAGCAGTTGGGATCCTTACGAAAAAATTGAATTTTCAGATATGGCCACCTGGAAGGCCGAGCAGAGTTACAACAAAGGTGGCTGGATTGCCATGTTGCAACATTATTTCCTCAGTGCCTGGATACCGCCAGCTGATACAGCCAATCATTTTTATACCAAAGCATTGGCTGATGGCCGCTATCTGCTCGGCCAGTCCGGGGAAGAACGCAGCATCATGCCGGGCAACAACACGCATTTCACCAGTCTTTTTTATGCGGGCCCCAAAGAACAGCATCGCCTGGAAAAAATCGAACCTAATCTGCGTTTGACCGTGGATTACGGTGTTCTGGATATCCTCGCCAAGCCCGTGTTTTGGCTGATGGAAAAAATTTACAGTGTCGTGGGTAATTGGGGTCTGGCCATTATTTTTGTCACACTGATTATCAAACTGATCTTTTTCCCGTTGTCTGCTGCCAGCTACAAAAGCATGGCCAATATGCGTCGTCTCTCTCCCAAGCTCAAAGCTCTGAAAGAGCGCTACGGTGATGACCGGCAGAAGATGAGCAAAGCGATGATGGAGATCTACAAAAAGGAAAAAATTAATCCATTGGGGGGTTGTTTGCCCATACTGGTGCAGATTCCGGTTTTTATCGCGCTTTATTGGGTATTGCTGGAAAGTGTGGAAATGCGTCAGGCACCCTTTGCGTTGTGGATTACTGATTTGTCGGCGAAAGACCCCTTCTATGTGTTGCCGCTGCTCATGGGTATTAGCATGTGGATTCAACAAAAACTGAATCCGCCACCCATGGACCCGATGCAACAGAAAATAATGCAGGCGCTGCCGATTATTTTCACCGCCTTTTTTGCCTTTTTCCCGGCAGGACTGGTGCTGTACTGGGTGGTCAACAACTGCCTGTCCATTGCGCAGCAGTGGTATATCACGCGCAAGGTCGAGGCGCAGGCTGCCGCCAAAGCGTAATGTGCTGTGACCACCGTCAATACGGCGGGTAGCGACACCATCGCTGCTTTGGCCACGCCGCCGGGTCGCGGTGGCGTGGGCATTATCCGCTTGTCGGGTTCCGGTACTCGCAATATTGCTCACCGGTTGCTGGGCCATGTGCCCGCAGCGCGTCAGGCTGAATACCTCCCCTTTTGTGCGGATGATGGCGAGCCACTGGACACCGGCCTCGCGCTGTATTTTCCCGCACCTCACTCTTTCACCGGTGAAGACGTTCTGGAATTGCACGGCCATGGCGGGCCGGTGGTGATGGATTTGTTACTGCAACGCTGTCTGTCATTGGGTGCCCGTCCGGCCCGGCCCGGTGAGTTTTCCGAACGCGCTTTTCTCAATAATAAAATGGATCTGGCTCAGGCTGAGGCGGTGGCGGATCTCATCGACAGTGCCTCGGCCCAAGCCGCACGGCTGGCGGTACGCTCCCTGCAAGGCGCATTTTCACAACGCATTCATGTCCTGGTGGAGGCATTGACAGAACTGCGCATCTACGTGGAATCCGCCATTGATTTCCCCGAAGAGGAAATTGATTTTCTCGGTGATGGTCAGGTGCAGTCACGGCTGACTACCGTCATGAACACCCTGGCAGAAACCCGGGCCGCTGCCCGCCAGGGCAACCTGCTGCGCGAAGGTATGACCGTGGTTATCGCCGGGCGACCCAATGCAGGCAAATCCACCCTGCTTAATGCCCTTGCCGGTCGGGATACCGCTATTGTCACTGATATTCCCGGCACCACCCGCGACATCCTGCGTGAACACATCCAGCTGGATGGCCTGCCCTTGCACATTATCGACACCGCAGGCCTGCGTGACAGCGACGATGCAGTGGAACAGGAAGGTATCCGTCGTGCCTGGACAGAAATTGAAGGTGCTGATCGTATTCTTTTATTGCATGATGCCAGCCAGACCTTTGACGAACAGGAACAAGACCTGTTAACACAACTGGGTCAGGCAGGCCCGCCGATCACCCTTGTACAAAACAAGATTGATTTGCTGACAGTGGATGCCGTACCGGTGATGGTGTCGGGGAATGCCAAAAATATCACGGAAATTGCCGTGTCTGCTCGCAGTGGCACAGGCTTGCAAACATTGCGGGAACATCTCAAAGCCTGTGTGGGTTACGAAGCCGGTGGCGAGGGGCAGTTTATGGCGCGACGGCGGCATTTACAGGCGCTGGACAGCGCACAGCAACACCTCGAAAACGGTCAGCAACAATTGCAACAATATGCAGCCGGTGAATTGCTGGCAGAAGACCTGCGTCAGGCTCAGCTGGCGCTGGGCGAGATTACCGGCGAAGTCAGCGCCGATGAATTATTGGGCAAAATTTTTTCCAGCTTTTGTATTGGTAAGTAGGTATTGGCAAATAACATGCGGGAAACAAATGCCAAACAGGTCGCCTCTGCGGCAACCACAAAATACAGGTATTGGCTGTGTTTTGTGGTTGCCGCAGGAGTAATTCCTGTGCAGGCAGCAGAAACTCCGTGGTCCTATTGTGCGCGGTCACCCGCGGCTGATTCGGCTCCCGCAGCGGGAGAAGACCTGCAAAACAACAGCATGCGTTTTACTGCCGATATGATCAGCAAAGAAGGTGTCGAATACCGTTTACAGGGCAAGGTAATTGGCGAACGTGGTGTGCAACGCCTTGAAGCACAACGCCTCTTTTACAACGAACTAACCGATCAGGCGCGTGCGGAAGGTGATGTTCGTTATACCGTTGGTAACCGCTTACTCACCGGTGATAGTGCCAGCCTGCAATTGGACAAGGACACGGGACAATTCAGTCCGGCGCGTTTCTGGCTCACCGACAAACATATCCGGGGTAAAGCAGATTCCGTGGCCTTGCTGGGTCAATCGGTGACCGAATTGCAGGGCGCACAATTCACCACCTGTGACGAAGGCGACAGTGCCTGGTTACTCAAGGCCAGTAGCTTGCGGCTGGACACCATCGCCAACGAAGGCATTGCCCGCCATGCACGCATCGAATTCATGCATGTGCCGATTTTTTATTTCCCGTACATGAGTTTTCCGTTGCAGGGCCGCAAAACCGGCTTTCTGGTGCCCTCCTTCGGTGAAAGCAACGTGGCGGGCAGCGAACTGAGTGTGCCCTGGTACTGGAATATTGCACCGCATCGTGATGCCACCCTCACCCCCCGTTTCATGACCCGCCGGGGCGTATTGTTGCAGGGAGAGTTTCGTTATCTCAATGAACATAGCCGGGGCCAACTGGACGTGGCACAACTACCCAATGACGGGGTGTTTGGTGCTGACCGCTCAGCGCTGACTCTGCGTCACACAGGTGAACCGGGTAAAGGCTGGCGCAGTCGTGTGGATTATCGCTATGCCTCGGATCGTGATTATCTCAATGATTTTGGTAACCAGTTGGCCACCAGCAGTCTGACCCACCTTGAGCGTCGTGGTGAGCTGAATTATCAGTCAGAAAACTGGCGTGCCGGTTTGTTGGTGCAGGGCTACCAAACCCTGGACAAAAGCCTGCCTGCTACCTCCCGGCCCTACCAACGACTGCCGCAATTACAATTCAGCATGAGCCCGTGGTCGGGGTTTGCCGGACTGGAATGGGCGTTGAAGGCAGAAGCGGTGCAGTTTGATCGTGCCGAAGGCGTGGTGGGCACACGCTGGGATGTGCAGCCCAGTGTCGCCTGGCCGCACCGGGGAGCGGCGGGTTTTTTGCTGCCCAAACTCAGCCTGCGCCACACGCAATATACGCTGCAAAACAACGACCCCCTGACGGATGCCAAACCGGCACGCAGCCTGCCCTTGTTCAGCATTGACAGTGGGCTGATTTTTGAACGGGATTTATCCGCCAGCGGGCGTGCCGTGCGGCAGACGTTGGAGCCAAGACTCTTTTATTTATATGTCCCCAAAAAAGAGCAGGCGGACTTGGTTGTGGACGAGGCAGGTGTCTCCCGAGTGTTTGACAGCAGCCTGCCATTATTTGGTTTTGACCGGCTGTTTCGGGAAAACCGCTTTAACGGTGCAGACCGCGTGGGTGATGCCAATCAACTGAGCACCGCGTTAACCACACGTTTTCTGGATGCACAGGGACGGGAACTGTTGAGTGCCAGTCTGGGTCGTATCTTTTACTTTCAGGATCGTGAAGTCACCCTGCCCGGAGCTGTACCAGAAACCGACACGGCCTCGCACTGGCTGGCTGAACTGAAAAGTCAGTGGACGGCAACCACTCGCGTGCGCAGCAGTTTGCAGTGGGACAGCAAAGCCAGCGAGCTGGCGCGTGCCACAGCGAGTTGGCGTTATCAAAACCGGAAACGGGTGCTGCGGCTGGGTTATCGTTTTGACCGTGAAAAACTGCGACAAGTGGATGTGGCCGGTATCTGGCCTATTAGCCAGCGCTGGCGTGTTGTGGGTCGCTGGCTGCGATCTACCCGAGATCACGTTACATTGGAAACCCTCAAGGGTATTGAATATGAAAGCTGCTGCTGGTCGATGCGCGTCGTACAACGTAGCTACCGGGTGAATGCAGCGGATGAAGATTTGAGTGATTCCATCTGGTTTCAGCTGGAATTAAAAGGTCTGACGAGTTTGGGCCGCAAGGTCGAAAGTCTGCTGGCGCGTGATATCCTGTCGCCCTGAAAATAAGTCCGGTAGGTTGGGGTGAGGCACGAACCCCAACAGATGCATAATACGGAGCAAAAATACTCTGGTGTTGAAAATTGAAATGAATGTGTTTGTGGTGGTTTGAGTATGGTTTTGGTGGGAGTGCGTTACCTTGGCATGTTGGGGTTCGTGCCTCACCCCAACCTACTCGATTATTACAATATGAATTAAGGGCTAAATCACTCTGTTAGCACTTTTGAAAACACCGTCATTCCGGCATATTTTTAGCCGGAATCCAGAGGCGTGAACCCCCGGACAAGCGTTCTGGTACAGTGAGAGGTTATGTTGTCGTGGCACTGACAAGGGGCGAGTTATAAACGCAGAGGTCGCAGAGGCGCAAAGGACGCAGAGAAAAACACTAACAACTCTGCGCCTCTGTGACCTCTGTGTTAAATACCCGGTGACTTTTTAAAAATAGCGTATTTTTAGCGCTTAATTCGCATTACAAGCGTTATAAGCAATAAGTGAAAAAGAGAAAACAAGTATGAATGGCATAACAAAGAGACTTTTTTGGATAACTCTGGCAGGTAGCTTACTGATGACATCAGTGGTTCAGGCAAAACTGGAGGTGGAAAACCCGCTGGACCGCATCGTTGCTGTGGTTAACGACGAAGTGATTACCGCACTGGAATTGAAGGCAGAAATGGGGCTGATCAAAAAACAGCTGAGCCAGCAAAATACACGATTACCCAGTGACGCCGTTCTGGAAAAACAACTGCTGGATCGTATGATCCTGCGCCGTATTCAATTACAAATGGCTAAGCGCGCCAGCATTCGGGTGGATGACGACATGCTCAATCGCACGCTGGAAAATATCGCCGCACAGAACCGCATGAATCTGTCACAGTTTCGCAGTGCCCTGCAAAACGAAGGTATTAATTTTGAAAGTTTCCGCGAAAACATGCGTGATGAAATTACCGTCAACCGTCTGCAACAACGTCAAGTGCGCAGCCGCATCGTGGTTACCCAACAGGAAATAGATAACTTTATCAATAATCAGAAATTACGCGGTGGTAAAGACAAAGAATATCATCTGGGCCATATTTTGATATCCGTACCCGAAGCTGCCAGCGCACAGGAAATAAAAAGCGCGCGCGCCAAAGCAGAAAAGATTGTGCAGGATCTGCGTGCCGGTGCGGATTTCATACAAACGGCAATTTCACTGTCCGATGGTCAACAGGCATTGGAAGGCGGTGACCTTGGCTGGCGTCGTGCCGATGCCCTGCCCAGCCTGTTTGCAGATTGGGTGTTACAACAGGATGTGAATAATGTCAGTGAAGCCCTGCGCAGCCCCAGTGGGTTTCATATTATCAAAATGCTCGACATCCGTGACAACCAGCCACAGCATGTGGTCACCCAGACACATGCCCGACATATTCTGATTAAACCCTTCGATGAAGCCGACAGTGATGATGCACGCGCAAGGCTGGAAAAAATTCGTGAACGTATTATTGCCGGTGAAGATTTTGCCGCACTGGCCAAAGCACATTCGGATGACCCGGGTTCGGGAGCTGAGGGCGGTGAGTTGGGCTGGGTCAATCCAGGCGAAATGGTGCCGAGTTTTGAACAAGGCATGAGTGCACTGGCTATTGATGAATTGAGTGAGCCGGTGCGCAGTCGTTTTGGTTGGCACGTCATTCAGGTGCTGGAACGTCGCAATCAGGATGTGACAGAACAGGTGCAAAACAAAAATGCCAGTGATGCCATTCGTGAGCGCAAACTGGACCCTGCCATGCAAGCCTGGGTGCGGCGCATTCGTGACGAGGCCTTTGTTCAAAACCGGCTTTGATGATTGATGATATTTTTATGACGGAATCAATTCATCGTCTGGCCATTACTGCGGGAGAACCCGCAGGTATAGGTCCGGATCTTTGCGTGCAAATGGCACAGCAAAATCATTCCTGTGAAATGGTCGTGATTGCAGATGCAAAACTGCTGGCAGCGCGTGCGCAGCAGCTTGATCTGCCGCTGGAGATTATTCCGTTTCAGGAAAATACTGCTCATATCAAAAGAGCCCATCGTGTGGGTATATTGCCTGTATTGGATATCCCGCTGGCCGATAATGTGCAACCCGGCCAACTGAATAAAAAAAATTCAACAGCGGTTTTAAAAACCATTGATGCCGCTATTAATGGTTGTAAACAAGGTACATTCGATGCTTTGGTCACTGGTCCGGTACATAAAGGCATTATCAATGAAGCCGGTATCGCTTTTACCGGGCACACAGAATATCTGGCGCAACAAACGGGAGGTCACCCGGTGATGATGTTAGCCACCGACGGTCTGCGGGTTGCGTTGGCCACAACTCATCTTCCTTTGAAAGAAGTATCAGCAGCGATCACGCATGAAAATCTTTCACACGTTATTGATATTTTATTGCAGGACTTACACCTCAAGTTAGGCATTCACAAACCACGCATTCTGGTGTGTGGCCTGAATCCCCATGCGGGTGAAGAGGGTCATCTGGGCACAGAAGAAATAGAAATTATCACACCCGTATTACAACGTTTTCGTGATCGTGGTTTTAACGTGCAAGGCCCATTATCAGCAGATACCCTGTTTACCACCGGCACATTAAAACAGGCCGATGCTGTGTTAGCCATGTATCACGACCAGGGACTGCCAGTATTGAAACACATGGGTTTTGGTAAAGCAGTGAATATCACTTTAGGCCTGCCGATTATTCGCACCTCGGTGGATCATGGCACCGCACTGACATTGGCGGGTACCGGTCAGGCCCGAGCCGACAGTTTGTTATATGCGATGTCGGTGGCAGACGAAATGGTCAGACACATGAAAACCCAACAGGCACAATCCGTCGCATGAATACAGATCCCGCAGTCGCACCCAAACACCGTGCTCGTAAACGTTTTGGCCAGCACTTTCTGACAGACCCGTATGTCGTGGCAGGTATTGTTGCCGCCATCAGCCCGCAACGGGATGATCATCTCGTGGAGATCGGCCCTGGCCTGGGTGTGTTAACGGAATCCCTGTTGCCCTGTGTGAATGCCATGAATGCGATTGAACTGGATCGGGATATTATTCCCAAACTGAAAGAACACTGTCGTGACCGGGGTCAATTGCACATTCATGAAGCCGATGCGCTGAAATTTGATTTTACAACTCTGGCAGAAGATGGTCGCCCGTTACGCATTGTTGGCAACCTACCCTACAACATCTCCACACCACTGATGTTTCATTTGCTGTCCATGCGCGAACGAATTCAGGACATGCACTTCATGCTGCAAAAAGAAGTGGTGGACAGACTGGCCGCCATACCCGGCAACAAAGACTACGGTCGTTTGAGTGTGATGATGCAATATCACTGCCGGGTGGAATCATTAATGCAAGTACCGCCGGAAGCCTTTTCACCACCGCCCAAAGTGAATTCTGCGGTAGTACGTTTAGTGCCTTACAGTGAACCTCCCGTCAATGTTGATAATGTCAATCTACTGGAAAAACTGGTTACCCAGGCTTTTTCCCAGCGGCGCAAAACCCTGCGCAATACACTCAAGCCACTGATGAACGCAGAACAAATTGAAGCACAAGGTGTTGACCCCAAACGCCGGGCAGAAACATTGAGCCTGAGTGAATTTGCGACATTAACCAATTTTGTCAGCGCGAACTCAGTGAGAAAAGAAAATAAGGCAGACTGACGAATGGGTTTTCGTGTTGGTGCATTACTGGAACAACTCATCGGGCCACCGGGTGGGTTTATTCTTCTCGCAATACTGGGGCTGGTCGTCATGCGCCGTTATCAGCGGGTGGGGTTTTACATGACCGCAAGTGGTCTTGGTTTGTTATATATCGCCAGCCTGCCACTAACCGCTAATCTTTTGTTATCAGGGTTGGAGCCGGAAACCGCTCTTTCTGAAAAAACCTTACTGGCGGGTGACAAACCACCGCAAGCCATCGTGATTTTGGGTGCAGGTCGGCGTTATCATGCACCGGAATTTGCAGATGACACCCCTAATGCTTTTGCCCTGGAACGGATTCGTTATGGCGTGTGGCTGGCGCGACGCACCCTGTTACCCGTACTGATTTCCGGTGGACTGGGGAAAGAAGAATCACCGTCTGAAGCGGTATTGATGAAGCAGCTTGTTGAAAGTGAATACGCCCTGCCCGTGCGCTGGATTGAAACGGAAAGCCGTACCACTTACGAAAATGCGCAATACTCCGCAAAAATATTAAAAGCCGAAGGTATCGAAACAATTTATCTGGTCACCCATGCCCGGCACATAAAGCGCAGCATGCAATCATTTAAAAAATTCGGCCTTAACGTTGTTCCTGCCCCCACCGTGTTTGATGGCAAAAGCCGGTATGATTTGACGTTGCGGCATTTTTTACCCAGTGCCAAATCACTGAATCGCACAGCCCAGGTTTTTCATGAATGGGTGGGTATGTTGTGGTACTGGTTGCG